>NZ_JBFBEA010000010.1:38115-317802 GCF_040683495.1 Streptomyces sp. NPDC093544 | reverse complement strand
GGTTGATAGGCCAGATGTGGAAGCCCAGTAATGGGCGAAGCTGACTGGTACTAATAGGCCGAGGGCTTGTCCTCAGTTGCTCGCGTCCACTGTGTAGTTCCCAGACAACGAACGGTTGTGCTGGCTGAACAGTTTCACTAATCAATTGAATAGTGTGCTTGTTCGCTGCCCGTTCAAGACTCCGCTTTATCGTGGGGTGTCTGAAAGGGTTTCGGTGGTCATAGCATAAGGGAAACGCCCGGTTACATTCCGAACCCGGAAGCTAAGCCTTATAGCGCCGATGGTACTGCAGGGGGGACCCTGTGGGAGAGTAGGACGCCGCCGAACAAATCTTGAGGACCTCTGGTCCCAGCGACTCGCTGGGACCAGAGGTCCTTTTTTGTTTTTCCGAAGCGCGCCGGGTACCTGGCTGCGCGAGAATGACTTGCGGTACCGAAGACAGGAGTCACCATGTCCACCAACTCTCCCGATGAGCGACCGGATCGCGACCAGCGACGCCGGGACAGTGGTGACCGCGGCGGCTACCGCGGGGGCCCGCCCCGCGACAACGATCGCCGTGACGGCGACCGTGGCGGGAGTCAGGGCCGGCGCGACGACAGGAGTGCCGGGGACCGTGGCGGTTTCCGGCGGGATGATCGTCCCAGCGCCCCGCGCAGTGATGACAACCGCGGCGGCGGCGTCCGTGGCCGCGACGACCGACGCGAGGGTGACCGCGGTGGTCGCCCGCCCTTCCGGCGTGACGAGCGTCCCAGTGGCCCGCGTCGTGATGACCGTGGAAGTGGAAGTGGTGGCGGTCGCGAAGGGGATCGTCCGTCGTTCCGGCGTGATGAGCGTCCCAGCAGCGGGCCTCGTCGTGATGACAACCGTGGTAGCAGCGGTTTCCGTCGTGATGACAATCGTCGTGATGACAACCGTGGTAGCGGCGGCTTCCGTCGTGATGAGCGTCCCGCCGCCAGTGGTCCGCGCCGTGATGAGCGTCCCAGCAGTGCGCCGCGTCGTGATGACGACCGTGGTAGCAGCGGTTTCCGTCGGGACGATCGGCGTGACAGCGGTGACCGTGGTGGCTTCCGTCGTGATGACAATCGCGGCGGCGGGTTCCGGCGTGATGAGCGTCCCAGCAGTGCGCCGCGCCGCGATGACGACCGTGGTGGTGCCCGTCGCGACGACCGCCGGGACGACCGTCCGGCGTTCCGCCGCGACGACAAGCGTGACGACAACCGAGGCGGTGGATTCCGTCGCGAGGGGGATCGCCCGCCGTTCCGGCGAGATGACCGCCCGAGTGGCCCGCGTCGTGATGACCGTGGAAGTGGAAGTGGTGGCGGTCGCGAGGGGGATCGTCCGTCGTTCCGGCGTGATGAGCGTCCCAGCAGTGGGCCTCGTCGTGATGACAACCGTGGTAGCGGCGGCTTTCGTCGGGATGAGCGTCCCGCCGCCAGTGGTCCGCGCCGTGATGAGCGCCCCAGCAGTGCGCCTCGCCGTGATGACGACCGTGGTGGCAGCGGTTTCCGTCGGGACGATCGGCGTGACAGCGGTGACCGTGGTGGCTTCCGTCGCGATGACAATCGTCGTGATGACAACCGTGGTAGCAGCAGCTTCCGTCGTGACGAGCGGCCCGCCACCAGTGGTCCGCGCCGTGATGAGCGTCCCAGCAGTGCGCCGCGCCGCGATGACGACCGTGGTGGTGCCCGTCGCGACGACCGTCCGGCGTTCCGCCGCGATGACAAGCGTGACGACAACCGAGGCGGTGGATTCCGTGGGCGCGATGACCGGGGAGCCGGCCCGCGCCGGGACGACCGGGGCGGTCGTCCCAGTGGCTCCGGTGGCTTCCGAGGTCGTGACGACCGGCGTGGCGACGACCGCCGCGGTGGCGGAAGTTTCCGCGACGACCGTGACCGGGACCGTGAGCCGATCAAGCGGCTGCCGATCCCCGAGGACGTCACTGGCGACGAGATCGACAAGGACGTACGGCAGGAACTGATGAGCCTCCCGAAGGGGCTTGCCGATGATGTCGCCAAGAACCTGGTGATGGTCGCCCGGCTCATCGACGAGGACCCCGAGGGGGCGTACGGCTACTCGAAGGTCGCCCTGCGCCTGGCATCGCGTGTCGCCGCCGTGCGGGAGGCGGCCGGGTTTGCCGCGTACGCGAGCCAGAAGTACAGCGAGGCGCTTGCCGAGTTCCGGGCCGCGCGTCGTATGACCGGTGGCGTAGACCTTTGGCCGGTCATGGCGGACTGCGAGCGCGGTCTCGGCCGGCCCGAGAAGGCGCTGGACATGGCCGGTGCGCCCGAGGTCCAGAAGCTGGACAAGGCCGGGCAGGTCGAGATGCGCCTCGTGGCTGCCGGTGCGCGACGGGACATCGGGCAGATCGACGCCGCCATCGTGACCCTTCAGGGCCCCGAGCTCGCCTCGAACTCCGTGCAGTCCTGGACCGCGCGACTGCGTTACGCCTACGCCGACGCGCTGCTTGCCGCCGGTCGGGATGGTGAGGCGCGCGAGTGGTTCGCGAAGGCCATCGAGTCCGACAAGGACGGCAGCACGGACGCCTCCGACCGGCTCGCCGAGCTGGACGGCGTCGAGTTCCTCGACGCGCTCGTCGAGGATGAGGACGAGGCGGAAACGGAGACAGAGACGGCGACGACGGCTGCGGCGGAGGTGCAGACGTCGGCTGAGACCGATATCGAGACCGTGCTTGAGCCCGAGGACGAGATCGAGGACGAGGACGAGGACGAAGTCGACGCTCCCGAGGGCGAGCAGACGCCTGACGAGGACGACGACGTGGACGAGGACGGCTCCAAGGACGCGCCTCAAGGCTGACGCCGCGCAGGAAACGTAGAACAAGCGGCGTAGACAAGCGACGTAGAAGCGGACGGGCGGGACTCCGGAAGGGGTTCCGCCCGTCTGTGTCTGTCAGCGCGCGAGTGCCCGCAATACCAGGCCCGACGCCGGCTTCGGGCCGAACGATGTCGACTTGCGGGGCATCGTGACGCCCTGGCGGGCCAGGTCGCGTACGACCTCCTCGCGGACCGGATGCATCAGGACGGCCGTGCCGTTGTCACGCTCCGCCTTGGCGACGGTGGCCGCCGTGTCGTGGATGTACGCGATGTGCTCGGGCGAGTCCTCCGGAATGCCCCAGACGTGTTCGAGGAGCGTGGCGTGCAGGACCGTCGCGTCCAGGGTGCGCCAGGCCTCGGGGTGATCACCCGGGATCGTACGGGCGAGGAGGTCCGGGGACGGACGGTCGACGAGGTGGAAGGCGCCGTCGCCGGCAAGGAGGAAGGCGTTTCCGTCCGAGGCCGCTGTGGCCAGGGCTTCCATGGCCTCGGAGAGGGGGACGTCGAGGCGGCGTACGCGGAAGGAGTCCGTGAGGGCGGCCAGTGCTTCGGCGACCGGCAGGCGGTGCAGGAGGCGGTGGATCGCCCGGACGCGGAGCGGGTAGCGCTTGGTGTCGACCAGCAGGACCAGGCCGTAGTCCCAGGGGCTGGGGGAGGGGTGCTCCGCGCGTAGACGCAGATACGTTGCCCAGCGATGGTGGCCGTCGGCGATGAGGGCCTGGTGGTGACCGAGGTCTGTCTGGATCTCGGTGAGGTCGGCGGGGTCGGTGACCGCCCACAGACGGTGGCTGAAGCCGTCCTCCGTAGTGGTGGAGAGGAGCGGCGGGTGCTGGGTGGTGCGTTCGATGACGGCGGCGGTGCCTACCCGGGAACCATTGCCGCGATATGTCAGCAGCAGGGGTTCCAGGTTGGCGGAAGTGGCACGCATCAGGGCCGCGCGGTCCGCGACGACATGCGGCATCACGTCCTCGTGGGGGAGGACGACGCCGTCCGAGGGCTCCGACAGGCGCAGGGCGCCGATGATGCCGCGTTGCAGCATGTCGCCGTCGCGCTGTTCGTAGACGTACAGGCCCGGCTCGGTATCGGTGGTGAGGACACCCTCGGAGAGCCAGCGGTGCAGGGTCTCGGCCGCCTGCTCGTTGCGTGCGGTGGGGGTGGTGTCCTGCGGGAGGATCAGCCGGACGATGTTGTGCGGGTCAGCGGATTCCAGGTGGAGCAGACCGTCCGGCCGTACGACGACGTCGTACGGCGGTGAGGTCACGGCGGCCAGACTGCCGACCCGGTCGGGGTCGTAGCGCAGACCCCGGAAGGGGTTCAGATCAAGGCCCATGCGTGCGGGTACGTGCGTGGGACCTGCATAGTTCATTCAGGCATCGTAAGTGTGTCAGTGGCATGCGCGATGATCAGGGCAAAGGGATCGAATGAGGAGCGATGCGGAATGAGCCAGACCGTCAGGACGCGGCCCGAGGGCAGTGCGCAGGCCCTGAGTGAGGCGTACGACACGGCTCTGCTCGATCTGGACGGGGTGGTGTACGCGGGTGGGAACGCCATCGCGCACGCCATTGAGTCCCTCGGTACGGCCCGCTCAGGCGGGATGCGTCTCGCGTACGTCACGAACAACGCGTTGCGTACGCCGGACGCGGTGGCCGAGCACCTCACGGAGCTGGGGATACCGACAGGTGCCTCCGACGTCATCACCTCGGCGCAGGCCGCGGCCCGGCTGATCAGCGAGCAGGTGCCCGCCGGCGCGCGTGTGCTGGTCATCGGCGGGGAGGGACTGCGGGTCGCGCTGCGTGAGCGCGGGCTCGAACCGGTCGAGTCGGCGGACGACGACCCGGCGGCGGTCGTACAGGGGTTCGGCGGTCCTGATCTGCCCTGGGGGCGCTTCGCGGAGGCGTCCTACGCCATCGCGCGTGGGGTGCCGTGGTTCGCGTCCAACACCGACCTGACGATCCCCAGCGCACGCGGGATCGCCCCGGGGAACGGCGCGGCGGTGGAGGTCGTACGCATCGCCACAGGCGCCGAGCCGCAGGTGGCGGGCAAGCCGCTGCCTCCGATGCACCGGGAGACGATTCTGCGGACCGGGGCCAAGAGGCCACTGGTCGTCGGTGACCGGCTGGACACGGACATCGAGGGCGCGTTCAACGGCGAGGTGGACTCGCTGCTCGTACTGACCGGCGTCACGGACGGCACGCAGCTGCTCGCCGCACCGCCGCAGCACCGGCCGACGTATGTCGATGCCGATCTGCGCGGGCTGCTCACCGGGCAGCCGGAGGTCACCGAGGCGGACGGCGGCTTCCGGTGCGGTGGCTGGACGGCCACGGCTGGGAACGAACGGCTGGAACTGGAAGGTGACGGCGAGGCCCTGGACGGGCTGCGGGCGCTGTGCGCGGCGGCGTGGACGGCGGCCGGGGACGGGACGTGCGAGCTGGACGGCGGAAAGGCACTGGCGCGGCTGGGGCTTTGAGCGCGGAGGGCGCGGGGCGGAGGCCACGGGGTACGAGGCGCCTGGCACAGGCACGGAGTGTGGAGCGCGGGACACGAGGCGCCAGACATAGAGCGCGGAGTACGAGGCGCGGGGCACGGAAGGTGGGGCACGGGCACCCGGGCTCATCTGCGGTGACACGGGATCGAGCCGGGATGGGAGGGTAGGCTAACCTAACTGGGTGTTGGTTGACAGTCCTCCCGAAGAGCGCGCGGAGACCGCCCCCGCGCCCCCAACCCGACGGGCGATACGTACCTTTGGGCTCCTCGCGTCCGTGGGGCTGCTGGTACTCGTCGCGCTGGCGAGTATCGCCATCGGTGCGAAAGCGCTGCCGCTGGATCAGGTCTGGCACGGCCTTTTCCACGACTCGGGGACGTACGCGGATGTCGTGGTCCGTGACCGGCTCTCCCGGACCGTCCTCGGACTGCTGGTCGGTGCCGCGTTGGGACTGGCGGGGGCCGTCCTCCAGGCGCTCACCCGTAATCCGCTGGCCGACCCCGGACTGCTCGGGATCAACGCGGGCGCGTCCGCCGCGGTTGTCACCGCCATCACGTTTTTCGGCGTCACGAGTCTGAACGGCTACGTCTGGTTCGCCTTCTTCGGGGCGGCCGCGGTGGGCGCGCTGGTCTGGTTCCTCGGCGGCAGCCGGGGGGCGACTCCGGTGCGGCTCGCCCTCGCCGGTACGGCCATCAGCGCCGCGCTCTACGGCTATCTGCAAGCCGTGATGATCACGGACAACGCCGCGCTCGGCAAGATGCGCTTCTGGACGGTCGGCTCGCTGGCCGCGGCCACCGACACCACCATCAAGCAGGTGCTGCCGTTCCTGGCGGTCGGGATGATCCTCGCGCTGGCCCTCGCCCGACCGCTGAACGCCGTGACCATGGGCGACGACACCGCCCGCGCGCTCGGCGCCAACCTGAACCGCACCCGCGCGTTGTCCATGGCCGCCGCGACCGTGCTGTGCGGCGCCGCGACCGCCGCCTGCGGGCCGATCGTGTTCGTCGGTCTGATGGTCCCGCACGTCGTCCGCTCCTTCACCGGGCCCGACCTGCGCTGGATCCTGCCGTACGCGACGGTGCTGTCGCCCGTGCTGCTGCTGGGCGCCGATGTCATCGGCCGGATGATCGCGCGGCCCGCGGAGTTGCAGGTCGGCATCGTCACCGCGGTCCTCGGCGGCCCGGTCTTCATCTATCTCGTACGACGGCGGAGGACGGCGCAGCTGTGACGACCACACGCAATCCCGCCACAGGCGATCCGGCCGCCCACGGTCCGGCCGCCCACGGTCCGGCCGCCCACGATCCTGCAACGCACGATCCGGCTGAGCGCCCCCCGGCCCTCCGCATCCGGGGCACCCGATCCGTTCGGACGGGTCGCGGGCTGTCTGTCCGGCTCGACGCCCGGGCGTTCACCGTCGTCGTCCTGCTGCTGGCCGCCGCGTTCACCGCGAGCGTCGTGCTGATCGGCACCGGCGACTTCCCGATCTCGGCCCCGGACGTCCTCAAGACGCTGTTCGGCGACGGGACCACCATCCAGGAGTACATCGTCAACGACCTGCGGCTGCCGCGGGTCATCGTCGGTCTGCTGGTGGGGGCCTCGCTCGGGCTCGGCGGGGCGATCTTCCAGTCCATCTCCCGCAACCCGCTGGGCAGTCCGGACGTGCTCGGCCTCGGGCAGGGCGCCACGGCCGGCGCGCTCATCATGATCGTGCTGTTCTCCGGGACCGCGAACCAGGTCGCTCTCGGGGCGCTTGTGGGCGGACTCGTGACCGGGCTCGCCATCTATCTGCTCGCATGGAAACGAGGTGTGCACGGTTATCGACTGGTTCTGGTCGGTATCGGTGTCTCCGCGATCGTCACGGCGGTCAACGGCTATCTGCTCACCAAGGCCGACATCGTCGACGCGGCCCGCGCCGTGGTCTGGATGACCGGCTCACTCAACGGCCGTGACTGGACCCAGGTATGGCCGCTGCTCATCATGTGCGCCGTCCTCGTGCCCCTGGTCCTCGGCAACGCGCGCGGGCTGCGCATGATCGAGATGGGCGACGACGTCTCGTACGCGCTCGGTGTGCGGGTCGAGCGGACGCGGCTGCTGCTGATGCTGGCCGCCGTACTGCTCACCGCGGGCGCCACCGCCGCCGCGGGACCGGTCGGTTTCGTGGCGCTCACCTCGCCGCAGCTCGCCCGGCGGCTGACCCGCTCGCCGGGTCCGAACCTGGTGCCCTCCATGTGTATGGGCGCGACCCTGCTGATCGTCGCGGACTGGGCCTCGCAGCGGGCCTTCGGCGCCGATCAGCTGCCCGTGGGTGTGGTGACCGGAGTCCTAGGCGGCGTCTATCTGCTGTGGCTCCTGGTCACCGAGCGGAAGGCGGGCCGGATATGAGCGCCGAGAGGAGGACGGGTCGGCCTGAATTCGACACCGCCGAGCGGAAGGCGGGTCGGCCGGAAATGGACGCCGCAGCGAACGAGAACATCAAGAGGAGCACCAGCACCGTGAACCGCCTGTCCGCCGAGAACGTCACCCTTGCCTACGACCAGCGCGTCATCACGGAGAAGCTGTCGGTGGAGATACCCGACAACTCCTTCACGGTGATCGTCGGCCCGAACGCCTGCGGCAAGTCGACCCTGCTGCGCGCCCTTTCCCGGATGCTCAAGCCCTCCCAGGGACGCGTACTGCTCGACGGGCAGGTCATCCAGTCCATGCCCGCGAAGAAGGTGGCCAGGACGCTCGGGCTGCTGCCGCAGTCCTCGATCGCGCCGGACGGAATCACGGTCGGCGACCTGGTCGGCCGGGGCCGTTACCCGCACCAGGGGCTGCTGCGTCAGTGGTCCGCGGAGGACGAGCGGGTCGTCCAGGAGTCGATGGCCTCGACCGGCGTCGCCGAGCTCGCCGATCGCTATGTCGATGAGCTGTCGGGCGGCCAGCGGCAGCGCGTGTGGATCGCGATGGCCCTCGCTCAGCAGACACCGCTGCTGCTCCTCGACGAGCCCACGACGTACCTCGACATCCAGCACCAGATCGACGTCCTCGACCTGTGCGCCGAACTGCACGAGGAACAGGGCCGCACCCTGGTCGCCGTACTCCACGACCTCAACCACGCGGCCCGGTACGCCACCCACCTCATCGCCCTGCGCGAGGGCGAAATCATCGCCGAGGGGGCGCCCGGCGACATCGTCACGGCCGACCTGGTCGAGGAGGTCTTCGGGCTGCGCTGCCAGGTCATCGAGGACCCGGAGACGGGGACGCCGCTGGTGGTGCCGGCGGCGCGCAAGGCACGTGCGGCCGCGTCGGCGTCGACGTCGGTCAAGGCATCGGCGTCCGCCAAGGCATCGGCGTCGGTCAAGGCATCGGCATCGGCGTCGGTGTCGGCTAAAGAAGGGTCCTGAGCCGGAACAGGTCGCGCAGGCCCGCCTCCAGCTTCACCCGGCCCGAGCCCCAGGCCTTCGCGAAGTTCAGCTCGCCGTTCACCATCGCGACCAGGTCGTCGCCGTCCATCGTGAGCCGGATCTGGGCCTTCTCGGAGGGCGCGCCCTGGAGTGTGTCGAGCACCTCGATCCGGCCGCCCCTGAGACGACCGACGAAGGTGATGTCCAGGTCGGTGATACGGCAGCTCAGCGAGCGGTCCAGGGCCGCCGCCTCGCGTACGTCCCCGTCGGCGCCCGCCATGTTGTCCGCAAGCTTCTCGAGCGCGCTGCGGCACTCCTCGATCGTCGCCATCGTGATGGACGGTACCGCAGCGCTTCGGGGTAGCGTCGGGGCATGAGCGACTCAGTGCCCCAGACCCCGTCTCCGCAGGGCGAGGTCCCGGAGCCGGAGGTTCCGGTCGATGCCGTCCCCGCGTACGACCTTGCCGCCCCGGCCCCGCTGAACGTCCCCCGCACCCCCACCGGCAACGCGGACATCGACGCTCAGCTCGACCGGCTGGCCGACGCCGACCACCTCGCCACCGACGGACACGTCGAGGTGTACGAGGATGTACACCGGGGGCTGCGCGACGCGCTCACCGCGCTCGACGCCCGCCCGGAACCTCCGGCGCCCCCGCCCACCCGTCACCCGACCACCACCCCTCAACGAGGCCCTTCGGGCCACACCTTCTGATTCCAACGACCGCAGGAGCTGAACCGAACGTGGCAGGAGTGGCACGCCGCCGCCTGGATGCCGAGCTGGTCCGCCGGAAGCTCGCGCGCTCGCGCGAGCACGCCGGACAGCTGATCGCCGCGGGAAGGGTCACCGTCGGCAAGACCCTCGCGGTCAAGCCCGCCACCCAGGTGGAGACCGCGGCCGCGATCGTGGTGACCCAGGACGACAGCGACCCCGACTACGTCTCGCGCGGCGGACACAAGCTCGCCGGCGCGCTGGAAGCCTTCGTACCGCAGGGGCTCAAGGTCGAGGGACGGCGGGCGCTGGACGCCGGAGCGTCCACCGGCGGCTTCACCGACGTACTGCTGCGCGCGGGAGCCGCCCATGTGGTCGCCGTCGATGTCGGCTACGGTCAACTTGCTTGGTCTCTGCAGAGCGATGAACGCGTCACCGTCAAGGACCGTACGAACGTACGCGAGTTGACGTTGGAGGCGATCGATGGGGAGCCCGTGGATCTTGTTGTCGGGGATCTGTCCTTCATCCCGCTCGGCCTGGTGCTGCCCGCCCTCGCGCGGTGCGCGGCGCCCGACGCCGATCTGGTGATGATGGTCAAACCACAGTTCGAAGTGGGGAAGGAACGGCTGGGCAGCGGCGGTGTCGTGCGCAGCCCGGAACTGAGGGCCGAGGCCGTGCGCGGTGTGGCCGCGCGTGCCTGGGGGCTGGGGCTCGGGGTGCAGGGGGTCACGGCCAGTCCGTTGCCCGGACCCTCGGGCAATGTCGAGTACTTTCTGTGGCTGCGTGCCGGGGCACCCGAACTCGACCCGGCCGACGTTGACCGTGCAGTGGCGGAGGGGCCGCGTTGACACAGACCCGAGCTCGTACTGTTTTCCTGCTTGCCCACACCGGGCGGCCCGCTGCGATCCGCAGCGCCGAACTCGTCGTCCAGGGGCTGTTGCGCTCCGGGATCGGCGTACGGGTGCTGGAGGCAGAGGCGGCCGACCTGCCGCTGCCACCGACCGTGGAGCTCGTGAAGGAGGCCACACCGCAGTGCCTCGACGGGTGCGAACTGCTGATCGTGCTCGGCGGTGACGGGACGCTGCTGCGCGGCGCCGAGTTCGCCCGTGCGTCCGGGGTGCCGATGCTCGGCGTCAACCTCGGTCGCGTCGGCTTCCTCGCGGAGGCCGAGCGGGACGACCTCGACAAGGTCGTCGACCGGGTGGTGACCAAGGCGTACGAGGTCGAGGAGCGGATGACCGTCGACGTCGTCGTGCACCAGAACGGCGACATCGTGCACACCGACTGGGCGCTGAACGAGGCGGCCGTGCAGAAGGTCTCCGCCGAGAAGCTCCTTGAGGTCGTGCTGGAGATCGACGGGCGGCCGGTGACGGGCTTCGGCTGCGACGGGATCGTCTGCGCCACGCCGACCGGCTCCACGGCGTACGCGTTCTCCGCGGGCGGGCCCGTGGTGTGGCCGGAGGTCGAGGCGCTGCTGATGGTGCCGATCAGTGCGCACGCGCTGTTCGCGAAGCCGCTGGTGACCTCGCCGGACTCGGTGCTCGCGGTGGAGGTGCTGCCGCACATTCCGCCGGGGGTGCTGTGGTGTGACGGGCGGCGGAAGCTGGAGTTGCCGCCGGGGGCTCGGGTGGAGGTCCGGCGGGGGGCTGTGCCGGTGCGGCTGGCTCGGCTGCATCACGCGTCGTTCACGGACCGGCTGGTCGCGAAGTTCGCGCTGCCGGTTTCCGGATGGCGCGGGGCGCCGCACTAGTCGTACGACTGTTTGTACGGATTGATGTGTACGGCGTTTGTACGGTGGCCCACTCCCGCGGGTGACAACGGCCCCTTTGTGGGTCCTTGTCACCTGCGCCTTCGCACCCGGGGGGTGGGGGCCGTCGCACATCCGGTCCCTGACCTCGTAAGGTCGGGGGCGTGTTGGAGGAGATGCGGATACGGTCGCTCGGAGTCATCGACGACGCGGTGGTCGAGCTGTCGCCAGGCTTCACCGCCGTGACCGGTGAGACCGGTGCGGGCAAGACGATGGTGGTCACCAGCCTCGGGCTGCTGCTGGGTGGGCGTGCCGACCCGGCCCTGGTGCGGATCGGCGCCAAGAACGCGGTCGTGGAGGGGCGGATCACCGTGCCCCCGGGCGGGACCGCGGTCCTGCGGGCCGAGGAGGCCGGAGCCGAACTCGACGACGGGGCGCTGCTGATCAGCCGTACCGTTTCAGCTGAGGGGCGCTCGCGGGCTCACCTGGGCGGGCGTTCCGTGCCTGTGGGGGTGCTCGCCGAGCTTGCCGACGAGCTCGTCGCCGTGCACGGCCAGACCGACCAGCAGGGGCTGCTCAAGCTGTCCCGGCAGCGGCAGGCGCTCGACCGGTACGCGGGGGACGCGGTCGCCGTGCCGCTCGCCAAGTACGCGGGTGCCTACCGCCGGCTGCGCGCGATCTCGGCCGAGCTGGACGAGATCACCACGCGCGCGCGTGAGCGGGCCCAGGAAGCCGACCTGCTGCGCTTCGGACTCGACGAGATCGCGGGGGTCGAACCGCGGGAGGGCGAGGACGTGGAGCTGGCCGCGGAGGCCGAGCGGCTCGGCCACGCGGAGGCGCTGGCGTCGGCCGCCACGGTCGCGCACGCGGCGCTCGCGGGCAATCCCGAGGACCCCGAGGGCATCGACGCGGCGACGCTCGTCGCGGGCGCGCACCGGGCGCTTGAGGCCGTACGTTCGCACGACTCCTCGCTCGGCGCGCTGTCCGGGCGGATCGGGGAGGTCAACATCCTGCTGCGGGATGTGGCCGGGGAGCTGGCCGGGTACGCCGACGATCTAGACGCCGATCCGCTGCGGCTCGCGGCGGTCGAGGAGCGCCGGGCCGCACTCACCCAGCTCACCCGGAAGTACGGCGAAGACATCAACGCCGTGCTCTCCTGGGCCGAGCAGGGCGCCGCGCGGCTCCTCGAACTCGACGGCGACGACGAGCGGATCGACGAGCTGACCGCCGAGCGGGACGCGCTCCGCGCCGAACTGGGCGGACTTGCCCAGGGGCTGACGGAGGCCCGTACGGAGGCCGCCGAGCGGTTCGCCGCCGCGGTGACCGCCGAGCTGGCCTCGCTCGCCATGCCGCACGCGCGCGTGTCGTTCGAGATCCGGCAGACCGACGACCCGGAGGGCGTGGAACTCGACGGCCGTACGGTCGCGTACGGGCCCGCGGGCGTCGACGAGGTCGAGCTGCTGCTGGCACCGCACCCGGGCGCACCGCCCCGGCCCATCGCCAAGGGTGCCTCCGGCGGTGAGCTCTCGCGCGTGATGCTCGCGGTGGAGGTCGTCTTCGCGGGTACGGATCCGGTGCCGACGTATCTGTTCGACGAGGTCGACGCGGGTGTCGGCGGCAAGGCCGCGGTCGAGATCGGGCGGCGGCTCGCCCGACTCGCGAAGACCGCGCAGGTCGTGGTCGTCACGCATCTCCCGCAGGTCGCCGCGTTCGCCGACCGGCAGCTGCTCGTCGAGAAGACCAACGACGGGTCCGTGACCCGGTCCGGGGTCAAGGTCCTGGAAGGCGAGGACCGAATCCGTGAGCTGTCCCGCATGCTGGCCGGACAGGAACACTCGGAGACGGCCCGAGCACACGCGGAGGAGCTTCTGGCGACGGCCCGAGCGGACGGGTAGCCGCCGGCGGGCGGGGTGTCTCTCCGCCGCTCCGCCGCGCGCCCTTGACCCGCTCCGCGGCTGTGCCTTGACCCGCTCCGCGGCCTTGCTTTGACCCGCTCCGCGGTTCGATCTCCGCCGCTCCGCGGCGTTTTCCCGCCCACCCGCCTGTTTCGACCGCTCCGCGGTCCCCGGATCCGGGCCGCTCCGCGGCCCTCACTCGTGTGAGTGACTCAGGCCCTCGAGTTGGCCGGGGCGTCGTGATCTGGTTCCGGTGGTGGTGTCGGAACGCCTGGGCGGCCTGGCATCCTTGGCGTTGTATGCGGAGCGCGACGTGCGGTACACCCCTTCTGTACGTTTCTTCGTGACCGTTCCGACGCCGAACCAGGAGCCCCGGCCACGTGAGCCACGTGAGCAGCCACTCACCGCACGGCCAGTCGCCGCTGCGCACCGTGCAGGTGCTCGGCGGTGGGAGCGCGCGCAGCTGCGCGCATGTGCGGTCGCTGACCTCGGGTCTCGTCGCCCGGGGCGTGCGGGTCACCGTGTGCGCCCCCGCCGATGCCGATCGTGCCTACGGGTTCACGGGCGCGGGTGCGCAGCATGTTCCGGTGCCGCGCAGCAACGACCCCGTCTCCATGGCCGCGCTGCGGACGGCCTGCGCGGACGCCGACCTGGTGCACGCGCACGGGCTGCACGCCGCGCTGAGGGCCGCGTTGGCGCTGAGTGGGCGGCGTATCCCGCTCGTCGTCACCTGGCATACGCGTCCGCACGCCGAGGGTGCGCGGGCGCATCTGCTGCGCATGCTGGAGCGGCGGGTCGCCAAGGCGGCCGCTGTCGTTCTCGGCACGTCCTCCGACCTGGTGGACCGGGCCCGCAGCAGGGGCGCCCGCGACGCGCGGCTGGCCGCCGTCGCGTCGCCGGTGCCGCGTGGTGCCGTCGAGAGCGGGGATCCCGACCGGCTGCGGCACAAGGCGCGGGCCGAACTCGGCGCCATCGAGCGCCCGTTGCTGATGGCCGTCGGCTCCCTCGACCGGCACCGCGGGTACGACGTCCTGCTGGACGCCGCCCGCGCGTGGCGCGACCTCGATCCCCTGCCGCTGCTCGTGATCGCGGGGGAGGGGCCGCTCCGGACGGTGCTGCAGCGCCGTATCGAGGACGAAGGCCTGCCCGTCCGCCTGGTCGGGCGGCGCGACGACATCACCGAGCTACTCACGGCGGCCGATCTCGCACTGCTGCCGAGCAGTTGGGAATCCCGGTCCGTGCTGGCGCAGGAGGCCCTCCACGCGCGTGTGCCGCTCGTCACGACCGCTGTCGGCGGTATCCCCGATCTGGTCGGCGACGCGGCCGAACTCGTCCCGTACGGGGATGCGCAGGCGCTCGCCGAAGCCGTCGTACGCCTTCTTCAGGATCCCGTCCGTCGGGAGTTCCTGAAGGAGAAGGGTGTCCTGCAGGCGGCGACCTGGCCGACCGAGGACGAGACGGTCGCCCAAGTGCTCAGCGTCTACGACGAGTTGACCCAGCCGCGACCTCTTGGCTGAGGCGCCTGCCCGGTCAGGACACATGCCTCCGCGCCCGCAGTGCCAGGCTCAACGCCAGTACCGTCTGCGGGTCGTCCAGGTCCGTGCCCAGCAACTCCCCGATCCGGGCTAGGCGGTTGTAGAGCGTCTGGCGGTTGAGATGCAGCTCGCGGGCCGTCTCCGCCTTGCGGCCCGCGTGGGTCAGGTACGTCTCCAGGGTCGGGAGAAGCGGCGGCTTGGAGCGGTTGTCGTGGTCGCGGAGCGGGCCGATGGCGCGGTCCACGAAGGCCGCCAGGTCCGGGTGGTCGCGCAACCGCCACAGGAGCAGGTCGATGTCCAGGCGGCGGGCGTCGTACCAGGGGCGGTCGATGAGGCCCTGCGCGGCTGTCGCCGTCTCCGCCGCGTGCCGCAGACCCGCTGAGGCCGCCGCCCAGCCGCCCGCCACGCCGACGACCACCACCGGCGGCTGCGCGCCGGGCCGCTGCATGCCCGCGCGCTCCACACCCGCCCGCAGTGCCGCCGCGACCCGGTCCGCGACGGCCGAACGCTCGGACTCCGAGCGCAGGCCCAGCAGAAGCGGGACACGGCCCTCGACAGGTCGTACGCCGAGCAGGACGGGCACCCCGACCGAGGCCAGCTCCTCCGCGACCGCGCGGGCCAGCACCGCCCAGCCGCCGCCGGGGGAGAGGCCGTCGGTGAGCCGCATCACGACCGGCAGGAGCGGGCTGTTGCCGGGCTTGAAGCCGAGCACCCGGGCCTGCGCCGGCGCGTCCTCCGCCTCGATACGGCCCTCGGCGAGGTCGGTGAGGAAGTCGCCGCGTCCGCGCGCCGCGAGCTCCTCCTCCTGGCGGGCCTGCATCAGGACGACGGCCAGGATGCCGGCTGCCCGCTCCGTCGCGAGCCGGTGCACCGGGGCGACGGGGGCGCTTACGGGCAGCACGACCAGCCGGGCCCGTACCGAGTTGGTGCCGGGGCCGCCCCCGGGCACGTCCACGAGGGTCGTTCCGGCGGGCGGTTCCTCCTTGTGCTGGCCGCGCATCCCCTCCCACACCTGGAGCGGATCGGTGCCCGCGCCGCCCGACCCGGACCCGGCGGCGTACAGGAGCTGTCCCTCGGCCGTCTCCAGGAACACCGGGTTGCCGCTGAAGTCCGCGAGAATGCCGAGGACCTGGGGTACGCCGCCCCCGCCGAGGAGGGCCTCGGTACATCGTCGGTGCACCTCCTCGGCCTGCTGGAGCAGGGCGTAGTGGCCGTTGACGATCTCGGTGTGGATCTCCTCCGTGACGGCCACGAAGGGCACCTCGCGGTGCAGCTGGACGAGGGGGAGACCGGTGGACCTGGCCGTCTCCACGAGAGCCGCGGGCAGCCGGGTGAAACGCGGGCCGAGCTCCACCACCAGGGCCGCGATGCCGCGCTCGGCCAGTGTGCGGACGAAGGCGCGCTGGTCGGCGGGGCGGGTGCCGAGGCCGTACCCCGTGGTCAGGAGCAGTTCGCCGCCCTTGAGGAGCGAGGCGATGTTCGGGACCTCACCCGCGTGCACCCAGCGCACGGTCCGCTGCAGCCGGTCGGCCCCCGCGAGGATCTCCGGGAGCCCACTGCGCAGTCCCGGCAGCTCCAGCGCCCGCTGCACGGTGATTCCGGCGCCCTGGGTGTCGTAACGGCTGTCCATGGTCCCGGACGCTACCCGCCGGCACGTTCCGGAACATCTCCGGCCCGTTGCGCGAGCAGGGATGATCGCCGCGCTCAGCCGGGCACGGGGGCGATGTTGTGGTTGAAGCGGAAGACGTTGTCGGGGTCGTACTCCGCTTTCACCGCGGCCAGGCGCCGGGTGTTCTCGGTGCCGAGGCCGGCCACCACCCGGTCCTCGCCCTCGTCGCCGATGAAGTTGAGGTAGACCGCGCCGGTGCTCCACGGCTGGACCTCGGCGCGGACGCCCTTGACCCAGCGGACGCAGGCTTCGTCGTCGGCGGGGTCCTCCCAGACGCCGAAGGGGTGCACGGCCCATGGGGCGTTCCGGTAGGGCACCGGGAACTCGGCGGGGCCCGTGGTGATCGCGCCGCCCTGCGGGAACAGGACGTGCTGGGTACCTGTGGGCACGGGCATGGTGTCTCCGAGGGCGCAGAAGATGTCCACGAGTTCGTCGGGCAGGCCCGTCAGGTACTCGGCGGACCAGTAGTTCCGCATGCCGGGCGGGTCGTCGAGCATGCACTGGAAGTCGGCGTAGGGGAGGGCGCTGACGATCTCGGCCTCGTGCGGCAGAGCGAGGAGCGGCTGGGCGAGTTTGCGCAGGCCTTCCTCGCCGCCCGCGTACGTCAGGAGCGCGGCACACAGCCGTTGGCCGACCAGATGCTCGGGGATGAACTCCTCGGGCGGGCCGGTCAGATAGATGATGCCGCCGCTCGCCTCGGGCGGTCCCGTCGCGATGATCTCGCGGTAGAGGTGGACCACCTCGGGGCCGCTCTCCGGCAGATACATCAGCAGGGCGACGGAGAACTCGGGCAGCTCGTGCAGCCTCAGGGTCAGCGCGGTGGCGACACCGAAGTTCCCGCCGCCGCCGTGCAGGGCCCAGAACAGCTCGGGGTTCTCCTCGGCGGTGGCCCGGACCTTCGTGCCGTCCGCTGTGACCAGCTCGACGCCGAGCAGATTGTCGATCGCCAGGCCGAACCGCCGGTCCAGCCAGCCACTGCCACCGCCCAGCACGAAGCCGCCGACACCGGTCGTCGAGACCCGGCCGCCGGTGGTCGCCAGGCCGTACGGCTGGGTGGCACGGTCGAGATGGCTCATGAGGGCGCCGCCCTGGATCCGTACCGACTGGGAACCGGGATGGACCGTCACGTCGTGCATCCGGCGCAGATCGACGACCAGACCACCGTCGTTCAGGGCCATGCCGGCCACGCTGTGGCCGCCGCCGCGCACCGCGATCGGCAGGTCGAGTTCGCGCCCGAACCGCACCGAACGGACCACATCGGTCTCGTTCGCGCACTGCGCGATCACCGCCGGTCGCCGGTCGATCATCCCGTTGTGGACCGACCGGGCCTCGTCGTAACCCGGGTCGCTCGCGGTGAACATGTCGCCGGCCAGATCCGCGCGGAACGCGGCGAGAGCCGCGCCCGCCTTGGAGAGGGGAGCCATGGCAGCCGCCCCTTTCAGAAGGGGACAGGACTGCCTCTCAGCCTAGGCGGGTGCGGCGGATCGGGCGCGTTCAGAAGCGTTCTGGAGAAGCTTCAGGAGCGTTGATCGCGTTCAGCCGCCATACGCGCCAGAAGCGGTCAGCCTGAGCGCCGTGTCGATCAGCGGAACGTGACTGAACGCCTGCGGGAAGTTCCCGACCTGGCGCTTGAGCCGGGGGTCCCACTCCTCGGCGAGCAGGCCCAGGTCGTTGCGGAGCGCGAGCAGCCTCTCGAAGAGCTTGCGGGCCTCGTCGACCCGCCCGATCATCGCGAGGTCGTCCGCCATCCAGAACGAGCAGGCCAGGAAGGCACCTTCGTCGCCCTCCAGGCCGTCCACGCCCGCGTGCTCGCCGCTGGTCGGGTAGCGCAGGATGAAGCCGTCCGAGGTCGACAGCTCGCGCTGGATGGCCTCGATGGTGCCGATCACACGCTTGTCGTCCGGCGGCAGGAAGCCCATCTGCGGGATGAGGAGCAGCGAGGCGTCCAGCTCCTTGGAGCCGTACGACTGCGTGAACGTGTTGCGCTCCTTGTCGTAGCCCTTCTCGCACACGTCCCGGTGGATGTCGTCGCGCAGCTCGCGCCACTTCTCCAGCGGACCGTCCGCGTCACCGGACTCGATGAGCTTGATCGTGCGGTCGACCGCGACCCAGGCCATCACCTTGGAGTGCACGAAGTGGCGGCGCGGACCGCGGACTTCCCAGATGCCCTCGTCCGGCTGGTCCCAGTGGTCCTCCAGGTAGCGGATCAGCTTGAGCTGGAGGAGCGAGGCGTAGTCGTTGCGGGACAGGCCCGTCATGTGGGCGAGGTGCAGGGCTTCGGTGACCTCGCCGTACACGTCGAGCTGGAGCTGACCCGCGGCTCCGTTGCCGACGCGTACGGGCCCCGAATTCTCGTATCCGGGAAGCCAGTGGAGCTCCGCCTCGCCCAACTCCCTTTCGCCCGCGATGCCGTACATGATCTGCAGGTTCTCGGGGTCACCGGCGACCGCGCGCAGCAGCCACTCGCGCCAGGCGCGGGCCTCTTCGCGGTAGCCGGTGCGCAGCAGCGAGGACAGGGTGATGGCGGCGTCACGCAGCCAGGTGTAGCGGTAGTCCCAGTTGCGTACGCCGCCGATCTCCTCCGGGAGCGAGGTCGTGGGCGCGGCGACGATGCCGCCCGTGGGCGCGTACGTCAGGGCCTTGAGGGTGATCAGGGAGCGGACGACGGCCTCGCGGTAGGGACCGTGGTACGTGCACTGGTCGACCCAGTCGCGCCAGAACTCCTCGGTGGCCTCCAGCGACTGCTCCGGCTCGGGCAGCGCGGGGGGCGCCTTGTGCGAGGGCTCCCACGAGATGGTGAACGCGATCCGGTCGCCCGGCGCCACGGTGAAGTCGGCGTACGTGGTCAGCGCCTTGCCGTAGGTCTCGCAGGTTGTGTCGAACCACACAGAGTCGGGACCGGCGACGGCGACCGTCCGCCCCTCGTGCTTGTGCACCCAGGGCACGACGCGGCCGTAACTGAAACGCATTCGCAGCGCTGAGCGCATCGGGACCCGGCCCGAGACGCCCTCCACGATCCGGATCAGCTGCGGCGCGCCGTCGCGCGGGGGCATGAAATCGGTCACGCGGACCGTGCCGCGTGGCGTATCCCACTCGGATTCCAGGATCAGCGAGTCGCCGCGGTAGGTGCGGCGCGCCGCCATCGGCGGTTTGGCATCGGCCGCGTGCGCCGGGCCGAGCCGCCAGAATCCGTGTTCCTCCGTGCCGAGCAGTCCTGCGAAGACGGCGTGGGAGTCGAAGCGGGGCAGGCACAGCCAGTCGACTGTGCCGTCCCGGCAGACCAGCGCGGCTGTCTGCATGTCTCCGATGAGTGCGTAGTCCTCGATGCGCCCGGCCACGTGCAACTCCAGTCGAACGGCTACCTCGCCCCCTGCGGGGCGGTCGCTCTTGCGGTCAAGGGAACGTTGGTAATGCGTCGCTACGAAACGTCAATTAGTCGGTGCGATTGTCGTTGCGAAACGAACTGACGAGCTCACGTGTTCCGGGATACGGACGGGGATGGTGCCGTGTGTCGGCCGGGCTCGGCAGCGAGTGTCCGAGCAGGATACGACGCACGTGGGAGATCCGCGTGCCGCTCCCGGTAACCCGGCTGGGCCGATCGAGTGAGTGACGTGTGGGGTGCGTGGCGACGTGTGTGCGGAGCGTGGCCGGAAGCGGCCTCTCCGCGTCGCTGATACCCTGGTAGCCCGTGGACCGGTGGGAGAAAAACCCCCGAACCGCAGCGACGGCACCTCCGGAGATCCCCGGACACCACGCCGGTACGCACCCCAGACCGCGACCACGGGAGCCCCCTCTTGGCCATGACGCCCGCTGCTTTTCGAAACAGCACAGCCACGACGACCAAGCACATCTTCGTCACCGGGGGTGTCGCCTCCTCCCTCGGCAAGGGCCTCACGGCCTCGAGTCTGGGTATGTTGCTCAAGGCGCGGGGGCTGCGGGTCACGATGCAGAAGCTCGACCCGTACCTGAACGTCGACCCCGGCACCATGAACCCGTTCCAGCACGGTGAGGTGTTCGTCACCAACGACGGCGCCGAGACCGACCTGGACATCGGCCACTACGAGCGTTTCCTCGACGTGGACCTGGACGGCTCGGCGAACGTCACCACCGGCCAGGTGTACTCGACGGTCATCGCCAAGGAACGGCGCGGCGAGTACCTGGGCGACACCGTGCAGGTCATCCCGCACATCACCAACGAGATCAAGCACCGCATCCGCCGGATGGCCACCGACGACGTCGACGTGGTCATCACGGAGGTCGGCGGCACGGTCGGCGACATCGAGTCGCTGCCCTTCCTGGAGACGGTCCGTCAGGTCCGTCACGAGGTCGGCCGCGACAATGTGTTCGTCGTCCACATCTCGCTCCTCCCGTACATCGGCCCCTCCGGGGAGCTGAAGACGAAGCCGACCCAGCACTCGGTTGCGGCGCTTCGCAACATCGGTATCCAGCCGGACGCGATCGTGCTGCGCGCGGACCGCGAGGTTCCCACGGCCATCAAGCGCAAGATCTCGCTGATGTGCGACGTCGACGAGGCGGCCGTGGTCGCGTGCATCGACGCCAAGTCGATCTACGACATCCCGAAGGTTCTGCACACCGAGGGCCTGGACGCGTACGTCGTCCGCAAGTTGGACCTGGCCTTCCGCGACGTGGACTGGACGGCCTGGGACGACCTGCTCGACCGCGTCCACAGCCCGCTCCACGAGATCAAGCTCGGGCTGGTCGGCAAGTACATCGACCTCCCCGACGCCTACCTCTCGGTCACCGAGGCGCTGCGCGCCGGCGGTTTCGCGAACAAGGCCCGCGTGACGATCAAGTGGGTCACCTCGGACGACTGCAAGACCCCGGCAGGCGCGGCCAAGCAGCTCGGCGACGTCGACGCGATCTGTATCCCCGGTGGCTTCGGCGACCGCGGTGTGTCCGGCAAGGTCGGCGCCATTCAGTACGCCCGTGAGAACAAGATCCCGCTGCTCGGCCTCTGTCTCGGCCTGCAGTGCATCGTGATCGAGGCCGCGCGCAACCTGGCCGACATCGCCGACGCCAACTCCACCGAGTTCGACTCCGGCACCGCTCACCCCGTCATCTCGACCATGGCCGAGCAGCTCGACATCGTGGCGGGCGAGGGCGACATGGGCGGCACGATGCGGCTGGGCATGTACCCGGCCAAGCTCGCCGAGGGCTCCATCGCGCGCGAGGTGTACGACGGCAAGGAGTACGTCGAGGAGCGCCACCGTCACCGTTACGAGGTGAACAACGCCTACCGCGCCGAACTGGAGAAGAAGGCCGGTCTGCAGTTCTCCGGAACCTCGCCGGACGGCAAGCTCGTCGAGTACGTCGAGTACCCGCGTGACATCCACCCGTACCTGGTCGCGACCCAGGCGCACCCCGAGCTGCGCTCCCGCCCGACCCGCCCGCACCCGCTCTTCGCGGGTCTGATCAAGGCCGCGGTGGGACGTAAGACAGGCAAGACAGGCAAGTAACACAAGGGTTGTACGGTGGTCGGGGTGTGTGCCTTTCGAGGGGTGCACCCCGTTTTCCGTCCCGGCTTCCGGTAACGGATTCTTGTGCGGGGCCGGCTTCTTTTTGCACGTGTGGGAGGACAGGGCATGACCATCAAGGACACCGCCGAGGAGTGGGAGATCAGGGGGAGCGAGACTCCCTTCGTCGGCAACAAGACCTCGGTCCGTACGGACGACGTGGTCATGCCCGACGGATCGGTCGCCCACCGCGACTACCAGGTCCATCCCGGCTCCGTGGCGATCCTCGCCCTCGACGACCAGGGCCGCGTCCTGGTGCTGCGCCAGTACCGCCACCCCGTGCGCCACAAGCTCTGGGAGATCCCGGCCGGACTCCTCGACATCCCCGGCGAGAACCCCCTGGACGCGGCCCAGCGCGAGCTCTACGAAGAGGCGCACATCAAGGCCGAGAACTGGCGTGTCCTCACCGACGTCTACCCCACGCCCGGTGGCTGCGACGAGGCCGTCCGCATCTTCCTGGCCCGCGACCTCTCCGAGGCCGAGGGAGACCGCTTCGAGGTCGAGGACGAAGAGGCCGACATGGAGCTGGCCCGGATCCCCGTCCAGGAGCTCGTACGGGGTGTGCTCGCCGGAGACCTGCACAACAACTGCCTCGCCGTCGGCGTGCTTTCGCTGGTCGCCGCGCAGCACGGCGACGGCCTCGACGCGCTGCGCCCGGCGGAGGCGCCGTGGCCGGCACGGCCCTTCGAGGTCTGACGCCCTCCTCCTCGGGGTGCTGACGCCGCCTGACACCCGTCTGACGCAGGCAGTCCTACGATCGCCTGATCCGATTGGGGGATGTACCCGCCGCGCTCCGCACGGATCGTCGCAGAGCGTGAACTAGGCTCTGGAAACGCCCGAACCGGAGTCCCGGCGGGCTTGCGCGTGCAGTGGGACGGGAGTGTGGCCCGTGACGGATCAGGCGGTGGACAACGACGGCACGAAAGTGTCGGCAGAGGGGCAGCGCCCGGCTGCCGAGTCCGCTCCTACGGAGAGTCAGTTCCTGGGTCGCACAAGAGAGTTGAAGGAACTCCGGGCCGACATCGAGCGTGCGGGCCTCGACACCCTCTCGGGCCGCAAGACGCCACGCGCGCGCGTGCTGCTCATCGCCGGCAAGCCCGGCTCGGGCCGCACCGCGCTCGCCGAGGAGCTCGCGGAGCAGGTCGCCGAGAGTTACCCCGACGGCGTGCTGCGCGCCAAGCTCACCGAACCCGACGGCACCCCGGTGCCCACCGAGCGCACCGCACGGGAGCTGCTCACCGCCCTGGAGCGGCCCACGCCGCCCGGCGCGGACGCCGACGACCTCGGCGAGGCGCTGCGCGAGGCACTCGCCGTCCGCCGGGTCCTGCTCGTGCTCGACGACGCGGCCGACGCCGAACAGGTCGACGCCCTGCTGCCCGACACGCCGGACTGCCTGGTCGTCGCCGTGTCCGGCGGACCGCTGACCGGCATCGCGGACGTCCGCCCCTGCACCCTGGGCGGCCTGGACACCAAGTCCGCACTCGAACTGCTCGGCCGCTTCACCGGCGCGGTGCGCATCACCGTCGACCCGTTCTCCGCGGAGAGCCTGGTCGAACTGTGCGCCGGGCAGCCCGCCGCCCTGGTGCTCGCCGGCGGCTGGCTCGCCTCCCGCCCCCAGTCGGCCGTCGCCGACCTCGCCAAGCACCTGCGCACCGAGGGTGACGAGGGCTCGCCGCTGTCCCGCATGTTCCGCCTCACCTACGCCTCGCTGCCCAGCGCCGCCGCGCGGATACTGCGACTGCTCTCGCTCGCCCCGGCCGGTCTGGTCGACCCGCACACCGCGTCCGCGCTCGCCGGCTGCTCGGTGAACGCCGCCCGCACCACCCTGGACGACTTCACCCGCCTCGGCCTCCTGCGGTCCGTCCGGTCGCCGCTGCCGCAGTACGAGGTGCCCGGCTGCCTGCAACCGCTGCTGAGCGCTCTCACCGAGACCCACGACCGTCCCGCCGAGCTCCAGCTGGCTCGCGCCCGGATGCTGGAGCGGACCGTACGGCTCCTGGTGTCCTGCCGCGCCATCACCGAGACCGACAGCTCGCCCGCCCGCGAGAAGCTCGCCGGGATGCCCCGCGCCCTGCGCTTCCCCAACCCCCGGGCGGCCGCCGACTGGCTGCGCATCCGGGAGCCCGCGCTGCTCGCCTCGGCCCGGCTCGCGGTCGCCGACGGCGAGCTGGACACCCTCGCCCGCCGCCTCATGGCCGCGCTGGTACGGGCGATGGTCGCGCACGTCGGTACGCAGGCGGCGGCGCCCGAGCTGTACGGCATCCACCGCCTCGTCCTGGGTGTCGCCGAGCGCCGGAATCTGCCCCGCGAGAAGGCCGCGGCCCTGCTGAACCTCGCGGATCTGGACGCGCAGACCGGCCGTACGCCAGAGGCGCTGACCCGCTACCGGGCCGCGCTCGACGCCGGACGCGAGGCGAACGACCCGTATGCGACCGGCCGCGCGATGGAATCCGTAGGCGGCGCCCATCAGGAGCTCGGGGACTACGACCGGGCCGCCGACTGGTACGGGCGGGCGCTCGCCGAGCGGCTCGCGCGCGACGAGCGCGTTGACGCCGCCCGGCTGTACGGCCGTATCGCCACCGCGCACACCTACGCGGGCCGCTACGGCGAGGCGTTGCGCAACTGGCGGGCAGCCGTCACCGGACACCGCAAGAACGCCGATGTGGCCGCCCAGGCAAGGGCGTTGAGCGAGCTGGCACGTGTCCAGGAGTACGCCGGGCGGCCCGAGGAGTCGCTGCGCACCTGCCAGGAGGCGGCGGAGTGGGCGCGCCGCGCGGACGACGTACGACTGCAGGCGGCGCTGCAGCTCAGGCTGGCCGACACACTGGACCGGCTCGGCGACCCGGCGGCGGCCCGGCTGCACCGGGGTGCGGCCGAGCGAATGCTGGGTGATGAGCTCCCGGAGAGCGCATCAACCAGGGAACAAGACGCTAACGCCTGCGAAATCCGTAGTACATCCGAAGAAGATTGATGCATTGAAAGGCTAGACAGAGGGAATCCCTTCATTAGACTGGCTCCGCCGCGTTCTTTCGTGGTGTCTCCCGGTGTGCTCTCGTACGCCGGGTATGACATGCAATGCCCCGGCTCGCGTCGCCTCGGCATGCACAGCCCCAGAACCCTCTGAGCCAAGGACCGTGATCGACGTGTTGGTCGGCATCCCCCGCGAGGTCAAGAACAACGAGTTCCGGGTGGCCATCACCCCCGCAGGAGTGCACGAGCTGGTGCGCCACGGCCACCAGGTCCTCATCGAGCAGAACGCCGGTCTCGGCTCCTCGATCACGGACGACGAGTTCGTCGCCGCCGGTGCGCGGATCCTCGCCACCGCCGACGAGGTCTGGGCCAACGCCGACCTGCTGCTCAAGGTCAAGGAGCCGATCGCGGAGGAGTACCACCGCCTCCGCAAGGACCAGACGCTCTTCACCTACCTGCACCTGGCCGCTTCCAAGGAGTGCACGGACGCGCTCGTCGAGTCCGGTACCACGGCGATCGCGTACGAGACCGTCGAACTGCCCGGTCGCGCCCTGCCGCTGCTCGCACCGATGTCGGAGGTCGCGGGCCGGCTGGCCCCGCAGGTCGGCGCCTACCACCTGATGCGCTCGGTCGGCGGTCGCGGTGTGCTCCCCGGTGGCGTCCCCGGCACCCAGCCCGCGCGGGCCGTCGTCATCGGCGGCGGTGTCTCCGGCTGGAACGCCACGCAGATCGCCGTCGGCATGGGCTTCCATGTCACGCTGCTCGACCGCGACATCAACAAGCTGCGCGAGGCGGACAAGGTCTTCGGCACCAAGGTCCGGGCGATCATGTCCAACTCGTTCGAGCTGGAGAAGGCCGTCCTGGACGCCGACCTCGTCATCGGCGCGGTGCTCATCCCGGGCGCCAAGGCGCCGAAGCTCGTCACCAACGAACTTGTTTCGCGAATGAAGCCGGGAAGTGTTCTTGTCGACATCGCGATCGACCAGGGTGGCTGCTTCGAGGACTCGCGTCCGACCACCCACGCCGAGCCGACCTTCCCGGTCCACAACTCGGTCTTCTACTGCGTCGCCAACATGCCCGGCGCCGTGCCCAACACGTCCACGTACGCGCTCACCAATGCCACGCTTCCGTACATCGTGGAGCTCGCGAACCGCGGCTGGGTCGAGGCGCTGCGCCGTGACGCGGCGCTCGCCAAGGGTCTCAACACCCATGACGGCAAGGTGGTTTACCGCGAGGTCGCGGAGGCGCACGGCCGTGAGCACGTCGAGCTGGAGTCCTTGCTCGGCTAAGTCATCAACGGGTAAAAAGGCGATACGTCAACACGGGTCGTCAACACCGCACATCCGGCCGGACCTTGCCCGACAAGGTCCGGCCGGGTGTGTGTCGGGTCACTTTGTGACACTCGTTCAACTCGCCACGAACGTAACTCTTTAGCCGATTCGTACACCGGTGAAACCTGCTGTGCGACGGCCTTACGCCCTTGACAGAGGGGTGTTCGGTTGCCGACACATCGGGTCGGGTCCGGCGGATTGTGTTGCTGCGGACCGGTGACACGCCATAGAGTCGCCAACCGTCGGCATGGTGCCACGCTGACCTATCGAGAAGTTTCCTGGTCACCAAGGAGGTAAGACGACTTGTGAATGAGTCGACATTTACTCCCGGGGGTGGTCAACCAGGAATGCCGACGCGGGGCCAGGGCCCCACGGGGCTCGAGGCTGTCGGCTCCGTCGCTGTCCGCACCTTCGCAGCCCAGAAGAGTCCCCGGATGACTCAGACAGCACACCCGAGCATGGATGGCCATCACGTGAACGCCATGGCCGGCAACGGAAGTGGCGAGAACCGCACCCACTTCGCCGACTACGACGAACTGCCCGAGGGGCACTTCTACGACCCCGACGCCGAGTACGAGCCCGATCCCGAGTACGCGGCCACGCTCGCGCCCGACGCGGCCCGTCAGCGCCGTGAGCGCGTGGGTCCGACCGGACGTCCGCTGCCGTACTTCCCGATCCCGGGCCCGCTGACCGATCACGGCCCCGCGACCATCGTCGCGATGTGCAACCAGAAGGGCGGCGTCGGCAAGACCACGTCGACCATCAACCTGGGCGCCGCGCTCGCGGAGTACGGACGCCGGGTCCTACTCGTCGACTTCGACCCGCAGGGCGCGCTCTCGGTCGGTCTCGGCGTCAACCCGATGGAGCTCGACCTCACCGTCTACAACCTGCTCATGGAGCGGGGCATGGCGGCCGACGACGTGCTCCTGAAGACGGCGGTCCCGAACATGGACCTGCTGCCGAGCAACATCGACCTGTCCGCCGCCGAGGTGCAGCTGGTGAGCGAGGTCGCGCGCGAGTCCTCGCTCCAGCGCGCACTGAAGCCGCTGATGGCCGACTACGACTACATCTTGATCGACTGTCAGCCCTCGCTCGGACTGCTCACTGTCAACGCCCTGACGGCGGCCCACAAGGTGATCGTGCCCCTGGAGTGCGAGTTCTTCGCGCTGCGCGGTGTCGCGCTGCTCACCGAGACCATCGAGAAGGTCCAGGAGCGGCTCAACCCCGAGCTGGAGCTCGACGGCATCCTCGCCACGATGTACGACTCCCGCACGGTGCACAGCCGTGAGGTGCTCGCGCGAGTGGTCGAGGCGTTCGACGATCACGTCTACCACACGGTCATCGGGCGCACGGTGCGCTTCCCGGAGACCACCGTCGCCGGTGAGCCGATCACCACGTACGCCTCCAACTCCGTCGGTGCCGCCGCTTATCGTCAGCTCGCCAGGGAGGTGCTCGCCCGGTGTCACGCCGAGTGAGTCTGCCGGGGGCCGACGAACTGTTCCGTACCACCGGGGGAATGGCGCTCCAGTCGTCCACGCCCTCACGCCGGACCAACGGCGAGGCCCGGGTACCGGCTCCCGCGGGCGAGAGCGACTCGGCGGCCGCCGGGGAGGACGCGCCACAGTCGGTGCCCGTCCAGGGCGGCGACGGCGAGGGCGACGAACATGTCGCGGCCGATTCCGGCGCGGGGGGTTCCCGCAGCCGGGGTGTGGCTCCGGAGCGCTCCGGGCCAGGTCAGGCGGCGCAGGAAGGTTCTGCCGCCGGGCAGTCGCGCAAGCGACGGGGCCAGGGGCAGGGGCGCCGGCCCACCGGGCGGGAGCGGCACGACGAGAAGATCACCGTGTACGTGTCGGCCGAGGAGCTCATCGATCTTGAGCACGCCCGCCTTGTGCTCCGTGGTGAGCACGGTCTCGCGGTCGACCGCGGGCGGATCGTCCGCGAGGCGGTCGCCGTCGTGCTCGCCGATCTCGAATCCCGTGGGGACGCGAGCATTCTCGTACGACGGCTTCGTGGGCGCTAGGAGGTAGCCTGCGAGCGCTATGCCCTCGTATGACGCTTCCGTCCCCGCCTCCGGCCCCGGCGCCGGCCGTCGGCGTGTTCTGGGGCGGGGGCCTGGGACGCCCTCGGCCCCGGTCGAGGAGCCGGTGGTGCCACCGGCGGAGGTCGAGCCCGAGGCTCCCGCCGCAGAGGCCGCCGTACCTGAGGCTCCCGCAGAGGCCGTAGCCCCCGCCGAGCCTGAGGCCCCCATCGAGGCTGAGGCCCCTATCGAGGCTGAGGCCTCTGTCGAGCCCGAGCTTGAGCCCGAGGCCGCGGCTCCCGCCGATCTTGGGGCCCTCGTTGAAGTCGAATCCGAGCCCGCGGCGGACGCGGAGCCCGATGACGGTGTTTTCAAGGTGCGGCTCGCGAACTTCGAGGGGCCCTTCGACCTGCTGCTTCAGCTGATCTCGAAGCACAAGATGGACGTCACGGAAGTGGCGTTGTCGCGTGTCACCGACGAGTTCATGGCGCACATCAGGGCGATGGGGCCGGACTGGGACCTCGACGAGATGACCGAGTTCCTCGTCGTCGCGGCCACCTTGCTCGATCTCAAGGCGGCGCGGCTGCTGCCGTCGGCCGAGGTCGAGGACGAGGCGGATCTGGCGCTCCTGGAAGCCAGGGACCTGCTCTTCGCACGGCTCCTCCAGTACCGCGCGTACAAGCACATCGCGGACATCTTCCAGGCCCGCCTGGAGGAAGAGGCCCGCCGCTACCCCCGTACCGTCGGGCTGGAGGACCACCACGCCGAACTGCTGCCCGAGGTGGTCATCAGCATCGGGGCCGAGGGGTTCGCGAAGCTCGCCGTGAAGGCGATGCAGCCCAGGCCCAAGCCGCAGGTGTACATCGACCACATCCACGCGCCGCTGGTCAGCGTGCAGGAGCAGGCGGGGATCATAGTGGCGCGGCTGAAGGAGCTCGGGGCGGCCAGCTTCCGCGACCTGGTCGACGACACCGACGACACCCTGACCGTCGTGGCCCGCTTCCTCGCCCTGCTGGAGCTGTACCGCGAGAAGGTCGTGGTGCTGGACCAGGAAGAGGCCCTCGGGGAGCTGGTCGTGCGCTGGACCGGTGGGGACAGCGACGAGCAGCCGAAGGTGACGGACGAGTTCGACCGGCCGCCCGAGGTGCCCAAGGAGGAGAAGAAGGCGTGAGCGAGGACACCACCCAGATTCCGGCCGGGCCGCGTACCGTCGCCGACCTCGATCTCAAGCCCGCCCTTGAGGCCGTCCTGATGGTCGTGGACGAACCCGCGACCGTGGAACACCTGTCGAAGATCCTGGAGCGGTCGAAGCGGCGGATCGCGGCCGCTCTGCGCGAGCTGGCCGACGAGTACACCATCCAAGGGCGAGGCTTCGAGCTGCGGCTCATCGCCGGGGGATGGCGGTTCTACTCCCGGCCCGAGTACGCGACGGCCGTCGAACGCTTCGTCCTGGACGGGCAGCAGGCCCGGCTCACCCAGGCGGCTCTGGAGACCCTCGCGGTCGTCGCGTACCGCCAGCCGGTCAGCCGATCCAGGGTCTCGGCGGTCCGCGGAGTGAACTGCGACGGCGTGATGCGCACCCTCCTGCAGCGCGGTCTGGTCGAGGAGGCGGGCGCGGAACCCGAAACAGGTGCGATCCTGTACAGGACGACGAACTACTTCCTGGAGCGAATGGGCCTGCGCGGCCTGGACGAGCTCCCGGAGCTCGCGCCCTTCCTCCCTGAGGCGGACGCGATCGAAGCAGAGACGCTGGAAGGGGTCCCGTCGTTCGATCCGGACGCACCGGATGCAGATGCAGACGACACGACGACGACGGAACTTTGATGCGAAGCAGTGGCAGCGGTAGTGGCAGGAACAGCGGGCGCGGCAACCCCCGCGGGACCGGTGGGGGCAGTAACCCCCGCGGGTCCGGTGGCGGCGGCAGCTCCCGCGGGACCGGTGGGGGTGGCAGCTCCCGCGGGACCGGTGGGGGTGGCAGCTCCCGCGGGGCCAGTGGGGGTGGCAGCTCTCGTGGGACCGGTGGGGGCGGTAACCCCCGCGGGGCCGGCGGGGGTAACTCTCGCGGCGCCAGTGGGGGCGGCAGCCCCCGGGGGACCGGTGGGGGCGGCTCCCAGCCGAGGAGCGCGGGAGGGCGCGACGAGCAGCCGAAGCGCGCGGGCAAGCCCCGTCCCGAGGAGCGCCGCTACGACGTAGGCCCCGCGGCCTCCCACGAGGGCCCGAAGTCCGGGCGCGGCAACGCGGCCCGTGGTGGCGCCAAGGGTGGTCCGAGGCAGGGTCAGCAGCGCGGCGGCCGTACGGAGCCCGCGCGTTCCCGCGAGCTCGAGACGCGGACCGAGGAGCGTAACCGGGACCGGTACGCGGGCAAGCCGGAGATCAAGACGCCCAGGACCCACCCCGGGGCCGAGGAGGAGGGCGAGCGCCTGCAGAAGGTGCTCGCGCGCGCGGGCTACGGCTCGCGGCGTTCCTGCGAGGAGCTGGTCGAGCAGTCCCGTGTCGAGGTCAACGGCGAGATCGTCGTTGAGCAGGGCATGCGCGTCGACCCGGAGAAGGACGAGATCAAGGTCGACGGGCTGACCGTGGCCACGCAGTCGTACCAGTTCTTCTCCCTGAACAAGCCCTCCGGTGTCGTCTCGACCATGGAGGACACCGAGGGCCGTCAGTGCCTCGGTGACTACGTGACGAACCGAGAGACGCGGCTTTTCCACGTCGGACGGCTCGACACCGAGACCGAGGGCGTCATCCTGCTCACCAACCACGGTGAACTGGCGCACCGCCTGACCCACCCCAAGTACGGCGTGAAGAAGGTCTACCTCGCGCACATCGTGGGTCCGATCCCGCGCGACCTGGGCAAGCAGCTCAAGGACGGCATCCAGCTGGAGGACGGGTACGCGAAGGCGGACCACTTCCGTGTCGTCGAGCAGACCGGCAAGAACTACATGGTCGAGGTGACCCTGCACGAGGGCCGTAAGCACATCGTGCGCCGCATGCTCGCGGAGGCCGGCTTCCCGGTCGACAAGCTGGTGCGCGTCTCCTTCGGCCCGATCACCCTCGGCGACCAGAAGTCGGGCTGGCTGCGCCGCCTGTCGAACACCGAGGTCGGGATGCTCATGCAGGAGGTCGACCTCTAGCCGACCTTTTAGTCGGCTTCTGGTCGGCTAGAGGTCGCCTTCTGGGAGTGCCCGTCGTTTCGGCCGGTTCCGGGATTGCCCCGGGGCCGGCCGATGCGTTTTCCGCTTCCCGGCGGTCTGTACCGGTGAGGGAAGGGGGCGCGCGATGGGCGCGACGAGGGAGCCATGTCCGCGGGCCTGGCGGTCGTACGAGGGGTACGCCGGGCGGGCCCGGTTGCACCCGAGGGTCACGAGTACGCGCCTGACGGCTCTGGAGGGCCGTGTGCGCCGTCCGCCGCCCTCTGGGCCCGGTGGGCCGGGAAGCGCGCCTGAGGAGCCTCTGAGGGCCCCGGTGACGGATGTGCTGAGGTGAACCCCGGGGAGTTGCTGGAACGTTCGCTCGCGTACGCGCTGGGCAGTGTCGCCGTCGTGGCGCCGGGGAGCCTGGGGCGGTCGACGCCGTGTGCCCGGTGGGATCTCGGGGAGTTGCTGGGGCACCTCGACGACTCGGTGGACGCGCTCTACGAAGGAGTCGCCGGAGGGCGCGTCGGCCTGTGTCCCTCGCCGGGGGCCGCCGATCCCGTGTGTGCCTTCCGGGAGCGGGCGTGCGCGCTGCTCGGCGCCTGGGCGGTGATGTCGGGCGAGGTGCCGTCGGCCGAGCCTTCGGTGGCCGTGGGGGACCAGTCGCTGGATCTCGGGCTCCTGGCGTCCGTCGGCGCCGTCGAGATCGCCGTACACGGATGGGACGTGGCTCAGGCGTGCGGGCGGTCGCGGCCGATTCCGCCGGCGCTCGCCGCCGAACTGCTGCCCGTGGCGCGGTGCTTCGTGGCGGACGCGGACCGGGGTGTGCGCTTCGCCGAACCGGTGGGTGTGCCGGCGGTCTGGTCCCGGCCGGAGGACCGGCTGCTGGCCTTCCTGGGGCGGCGTCCGCGGCCGCCGCGATTTCTTTCCGGACCGGGCCTCGTCTGCATCTCGTGATCTTGCGAAAGCCGGGGCGCGGGCCTGTGCCCCGGGTGCCGGCAGGGGGCGTTGCGGCGGGAGCGGCGGTGGCGGCGTTCCCGCTGCCCCGACCCGCCAACAAACGCTCGAATCAGCCCACTTGGAGGGTTGTGTGAGCTCGCTCACCTCACTTATAGTCGTGATGACTATTAGTCGTCCTGACTATTAATCGGGGGTGGGTGGACGTGCTCGCACGGGAAGGTCGAGCGCCTGGCGGCAACGCACCCGAGGGCTACGACAAGTACGCGTTCGAGCCCTTCGCCGTCACCGTCGACCTGGCCGTTCTGACCGTCCGTGCGGGCGTGCTCCAGGTGCTGCTCGTCGAGCGCGGGCAGGAGCCGTACCTGGGCCGCTGGGCGCTGCCCGGCGGTTTCGTGCTGCCGCACGAGTCCGCGGAGACGGCGGCCCGGCGCGAACTCGCCGAGGAGACCGGCCTGTCCGACATCTCCGGGCTCCACCTCGAACAGCTGCGGACGTACAGCGAACCCCGCCGCGACCCCAGGATGCGCGTCGTCTCCGTCGCCTTCGCCGCGCTGCTCGCGGACCCTCCCGAGCCGCACGGCGGCGGTGACGCGGCGCAGGCTCAGTGGCTGCGGTACAACGCGCTCGATCCGCTCGCCTTCGATCACGACCGGATCCTCGCCGACGCCCACGAACGTGTCGGTTCCAAGCTCGAGTACAGCTGTCTCGCCACGTCCTTCTGCCCGCCCGAGTTCACCCTCGGAGAGCTGCAGCAGGTGTACGAGACCGTGTGGGGAACCGCGCTCGACCGGCCCAACTTCCGGCGCAAGGTCCTTGCCACGCCGGGCTTCGTCGACCAGGTCCCGGGTGCCGCGCGCCTCACCGGAGGCCGCGGCAAACCCGCCGCGCTCTACCGCGCGGGCGGCGCCACCACCCTGCACCCGCCCCTGTTGCGTCCCACCCAGGAAGGACGACCCACATGACCACCACGACGCTCGCGAAACGTGCCGCCACCGGATCCCTGCTCGGTCTCGCCCTCGGCGACGCGATGGGGTTCCCGACCGAGTTCAACTCCGTGCCGGCGATTCTCGCCAAGTGCGGTCCCTGGCGCGAGATGGACCTGCCCAGGCCCGCGATCGTCACGGACGACACCCAGATGACGCTGGCACTGGCGCGCGGTCTGCGGACGGCGATGGACCGCGGCCTGCTCGACCCGCTCCGGATGGAGCGGCCGGTACGCCAGGAGTTCGTGGACTGGTACCGGTCGCCCGACAACAACCGCGCACCCGGCCGCACCTGCCTCGTCGCCTGCGACCTCCTGCGGAACGAGAAGCGTCCCTGGCAGGAGGCCAGCCAGATCGGCTCCAAGGGCTGCGGCGCCAACATGCGCGTGGCGCCTGTAGGGCTCATACGCGGACTCAGCGACGAACAGCGCGCGGGCGCCGCACAGTTGCAGGCCGCGCTCACCCACGGTCACCCCACGGCGCTCGCCGCCGCCGACCTCACCGCACACGCGATCTGGCTCCTCGCGAAGGGGACCGAGCCGATGGGCCTGGTCGGCCGGCTGCGGTCGTACGCGTACGAGAACCGTCACCAGTACCACTCCCGCTGGCTCGGAGACCTGTGGACCCGCGGCCAGGACCCCACGCCGGAGCACTTCATCGGGCGCGGCTGGGACGAGTGCCTGGAGATCCTGGACCACCTCCGGCACGCCGTCCGCACGGTCTCGCCCGAGGCCGACCCGTGCCTCGCCACCGGCGGGGGCTGGGTCGCCGAAGAGGCGCTCGCCACCGGTCTGTTGTGCTTCCTGATGTTCGTCGACGAACCCCTCACCGCCCTGCGCCGGGCCGCCTGCACCTCCGGCGACTCCGACTCCATCGCCTGCCTGACCGGCGCCTTCGCGGGGGCCTACCACGGCTCGGACGCGTGGCCGACGTCGTGGGCCGACCGCATCGAGTACCAGGGTGACCTCATGTCGCTGGGAGCGCTCTGGGACGCTTGAGGGATGACCGATCCTCTCGACATCGACCTCAAGGCAGTGGTGTCCGAACAGCCCGATCCAGTGCTGTTCGCCACCGTCTCCGGAGCGCACCTCTACGGCTTCCCGTCGCGTGACTCGGACGTCGATCTGCGGGGCGTCCACCTCCTGCCGACGGCCGAACTCGTGGGGCTGCGCGAGCCGGAGGAGACCCGGTCCCGTATGTGGGAGCAGGACGGGGTCGAAATGGACCTGGTCACCCATGACCTCCGCAAGTTCGTACGACTGATGCTGCGCCGCAACGGCTATGTGCTGGAGCAGCTGCTCTCGCCGCTGGTCGTGCACACCACCGACGCCCACCGGGAACTCGTCGCTCTCGCCCCCGGCGTCCTCACCAGCCATCACGCCCACCACTACCGGGCCCGCCGCGGAGCGGCTGATGTCAACGTGCGACCACACAGTGGCGGCTCTTCGAGAAGACCGGCGAACTCAAGCCGCTGCTCTACACGTTCCGGGTGCTGCTCACCGGTATCCATCTGATGCGCAGTGGTGAGGTACAGGCCGATCTGCGCACGCTCATCGGGGAGAGGGAGACCGAGGCGCCTGCCTATCTGCCGGACCTGATAGCCGCGAAGGCGGAGCAGGAGCACGGGACCGCGGACGTACGCCACGCGCGCGCGTGGAGGGGGATGTCGAGCGGCTGCACGGCCTGCTGGACGAGGCGCAGGGCGTATCAGCGCTGCCGGACGCTCCGTCCGTGTACGACGCCCTGCACGCGTTCGTCGTGCGGGTCCGGCTGGAGGGCATTCGGGGGCGCGGGGAAGGCTGAGGCGCGGCGGGTGCGGACGAGGAAGTCCTCGACGCGTGGCTGGTCCGGCTCGGCGGGGAGCGGGCTGCGGTCGGCCGCCTCGTCCGCCTCCGTCGCCAACCGGATCATCCAGGTCTCGAACCGCGGCCAGGTGACCTCGCCCCGCTTCACCGCGAGCAGCGGCTCGCGCTGGTCGCCGACGTCGATCGTCAGTTCGCCGGTGCGCAGCAGGTCACGGGAGCTCAGCAGCAGGCGGAGGAGGTGCATGGCGTGCTTCCAGCGCGGGGCGCCGTGCTGACGTACGTCGGCCTCCAGCTTCTTGCGCTGGCCGAGCGCGTAGCGGGTGAACGTCTCGTGGGCCCGCCGGGACAGGAACGCCTCGCGCAGGGCGAGGAGTTCGCGGCCCGTGTCGTCGACGTACTCCACGACAGGGGAGTGCAGGCACTCCAGGATGTTCGGGTTGGCGCGCAGGGCCAGCTCGCAGAAGCGCTCCAGCTCCCAGCTGAACTGCTCCTCCGCCGGGCCCTCGATGTGGGTCGGGGGCTTCTCGAAGCGCCAGAAGAGCGGGGTCGGGGCGAGGAACACGCCCCGGCGGTCCGTGTCGCTCGTGTCCGTGGCCAGGCCGAAGGCGCGCGAACCCATCACGCAGGAGTAGATCGTGTGGTCGCGCACCAGGGCCTCGGAATGCATGTCCGGAGCGTACGTGCGATCTCACGCCAGGCTGATCGAATTTCCCTCGACCTTGATCTGCTTCTCGGCGAGCGGCTGTGTCGCCGGGGGGTTGGCCACCGAGCCGTCCTTGATGCTGAACTTGCTGCCGTGGCAGTTGCAGTTGATGGTGCCGTCCGAGACGCTGGCCACCGGGCACTGCTGATGGGTGCAGATGTTGGTGAAGGCCTTGAACTGGTCCTTCTCTGGCTGGGTCACCACGATCTGCTCGTCCTTGAAGATCTTGCCTCCGCCGACCGGGATGTCGGTCGTCTTGGCCAGTTCCGTTCCCGCGGAGGCGCCGGCGGACGACGGGTCGCTGCTGTCGTTGCTGCCGCCGTACTCGCTGCAGCCCGCGACGAGAGCCGCCGCGCCGCTCGCGAGAAGAATCGTGCGCCGCGTCGGGCGTTGGGTCATGTCGTCACTCCGAAGGTGCGGAAGAACCAGAGGGCGGACGTCAGCCAGATGACGGTGAGGACGGTGAACACCAATCCGCCGATGATCGGCAGCAGCCAGCCGGGCAGTCGCTCCGAACGGAGCAGCAGCATCTTGGCACTGAAGGCACCGAAGAAGAAGCAACCCAGGAGAGAGTGCCACAAAACGCGTGATTCGTACGTCTGGTAGCCGAGCGCGTACAGGCAGTGCACCGCGACCGGCACCGCCACCAGGAACGCGATCCGCCCCGACCAGCGGTGCAGCGCCGCCGACCAACTCGGCCCCGGCAGCTTCCCGTACACCATGAACGCCGAGACGACCTGGACGAGCGCGAAGGCGAACGCCACCGTCGCCAGCCAGGACTTCACGGCGCCCGTGCTGCTGAAGCCGGCGAGGTTGAAGGCGGTCCCCGCAGGGTCGTGGACCTTGCCGTACGCCCCGAGGCCGACCGCTACCGCCGCGGCGACCAGGGCCGGGAGGAGATAGCGGGCCGGGTGCGGACGGCTGCGGGCGTGCGGGGGAGTCGGGAAGCCCCGGGTGGCGGCGTTCGGATCCACGGTCATGAACGGCTCCCTGCGACAGCGGGGGTCGGATGATGGGGGCGAGAAGGTGTACGAAAAGGGGGTTCAGGGGGTGACGGGCAGGGCGGTGAGTTGCTCGCCGTCGATCGTCACGACGCCGGTCTCCGGGTCGATCTCTGGCGCCGGAGAGGGCTTGTCGTCGCGGTTGAGGATGCCGACCTGATTGCCGCCGGGAAGCACGATCCAGCCGCCGTCGACCTTGGCGCCGCGCACGGTGGCCGTCGCCCGGTAGAGCCCGGACGGCTTGACCGCCTTGTCGGCGGTGAAGCCGTAGCGCTGCCCGCCCAGGTCGACGGTGCCGCGGATCCGCTTGCCGTCCTGGAGGGTGCCGTTCAGCTCGGCGCCCTGTTTGCCGGTCAGCTTCATGGTGCCGTCGTCCTTGACGTCGCCCTTCAGCCACGACTCCTTGTCGTGGCCGTCGCAGAAGTACGCGATCGCCTTGCCGTCGCGCAGGGAGACCGCGATCGCCGAGGAGTCGTCGTCGGTACGGCCCGCGTAGTCGGCGTTGGGCTGCGCGCTCTTCGACGGAGTCGGCGACGTGGTGGACTCCGTGGGCGCCGGGCTGCTCGGTGTCGCGCTCGGCTTCGGGCTGGGCGAGGTGGACGCGGCGGGCGACTCCTCCTGGTAGGACGACGCGCTCTTCGTCCCCGTCGTCGCGTTGAGCGACAGCAGGAACAGGCCGAGCACCAGTCCCGCGAGAAGGGTGACAACGGGTCCTGGATGCTTCATACGGGCCATACGGGCCTCCCCCGAGGCGAGTCTCCCGGCCATGAGAGCGGATCCACGCCCCGGCGTCCAGAGGCGCACAGGTGCGTTCTCACTACAAGTGGCGGAACAGGGCAATTCGCATGACAACAAACTGACCCCGAACGGCGCGCTGCCGTCCGCCTCGCTGGAGGACATCATCAAGGCGCAGCAGGTCTGAGGCCTCGCGGTGCGTGCGCGGTCCCCGTCTCGTCAGTCGGGCGCCGTGCACCCGCGCGTTGCGGGCTGACTACGCTGGTGTGACAAGACGTGTACGTACATCAGCAAGGAGCATCACCGTGGCGGTACGAGCGGTCCGGGGCGCCGTCCAACTGGAGCGGGACGAGGCCGGCCACATGGACGAGCAGGTCAGCGAGCTGCTCACCGCCGTCCTGGAGCGGAACGGCCTCACCACCGACGACCTGATCAGCATCTGGTTCACCGCGACGCCCGATCTGCACAGCGACTTCCCGGCGGCCGCCGCTCGCAAGCTCGGCATCGTCGACGTGCCGCTGATCTGCGCGCAGGAGCTGGAGATCGAGGGCGCGATGCCCCGAGTCGTACGGGTCCTCGCGCACATCGAGTCCGACAAGCCCCGCGCCGACATCGCGCACGTCTACCTCGGCGCCGCGGGCGCCCTCCGCAAGGACATCGCCCAGTGAGAACCGCCCTCGTCATCGGCACCGGGCTGATCGGTACGTCGGCAGCCCTGGCCCTCGTGGCCCGCGGCGTCGTCGTCCACCTCGCCGACCACGACCCGGAGCAGGCCCGTACGGCGGCCGCGCTCGGCGCCGGCACGGACGAGACGCCGGACGGACGCGTCGACCTCGCTATCGTGGCCGCGCCGCCCGCGCACGTTGCCGCGACACTCGCGGACGCCATGCGACGCGGGGTCGCGCGCGCCTACCTCGACGTGGCGAGCGTCAAGGGGGGCCCGCGCCGGGAGCTGGAGGCGCTCGGCCTCGATCTGTCGTCGTACATCGGCTCGCACCCCATGTCGGGCCGGGAGAAGTCGGGGCCGCTGGCCGCCACCGGAGACCTCTTCGAAGGGCGCCCGTGGGTCCTGACACCCACCCGGGACACGGACACCGAGGTGCTCAACCTCGCCCTCGAACTCGTCTCGTACTGCCGTGCCGTACCCGTCGTCATGGACGCGGACGCGCACGACCGGGCCGTCGCGCTCGTCTCGCACATGCCGCATCTGGTCTCCAGCATGGTCGCCGCGCGCCTGGAGCACGCCGAGGAGGCGGCCGTACGCCTCTGTGGCCAGGGCATCCGTGATGTGACCCGGATCGCCGCCTCCGACCCCCGGATGTGGATCGACATCCTGTCCGCGAACCCGGGCCCGGTCGCCGACCTCCTCGCGGACGTCTCGGCCGACCTCGACGAGACGGTCCAGGCCCTGCGCGCCCTCCAGTCCTCCGACGAGGCGAAGCGGCGCGAGGGCGCCGGCGGGATCGAGGACGTCCTGCGGCGCGGGAACGCCGGCCAGGTCCGGGTGCCCGGCAAGCACGGCTCCGCGCCGCGCGCGTACGAGGTCGTGGCCGTCCTCATCGACGACCAGCCCGGCCAGCTCGCCCGCATCTTCGCCGATGCCGGGATGGTGGGGGTCAACATCGAGGACGTACGCATCGAGCACGCGACCGGGCAGCAGGCCGGTCTGGTGCAGCTGATGGTGGAGCCGAAGGCGGCGCCGGTGCTGAGTGCCGCGCTGCGGGAGCGGGGCTGGGCGCTGCGGCAGTAGGGCTCGCTGTGAGGGCTTTGCGTGACGCTCTGTGCGCGGGCTCTCTTGCGACGGCCCGGGAAGGGCCAGCAAAAGGGCCAGTAATACGGGGTCCGTGGAGCCAGTAACCTTGTGCGGGGCGCGATCGCGTCCCGCACAAGCCTCCGCCCCGCACCAGGAAGGTGTTCCCACCGTGGAAAACGGCGCCGCCCGGACCGTACCGGCTGTGATTGTCGCGATTGACGGCCCCTCCGGCACGGGCAAGTCGAGCACCTCGAAGGCGGTGGCCGGGCAGCTCGGGCTGAGCTACCTGGACACGGGCGCCCAGTACCGGGCGATCACCTGGTGGATGGTGAGCAACGGGATCGACGTCACCGACCCGAGCGCGATCGCCGCCGCCGCGGGCAAGCCGGAGATCATCTCCGGTACCGACCCGGCCGCTCCGGCCATCACCGTCGACGGGACCGATGTCGCGGGCCCGATCCGCACGGACGAGGTCACCTCCAAGGTGAGCGCGGTCAGCGCGGTGCCCGAGGTGCGCGCGCGGATCACCGAGCTGCAGCGTTCGATCGCCGCCGACGCGGAGGCCGGGATCGTCGTCGAGGGGCGTGACATCGGGACGACCGTGCTGCCCGACGCCGACCTGAAGATCTTCCTCACCGCGTCCCCGGAGGCGCGTGCCGCCCGGCGCAGCGGTGAGCTGAAGGGCGCCGACATCAACGCCACCCGGGAGGCCCTGGTCAAGCGGGACGCGGCCGACTCCAGCCGTAAGACGTCCCCGCTCGCCAAGGCCGACGACGCGGTCGAGGTGGACACCTCCGACCTCACACTCCAGCAGGTCATCGAGTGCGTCGTCACCCTCGTCGAGGAGAAGCGGGCCGCGAAGTGACCGAAGCACCATCGGTACGGGGTGCCGAGGTCGGGCGCCGTATCGGCGTCGGACTGATGTACGGCCTGTGGAAGCCGCGGGTTCTCGGCGCCTGGAAGGTTCCCGCGAGCGGCCCGGTGATCCTGGCCGTGAACCACGCGCACAACATCGACGGACCGATGGTCATGGGCGTGGCGCCCCGGCCCACGCACTTCCTGATCAAGAAGGAAGCGTTCATCGGGCCGCTCGACCCCTTCCTGCTCGCCATCGGCCAGCTGAAGGTGGACCGCTCGGTCGCCGACCGCACGGCGATCACCAGGGCACTCGGTGTCCTGGACAACGGCGGCGTCCTCGGCATCTTCCCGGAGGGCAGCAGGGGCGAGGGCGACTTCGCCTCGCTGCGGGCCGGGCTCGCGTACTTCGCCGTACGCGGTGGGGCGCCCATCGTCCCGGTGGCGGTACTGGGAAGTTCCGAGAAGAGCAGCCGGTTGACAAAGGGGCTGCCCCCGCTGCGGAGCCGGGTCGACGTCGTCTTCGGCGACCCCTTCGAAGCGGGCGACGGCAGCGGACGGCGTACGCGCAAGGCCCTCGACGAGGCGACCCTGCGCATCCAGAAGCAGCTGACCGCGCACCTGGAGAACGCCAGGCGCCTCACCGGGCGCAGGGAAAACGCCGGGCGCCCCATCGGGCACTAGGCGACACTTGAGTAGTGGATCTCCCGATATGCGGGGGGCCACCGATCACCACGATGAACTACGAGGTACGGACTTCATGAACGACCACATCCAGCCCGACGGCTCGGCAGGTTCTGCCGAGCACGAGCACGGGGCGCTTGGCGATGCCGAGTACGCGGAGTTCATGGAGCTCGCCGCGGAAGAGGGCTTCGACGTCGAGGACGTCGAGGGCGCGCTCGGGGAGGCGGGCCACGGTCCGCTGCCCGTGCTCGCCGTCGTCGGCCGTCCCAATGTCGGCAAGTCGACCCTGGTGAACCGGATCATCGGCCGCCGCGAGGCGGTCGTCGAGGACAAGCCCGGCGTCACCCGCGACCGCGTCACCTACGAGGCCGAGTGGGCGGGCCGCCGCTTCAAGCTCGTCGACACCGGCGGCTGGGAGCAGGACGTCCTCGGCATCGACGCCTCCGTGGCCGCGCAGGCCGAGTACGCGATCGACGCGGCCGACGCGGTCGTCTTCGTCGTCGACGCCAAGGTCGGCGCCACGGACACCGACGAAGCGGTCGTACGACTCCTGCGCAAGGCCGGCAAGCCTGTGGTCCTGTGCGCCAACAAGGTCGACGGACTGAGCGGCGAGGCCGACGCCTCGTACCTCTGGGCGCTGGGCCTCGGCGAGCCGCACCCCGTCTCCGCCCTGCACGGCCGTGGCACCGGCGACATGCTGGACGCCGTCCTGGAGGCGCTGCCGGAAGCCCCGCCGCAGACCTTCGGCATCGCGGTCGGCGGCCCGCGCCGGATCGCTCTCATCGGCCGCCCGAACGTAGGCAAGTCCTCGCTGCTGAACAAGGTGGCGAACGAGGATCGTGTGGTCGTCAACGAGGTCGCGGGCACCACCCGTGACCCGGTCGACGAGCTCATCGAACTCGGCGGCATCACCTGGAAGTTCGTCGACACGGCGGGCATCCGCAAGCGTGTCCACCTCCAGCAGGGCGCCGACTACTACGCCTCACTGCGAACCGCCGCGGCGGTGGAGAAGGCCGAAGTCGCCGTCATCCTGATCGACGCGTCAGAGACCATCTCCATCCAGGACCAGCGCATCGTCACGATGGCCGTCGAGGCCGGGCGCGCGATCGTCCTCGCCTTCAACAAGTGGGACACCCTCGACGAGGAGCGCCGCTACTACCTGGAGCGCGAGATCGATACCGAGCTCGCCCAGGTCGCGTGGGCGCCGCGGGTGAACGTCTCGGCGCGCACCGGGCGGCACATGGAGAAGCTCGTCCCGGCGATCGAGGCGGCCCTGGACGGCTGGGAGACCCGCGTCCCGACCGGCCGGCTGAACGCCTTCCTCGGCGAGCTGGTCGCCGCCCACCCGCACCCGGTCCGCGGCGGCAAGCAGCCGCGCATCCTCTTCGGCACGCAGGCGGGCACCAAGCCCCCGCGGTTCGTGCTCTTCGCCTCGGGCTTCATCGAGCACGGCTACCGTCGCTTCATCGAGCGTCGGCTGCGCGAGGAGTTCAGCTTCGAGGGGACGCCGATCCACATCTCGGTGCGGGTGCGCGAGAAGCGCGGCGCCAAGAAGAAGTAGTCACAGACGAACAACGGTGAAGGGGCGGCTCCTCAAGGAGCCGCCCCTTCACCGTTGTTCCGTCCTCAGAGCCCTCTGCGCGGCGCGGGCGGCAGTGCGGCAGGTACGTGGTGCATTCCGGTGCTGTGCTGCTGCCGTCCGTTCGTGTACTGCCGCGCGGAGTACGCACCCGCGCTGTACGAGCTGTAGGAGTTGTGCGGGCTGTACGAGCCGTACGAACTGAACGAGCTGAACGAGTTCGTGCTCTGCGGGAGGCTCCCGAAAGCCGCGAAGCCCAGCTCCTCCTCGCCGTGGCGGTCGCCGGGCAGGGCCCTGAAGGATCTGACCCACTCGGCGTAGAGCGCGTCGTAGATCGGCGTGGCCGATGGGTTGCCCGGCGGGTCCTGGGCCGGTCGCGCGGCGGGGACCGGCTGGAAGGGCTGGCGGAGGGGGACGTCGTAGGTGTGCACGTACGTGCCAACGACCCCGGCCCCGCTACGGATGCGGCCAACGCGTCGCTTTCGCAGGTCACCGAGTCGTGCACGCACTGTGGGGGGCGCGAGGCCGTGACCCGTGCGGCTCCGCCGCGCGGGCGCGACAAGCCACGGGGGACCGCGGTCAACAGCGCACCGCGGTCCCCCGCCCGAGTCGGCGGAGCGTGAACGCTCAGGTACCGGCGAGCGGCAGCGCGCTTGCGACGAGCTTGCCGTTGGCGGCGGCCTTGTCCAGGGCGTCGCGCAACAGGTCCTCGCGGGGCTGGCGGCCGATCGAGCCGACCGGCGCCGCGAACAGGAGCACCTGCTGGTGCTTGTTGGCGGCCGCGCGCCAGCTGTCGGCGACCTGGAGCGCCTGGTGCGCCTGCCACCAGGCGACGGGCGAGCCCCCGCCGGTGCCTGGCTGGAGCACGGCGTGCAACTGGCCGGCGGCGAGCAGCACGGACCAGCCGTGCAGCACGGGCGGCACCGAGGTCAGCTCGGTCACCGGCATGAAGCCCTGCTCGATGAGCAGGGGCAGGAAGTCGTCGCCGATCTCGGTCGAGCCGGGGCGAACGATGGGCCCGGTCGGTTCGACGACCAGCGCCGGGTGCAAGTCGCCGTTGATCAGGAGGAGTCCGCTGGTGACACCGAGCACGGCCTGCTCGGGCCCGGCGCCCACGGGCCCGCCCTCGGCGGTGATCGAGCGGACGGCGCCCTGGAGTTGTTCCTCGGTGACCTGGACGACCTGCGAGGGCAGGCAGGTCGCGTGGGCGAAGGCCAGGACGGCGGTTTCGTCGCCGATGAACAGGACGGTGCTGGTGCGCTCCTGGTCCGAATCGCCCTGGGTGCGGCACGACGTGCAGTCGTAACTGCCCGGGGCGTTCTCTCCGGCGAGCAGCCGGTCGGCTTCTTCGTCGCCGATCTCGGCGCGTACGTCGTCGCTGACGTCGAGCATGCGCGGCACGCTGGCTCCTCGGGTGCGGTGCGTGGCGATGCCGGGTGGCCCCCGGCACCTGAATCCGGGGGTCCCCGGCTCATGAAGATGACAACGGGCGATCTGTGGCCGGAGTCACGCCCGGGAGCGAACGGAATCGAACCATCCGAAGCGCAGCGTGAGGTCGGCTGCGGAATCCGTCACTCCGAGCCAACTTCTGGAGGTACTAGGGAAGTTGAGCCGGTGAACTGGGTCACAGATGGCCAGGGTGACTGGTCGATATATCAGGAAATCACCCTATGAAGTGGGTGGCCGGAACTCGCCGCTACCCCTGGTAACGGTGAACTGGCCTCGAATGACAAGGAGTTGGTTGATATCGGTCGGCCGGCTCCATAGATTCCTCCGCCGTGTGCAACGAGCACCGCTCGGGTACGTCCGCCGGCCGAACCAGCCAGCTGCACAGCACAGCCTCCGGCGGACGGGGCGGAGCGCGACAACCGGCCTCATACGCGCCGGGAACCGCGCCCTGTTCTGGGGGAGCCCGGGTCAGTGGAGAGGGATATAGATGTCCGCATGTGCCGAGAACAACACTCATAAGGTTCGTACGACGCGTACGACGGCGGTCCTCGCCGGGGCGGCCCTGCTCGCCCCGCTCGGACTGCTCGCCACGAGCGGCAACGCCGCGGCGGCCGACAGCGGAGTGTGGGACCGCATCGCCCAGTGCGAGAGCGGCGGAAACTGGCACATCAACACCGGCAACGGCTACTACGGAGGGCTGCAGTTCTCCGCCAGTACGTGGAGCGCGTACGGCGGCGGCGCCTACGCGTCGACCGCCGACCAGGCGTCCAAGAGCGCCCAGATAGCCGTCGCGACCAAGGTCCAGCGTGCACAGGGGTGGGGCGCGTGGCCCACCTGTTCGGCGCGGGCCGGAGCGTCCGGCAGCGCGCCCTCGTCCTCGGGCGCCGGGTCGTCCGGAGGGTCGGCCACGACGAAGTCGGCACCCAAGGCCGCACCCAAGGCCGCCCCGTCGAAGACGCCTGAGCGTCCGTCGGGCGATCACACGAACCGGAGTTCGTCCCGCGGCGACTACACGGTCCGCAGCGGCGACACGCTGAGCGTCATCGCGGCGTCGCACGGGACCACCTGGCGGGAGATCTATGCCGCCAACAAGGCCGTCATCGGCGGCGATCCCGATCTGATCGTGCCCGGGCAGCGGCTCGACCTCTGAGCCCCCTCCCGACGCTCTCTCCTGAGCGCGGGGTCTTGAGCGCGAGCCAGTGAGAGTGGGGTCCTGAGCGCCGGCTCTTGAGCGCGGGGTCCTGTCCGGTCGGTCCTCCGACCGGGTGGGGCCCCGACCCGGTCGGGCGCGGCTGGACGGGCGGGTGTGCCGGGCTGCTTAGCGTGGCCCGATGCACCCCATGTGGCTCTCATCGACCATGCCGAGCAAGTGCGTTCGCTACGCGGTCGTGATCGCCGCCGCGCTGGCCGTACTGGCCCCTTCCAGGGCGATCGCCGCGCCACCGCCCCCGCTTCCCGGCCCTCAGGCGGCACAGGTGCCCTACGACTGCGCCGAGGACCAGTGGCCCTGGGGCTGTCTCGCCGAGTGCGAGAGCAGCGGCCGCTGGGACGCGAACACCGGGAACGGCTTCTACGGAGGGCTGCAGTTCTGGCACCCGACCTGGGAGGAGTTCGGCGGTCTGAAATACGCCGCGCGCGCCGATCTGGCCACACGCGAGGAGCAGATCAAGGTCGCCGAGGGGGTGTTGGCCGCCCAGGGGTGGGAGGCCTGGCCCGTCTGTTCCAAGAGGTACGAACTCCAGGGCCGTATGCATGTGGTGAAGCGCGGCGACACGCTCTCGTCGATCGCCCGCAAGTATCAGGTCAAGGGCGGCTGGCAGGCGCTCTACAAGGCCAACAAGCAGATGATCGGTCTCTATCCGGACCGGCTGAACGTAGGCACGCTGCTCGTCATCCCGAAGGGTTCGGGCGGCGGCGCCCGGACGCGGACCTCGGACCGAGCCCTGTTCGGCCCGCCCCTGGCGCCCCTGTCCCCGCTCGGCCCCCTGGCCCCCGTCCCACCTCGGCCGCCTCTCCGCTGAACACGACCGCGCCACGGCGCAGTTCATGGACGTACGTCGTCCGGCCGGGCCTGTCGCGCAGGCCGGGCGGCAACCGCTGTTCCGCGACCACCACGCACGCGTCGAGGCCGCCCAGGAGTTCGTACGTGCGTGCCGCGACCGTCGGTGACATGCCCTGCGCGGGCTCGTCGACGAGCACCACGCGCGCGCGTGCCAGCAGGGCGCGGGAGAGGGCGAGCATGCGCTGTTCGCCGCCGGAGAGGGTGCCGGCGCGGCGGGGGAGGAGAGGGAGGAGTTGGGGGTAGGCGTCGAGGGCTGGGGCGAAACCGTCCTTGGGGGCGGCCAGTTCGAGGTTCTCGCGGACGGTGAGCGAGCCGAAGACGGCCCGGCGCTCGGGGACGAAGCACAGCCCGCGGCGGGCGCGTTCGTAGGCGGGCAGCCGGGTGACGTCCGCGCCGTCCCAGACGACTGTGCCGCCCGACAGGGGTACGGCCCCCGCGAGGGCGCGCAGCGCGGTCGTGCGGCCGGATCCGTTGCGGCCGAGCAGCACGGTGAGGCCGGGGGCGGGGGCGACGAGGGTCAGGCCGTGCAGGGCCTCCAGGGGGCCGTAGCGCACGCGCGCGTGGCGCAGGGCGATGCTCATCCGCCGGTCCCCGTTCCGAGTACCCGGTCGGCAGGCCCGGAGGTGACGATCCGCCCCGCCGCCATGACATGGACCGTATGAGCCAGGTCGGCGACCAGATCGAGGTCGTGCTCCACGACGAGCAGGGCCATGCCGTCCGCTGCGAGGGCCCGCAACACGCGCGCGAGGGCGGCCACTTCGCCGCTGTCGAGCCCCGCGGCGGGCTCGTCGAGGAGCAGCACTCGTGGGCTCCCCGCGAGCGCCCGCGCCAGTTCGACGCGCCTGAGGGTGCCGGTCGGCAGCCCCGCCGCGGGCAGCGTCCGCACCGGCCCGTCGAGCCCGAACAGCCGCAACGCCCGCTCCACGGACCCCGGATCGACGGTCCGCCCCTGTTCGGCGCCCACCCGGACGTTTTCGGCCACGGTCAACGAGGGGAAAACCGAAAGCTGTTGAAAGGTCCGCGCGATCCCGAGCCGGGTGCGGGCGTGCGCGGCCCGTCGGGTGATGTCACGCTCCCCGAGCAGCACCTGCCCGCCCGCGGGGCGCAGCGTCCCGGCCAGACAGTGGAAGAGGGTGCTCTTCCCCGCGCCGTTGGGTCCCACGACAGCGGTGACCCGGCCGGGCCGGACATCGAGGTCGACTCCGTCGAGGGCGGTGAAGCCCCCGAATGTGACGTGCAGTCGGCGGGCGCGGAGGGCTTGGGGGGCCGTGGGCTCCAGCGGGAGGCGCGAACGGCGGGGCGCGGCTCGGTCTGCGTCGCGGGCTGCGCCCCGCGATTCCGGAGCCCTCCCCGCCGAGGCGGCCCGCGTTGCGGCGTCCCCTCCCGTCTGCGCGGCGTCGCCCGGTCGGCTCGTGGGCCTGCCTGGATCCTGGACGGAGGCATGTCCACGCGATGGTGTGCCGTAGGCCGCCCGTCTCATGCGTTCGCCCGGCTCGGAGGCAGAAGCGGCGCCCTGCGGGTGGGCCGTGCTCCCGGGCTGCTCGTCGTCCGGCGTCGTAGCGCTGACGCAGGACGGTCCGGCGGTGCCGGGCGGCGCAGGGGGTGTGGCGGTATGCCTCGGCGTTGTGTCGGGCGGGCCGTGGTGGTGCGGCTGAGGCGTGCCTCCCGTGTGGTCGGTGTCTGGTGCTTTCGCGTCGGTGCCACATCGTCCGGTGGTGCTGGGCGGTGTAGTTCCCGTAGGGGGTGTGGCGGGCACCGGCGTTGTGTCGGGCGGGTGGCCGCGCTCCGGTAGGGCCCTTCGCCTGTCGTGTTGTTCGGGGGTTTCCGGGAGTCGCTGCTCTGTGTGTCCGGGTCCGGTGGCGAGGGGGCGGCCGGAGTCGGCCGGGTCGCTGCCGCGCTCGTCCACCTCGGGTACTGCCGGGAGCCGTCGGCCGGGCCGGTCCGGCGCAGTCCGCCCCGTGGCCGCCATCGCGGTGGCCCCGGCCGGTACCGGCTCCCTGGTCATCCTCGGTCGCACCGGCCGCAGTTGCCGTCGTACGTGGGCTCCCAACGGCGTGAGTGTCGCCCGGCGGCGCAGGTGCAGCCGGGAAGCGGTGGTGTGCAGGGCCTCGTACGGGCCGCCGGGGAAGCGGCCGACGAGGACGGCCAGTACGCCGATCAGGGCCGCCGCCACCCCGCCGCGCGCCCCCGCGTCGAGTCCGACGAGCAGGGCCGCGGCGGCGAGGGCGCCGAGCACGCTGTCGGCGCCGAGGACGACGACCGCCGCGAACCAGAGCAGGCCGCGGACGGGGTCGTACGCCGTCGCGTCGAAGGCGCGCAGGCCCATTCCGAGCATGCCGCCGCCGAGGGCCGCCAGGGCGGCGCCCGCCACGAAGGCGGTGAGTTTCAGGGCCGGGACGCGGACTCCCGCCGCCGACGCGCCCGACTCGTGGTCGCGCATCGCGGCCAGGGCCCGGCCTGTGCGGCCGCGGCGCAGCGCGCCGGCCGCCGCCAACGCGCAGCCCAGCAGGGCCAGTTCGAGCAGGTAGTAGGCGCGGTCGCCGTCGAAGCCCGCCGGGCGGTCGAGGGACAGGCCCGAGGTGGCGTACGGCTGGCTGAACACGAAGCGGCTGACGCCGACGCCCACCGCGAAGGTGGCCAGGGCGAGGGCCAGGCCGTGGCGGCTGATGGCGGGCCAGCCGGTGAGGAGGCCGAGGGGGGCGACCAGGATCACCGCGACGGCCAGCGCGGCCAGTTCCGGCAGTTGGGGCAGGCCGGGGAAGCGGCCCGCCGCGAGCAGGGCCGTGAAGAGGGCGCCGAGACCCGCGTACGCCGCCTGCCCGAGCGAGATCTGGCCGCCCCGGCCCGTCACCACGACCAGGGAAAGCAGCACCACGCCCAGCGCGGGGACCTGTACCGACGTATGGAGGTCCGAACCCGCGAAGCCCAGGGGCAGGAGGAAGAGGACGACCGCCACTATCCACGCCCCCGGCGGCGTCGCCACGCGGGCCGACGCCGTCCGCGGGAGCGCGTCACGGGTGCCGATGCCCGGGAGGACGAGGGCCGCTATCAGCAGCGCGACCACGAACAGGTTCGCGCCTACCGCCTGGAGCAGGGGTTCTCCCCAGCCGGACGGGTGCAGGCGGGTCAGCTGGCTCTGCGCGACGCCGATGCCCAGCGCCACCACGACCGCCACCGGAAGGCTGCGCATCCGGGCGACCACGGCGACCGCGAGCACCTCCATGACGAGCAGGGGCATGCCGTACGGGTCGAGGCGCACGTACGGGGCGAGGAGTACGCCGGTCAGGCCGGCCGTGAACGAGCCGAACGCCCAGCCCGCCGCGGCCACCCGGTCCGCGTCGATGCCGCCGAGCACGGCGAGGGAGCGGTCGTCGACGACGGCGCGCAGCTCCGTGCCGATACGCGTCCAGCGCGTGACGGCCCCGACGCCCACGGCCAGCGCGACCGCCACCGCCAACTGCCCCCACGGATCCGCCGACACCAGCGTCGGCGCGTCCGCGCGCGCCCCCGTGCCCCACACCAGGGCCGCCCCACCGACGAGCAGCACGAAGACGCCGATGGACGCGACCAGCGTCTGCGCCGGGTCGCCGCCGAGGACGGACAGCGGGCGGAACACGAAACGTTCCAGGGCCACGCCGATCGCCGGGGCCACCACCAGCAGCGTCACCGCCCAGGCGAGCCCAAGCGGCCAGCCCCATTCGACCGTGAACTGGCGCAGCAGATACGCGCACACCATCGCGATCGCGCCGTGCGCGAAGTTGAGGACACCGGTCGCCCGGTGCGTGACGATCAGCCCGATCCCGGTCAGGGCGGCGGCGCTGCCGACCGAGAGACCGGCGAGGGTGAGGTCGTACGTCAGCGACGACATCAGTCGTCCGGATCGGCGGCGGACGGTTCGCAGATTGGGCACGGCCCCAGTTCTCCGCTCGCCAGAAGCAGCGAGTCCACCGGTACGGCCTCTGCCTTCCCGGCGACCAGCGGGCAGTCGGCGCGGTGCCACAGCGTGCCGCCCGGCACCGTCAGGAGCTCACCGCTGGTGGCGACGGGCACGACGGCCGGCTGCCCGGGCTCGTCCACGTCGGCGGGCTCCGCCGCGACCAGGAGGCCGTACAGCTCCTCGACGCGCGCTGCCGCCAACGCGTTCCTGCCATGGGTGAGGAGCACCGCGCCCGCGATGATCAGCGCGGCCCCGGGCACCGTGCACGACGCCAGAAACGGTAGTTGCCGCTCCGCGTACCGCTCGCCCGAGATGCCGTACCAGCCGATCACGCACAACACCGCTCCCGCGGCGAGCGCGGCCCACCCCGCCCACAGGACGGGGTGCACAGTCCGCAGTCGAGCTGTCCGCATCCGGGGCTCCAACACGTCGTGTGTTTTGGTCCGTTGACTGTCCATGTCAGCCGATGGCTTGCACTATGCCTTCTGCAAGCTGACCCTGAAAGCACCGGGCGCACCTGGTCCGGTCCGACACCCGGTGGTGAGCCAGATGGTTCTCGGGAGCGACCTCAGGCGGGGGAACGGCCGGGGGGTGGCGGCAGCGGCGGTTCTGTTCCTCGCCGCGGCCCTCACGGCGTGCAGCGACGAGAGCGGCGGCGGTGACTCCAACCCGCCCACCCCCTCCGTGGAGCAGTCCACTCAGCCCACCAGCGCGGAGCCCAGCGCCACGGCTCCGTCCGATGCCGCGGCGGCCGAACAGGAGGTCGAGGAGAACTGGGAGAAGTTCTTCGACCCGGCCGTCGCCCAGAAGGACAAGACGGCCGTTCTGGAGAACGGCGACCAGATGACCGAGGTCCTGGAGGGCTTCAGCGGCGATCAGCGCGGCCAGCAGGTGGAGGCCGTCGTCGAGAAGGTCGAGTTCACCTCGCCGACCGATGCGAACGTGACGTACTCGCTGACCCTTGAGGGCGCGACCGCGCTGCCGGGCGCCTCCGGAACGGCGGTCGAGCAGGACGGCACCTGGAAGGTGTCCGTGAAGACGCTCTGCGCGCTGGTGCAACTGAGCGGCAATGCGTCGCCGGGTCCGGGCTGCTGAGGCGCTCGCCGCGGGCCTGCTGCTCCTCCTGAGCGCGGCCTGCGGCAGCCGCCTCCCGGAGAGCGACTTCGAGAACCGGTCCACGCCCACCCCGCAAGGAGGCGCCGCTCCGATCCGCGTCGGCATCATCACCAGCGCCACCAGCCCCGTCGGCGGCTCCGCCTTCACCGGACCGCGCGACGGGGCGAAGGCCTACTTCGACCGGCTCAACGCGCGCGGCGGCATCGGCGGGCGGCCGGTCGAGGTGCGGCTGTGCGACGACGGGGGCAGCGGGGTCGGCAACAACGAGTGCGTGCACCAACTCGTCGACGAGGACAAGGTCGTCGCCCTCGTCGCCACCACCGCCCTCGACTACGCGGGTGCCCCTCGCGTGTCCCACGCGCGCGTGCCCGACATCGGCGGGCAGCCCATCGGGCCGGCCTACGACACCTATCCGTACCTCTACGGGATCTACGGGAGCCTCGCGCCCCGTGCCGGCACACCTGGGTGGGACGGTGAGTTGTACGGCGGTACGGAGGTCTACCGCTACTTCAAGCGCGAACAGGGTGCCCGTACGGCCGCCGTGGTCTCCTACAACCAGTCCGCGTCAGCCGCCTACGCCCGGCTCGTCGCCCAGGGGCTGAAGGCCGAGGGCTACCAGGTCGTCACCGAACAGGTCGACTTCGCGCTCCCCAACTTCCGGGCCGCCGCGGCCGATCTGAAGGAGCAGGGCGCCGATCTCGTCTTCGACGCCCTCGACACGCACGGCAACGCCCAGCTGTGCGAGGCCATGGACGCCGTCGGGGCCGAGGTCATCGCCAAGGTCACCAACGTGCAGAACTGGACGTCCGCCGTCGCCTCCGACTACAAGGACTCCCCGCGGTGCCGTAACGCGCTGTGGGCCACGGGGGCCAGCCGCAACTACGAGGACATCGGGGATGCGGCCGTACGGGAGTTCCGCGACGCGACGAAGGGGCTGAAGACGCACTCCCAGTGGCAGTTGGAGGGGTGGGCCGCCGCGATGTGGTTCTCGGAGGCGGCCGGGTCCTGTGCGTCGGTGGGGGTCACGCGTGCGTGTGTCGACCGGTTCATGAACCGGGGGGAGTCCTACAGCGCCGACGGGTTGCTGGTTCCGGTCGTCTACGAGCGGCTGGCCGAGCCGCCTGCGACGCGCAGGACGTGTGTGTCGGTGGCCCGCTGGGAGGACGAACGGGGGTGGGTCTCCCAAGGGGAGATGGGCAGCAACTGTTTTGAGGTGCGGCAGCTGGGTTATCGGCCTTGAGGTGCGGTGGCGGGGCGTGGTGGTGGGTTTTTCGCCCCCTCCGCCCCTGCCCATTCCCGTCACTTGGGGGCTCCGCCTCCAAACCCCCGCTCCTCAAACGCCGGAGGGGCTAACCCCTGCGGAGCCCCCAGGTACGGGACGGGCAGGGGCGGAGGGGGCGAAAAAGGCCTGCCAGACTCGCAGCCATGTTGGAGACCTCGGCACGGCTGCTGCGTCTGCTCTCGCTGCTTCAGGCTCATCGCGAATGGTCCGGGGCGGATCTGGCGGACCGGCTCGGGGTCACGCCCCGTACCGTGCGCCGCGACGTGGACAGGCTGCGTGAGCTGGGCTATCCGGTCAACGCCAGCCCCGGCACGGGCGGCGGCTATCAGCTCGGCGCGGGGGCCGAGTTGCCGCCGCTGCTCCTCGACGACGACGAGGCGGTGGCCGTGGCGGTGGGCCTGCGGACGGCCGCCGGGCAGGGCATCGAGGGCATCGGCGAGACCTCCGTACGCGCGCTCGCCAAGCTGGAGCAGGTACTGCCGCACCGGCTGCGCCGCCGGGTGAGCGCCCTGAACGCGTTCACCGTGCCGATGCTGCGCGGCCCGCAGCCGTCTGCCATCGCCATCGATCCCGCCGTGCTCACGGAACTGGCCAACCTCTGCAGGGACGCCGAGCGGCTCCGCTTCGAGTACCGCAGCCATGAGGGCGCCTCCAGCCGCCGTACCGTCGAACCGCACCGCCTGGTCTGCACCGAGCACCGCTGGTACCTGGTCGCCTGGGACGTCGATCGCGAGGACTGGCGTACGTTCCGGGTGGACCGCATCACGCCCACGCCGCCGCACGGACCGCGCTTCACGCCCCGTACGCCACCGGCCGAGGACTTGGCGGCGTACGTCTCCAAAGGCGTCTCCACGCGCGCGTACGCCTCGCATGCCGTCATCAGGCTGCTCGTGTCCGTCGAGGAGGCCGCCGAGCGGATCTCGCCCACCGCGGGGACGCTGGAGGCCGAGGGGAAGGACAGCTGCGTCCTGCGCACCGGGGCCGCGAGCCTCGACGTGATGGTGATCCACGTGATGCTGACGGGCTTCGAGTTCGAGGTGCTCGAACCCGCGGAGCTCACCGGGGCGATCAGGACGGCACGGGACCGGCTGTCCCGGACTCTGGAGCGGGCCGAGGGGCCGGGGACACCGCCGCGTGCTCGGGATGGTGCGGGTCGAACGCCGGGGACTCGGAGCGGATCCGGGGCAGCGTCAGCGTCTTGAAGTTGTGCTTCGGGGGCAGAGGGTGTGCGGGGATTGTGTGCTGGAACCGTGTATTTCCTATGCGGCGTCAGCTCCCGGAGCACGCCCCGGAATCGGAATGGAAAGGCATCGCCGGGCGGCTGGATCCGTACATTCCTCGGGGCTATTCGGGGCGGCGTCAGCGGAGTCCCGAATTACGTTCGAAGGTGTGCGAAACGTGAGCTGAACCCCTCGTACGTGTGACGGAGTTCGGCCGAAACGCGTGCCGTGATCCTGTGACAGAAGTGTGACCGGAGAGGGATAAGCGAGGCATGGTGCGGGGTCGGGCTTCCCCGGTGAGGGAGGGCCGCCTAACGTGGCGTTCATGGCACCCATTCCCACTCCTCCCGCAGAGCCCCAGGACAGCACGGAACCCTATGTCGGGCTGGAGGCGAGAAGCGCCGAGCGTCGTGCCCGCGAGCACGGCTGGTCCACGGTGCGCTCGCTGCCGCCCGGGACGATCATCACCATGGAGTACCGCGCGGGGCGGCTGAACTTCGAGGTCAGCGACGGCAGGGTGACCCGCTGCTGGAAAGGCTGACGGGCGCCGTCGACGCCATGCGCGAAGGCCCCCGGCTCTTCAGGAGCCGGGGGCCTTCGCGGTGCGGGGAGAGGCTGTGCGTACCGGCCCCGCGGATTCTGTGTGCTCAGGGCCCCGTCACGGGGCGGGTCGAGGGGTTCGTGGTGGTTGTGCGCGGCACCCGGTCCGGCTGTGGCGGGCGGCGGCTGCCGACCGGTGTGACCGGGGTGCGCTCGGAGCGTGTCGTGTGCGGGCCGGGAGCCAGGGTCACCGGCGCGCGGGGGGCGGCCGTCTCGCGGGCCGGCATGTCCCCTTCCACGCTGGTGGGCTGCGTGACCATGACGGGTGCGCCCACCGGCGCTGGGGCGGGAGAGCCCGCCGGTTCGGGCGCGGTACGGGCACGACGTGCTCTCCAGCTGTCGCGCAGGGCGAAGATCCAGACCTCCGCACGGGCGATCAGCGGCTCGAACCAGGGCAGTGCCAACAGGATCAGCAGGCCCGCCGCCCAGCCCAGGACCACGTCGCTCAGCCAGTGCGTGCCCAGGTAGACGGTGGTCAGACCGACGCCCAGGGAGACCACGGCGGAGATCGCGGACAGCCATCGCCTGGCCTGCGGGGTTGAGGCCAGATAGGCCAGGATTCCCCAGGTCACGACCGCGTTCGCGGTGTGACCCGACGGGAATATATCGCCGCCGAGACCCATCTCGTTCGAGCCGATCGTGGTCGCGTAGTGCGGACCGAGGCGGCCCATGCCGATCTTGGCGGCGCCGACCGTGATGTTCAGCAGCAGCAGTGAGGCGGCCAGCGTGAGCAGTGGGCGCAGGGTGTGCTGCCGCCAGGAGCGCCAGCCCAGCCAGGCGGTGACCATCACCGCTGTGGGGCCGCGCTGGCCGAGTACCACGTAGTAGTCGAGGAAGGCGTGGATCTCCGGCCACTGCTGATAGGGGCGGAAGAACATGACTTGCCAGTCGAGCCGGACCAGCCATGAGGTGATCACGACGGCCCACACGATGGCCACGTAGAAGGCCAGAGTCGCGGTGAAGAGAACGACCCTGTGCCGGTTCATGACCGGCACATCGATGTGGGCCGGTCGTTCCGGCTCACGGTCCAGCCGGGCGAAGACCCGGTCAAGACGAGTCAGCAATCGTTTGGTACGCACCCAATCGACGTTACAGCGAGTGAGCTGTGTTCCAGGTCGAATCACTCGCTTTGTGATGACGATGTGATGTGGGATTCCTCTCAGGATGATGTCAATTTCCAATGAATCACTAATCCGCCATGGCTGGACCCTTCAATTCCATTGATCAGGTGTGAGTTCGATTTGCAGCCCTTGTATTTCCGTTCACCTGAAGATTGGGTGAAATTACCCGCCCGCTCACCCGGCGTCACAGAGTTGATCATTGGGCCGAGGGTCGCTCACCCGTCTGCGGGTCGCTATCAGGGGCAATGTCGCGAACATGGCGGTGTGCTCGGCTGGTTCTATTAGGTGGACATGTCACGGATGGCCCGGGAAGTATGGATGCCGACCAGGTTTCGGAGGGGAAACGCACGGGGGGAAGATGATCGAGACGGTGTTACGCGGCGAGGTGCCGAAGCTGTGTTCGGTGGTGTTCGCTCAGCGGGGGGAGCTGAGGGTGACCCAGGTCGGCCGTGAGGCGGTGTTGGGCACCCGGGACTTCGCGCTGTGCGACAGTTCGCGGCCGTTAAGCGTGCGGATCGCCGGCCAGGAGAGAGCCACCGTGGTGCGGGCTCATGTGCCCCGTGCGATGCTCCCGCTCTCGACCCGGCAGATCGACCGGCTGCTGGTGACGCGGTTGTCCGGACAGGAAGGGACGGGGGCGCTGTTCGCCCGGTTCCTCAGCGGCGTGACCGCGGACCGTGATTCCTACCGGCCCGCCGATGTCGCCCGGCTGAGTGCGGTGGCCCTGGACCTGCTGGCCGCGGCGCTCGCCCATCACGTCGATACCCCCGCCGAGGTACCGGACGAGTCCGGTCAGCGCAGTCTGCTCCTGAGCGTCGAGACCTTCGTCCGCGAGCACCTGCACGACCCGAACCTGTCGACGCGGGCCGTCGCCGCCGCCCACCACATCTCCGTGAGCTACCTGCACCGTCTCTTCCGGACCCGCGACACCACGGTCACGACGCTGATCCGGCATCAGCGCCTGGAGGGTGTCCGGCGCGACCTGACCGATCCACGGCTGCGGGACGTGCCGGTCCACCAGATCGCCGTCCGTTGGGGCTTCAGGGGGCACGCCGCTTTCACGCGCACCTTTCGTGCCGCCTACGACATCGTGCCCAGCGACTACCGGCGCCGAGCCCTCGGCCTGCCGGTATAGACGGGTGCTCGGCTGTCCGTTGCCCGTCGGCAGCCGTGGGCGCGCACGCGAAAGTACCGGCGGCGCTTGCGCGTCCGCCGGTACCGCGTCGGATCAGCCGACGCTCAGGGCCGCCGTCAGCCCGCCCACACCGCGGTGTCGCAGTAGGAGTCGCCGCTGGTCTTGTGCAGGCAGATCGTGAACTTGTACGCGGTGTCCTCGGTCAGGTCGTAGGCACCGCCGTCGCTGGCCCGCACGGTCTTGCTGGTGCCCGCGCTGCCTGCCTGGATCGTGTATCGCGTCGTCCCGTTGGGGTTGTAGACGACCAGCTTGGCGGCATACCCGTCCGCCTCCAGGTCGTCGACCCTGACGATGTCGCCGCCCGCGGTGAACTGGACCCGGCCGCCGGGGTCGCTGTCGTCGGTGTGCATCTCGTGGTCCACGGCGAGTGCCGGGCTTCCCGCGGTGAGCAGGAGGCCTACGGCCGCGACCGGTGTTCCGACGAGGGCAAGGATTCGTTTTGCTCGCATGCGTACTCCTCGTTAGGACGATTCCAAGGTCAAGACGCCAGAACCACCTGGCGTCCGTTGCTCCACCAGCCTGTCGTGATCACCCCCAAGGAGTCGTTAGCGGCAAGTCGACTGTTCTGTGCATGGAGTGGACTGTGGAGACGGGTGTGCAGGTATGGGGCGTGCTTGGATGCGGGGGAGCGTGGCGTACGCCACACCCGGGTGTGAGGAACGTGAGAGGTCCACCACGCGTCATCGGTGAGAACTCGCGTACGCTGACGGCTCACTCGCCTTTGTTGCGTGGGCCGGGATTCCGCTCTCCCAGGCCGCAACCGCAGGGAGTCCCCACCCCGCGGTCCCGCCGAACGCGAGGGAACATCTGGGAGGTAGTACATGTCCGGGACGACTACGGGCGCTGTGCGACGCCGTCAGGAGGCCGGGCCCGGTGCCAACCGCTGGGTCGTCCTCGTCGTCCTCTGCGTCAGCCTGCTCCTCGTCGCCCTCGACGCCACCGTGCTGCATGTCGCGGTGCCCGCCGTCACCGAGGACCTCAAGCCCGGCGGGATAGAGCTGCTCTGGATCGTCGACGTCTACCCGCTCGTCTGTGCCTCGCTCCTCATCCTCTTCGGCACGCTGGGCGACCGCGTCGGCCGCCGCCGCATCCTCCTCCTCGGGTACGCCCTCTTCGGCGTCGCCTCCGGACTCGCGGCCCTCGCCGACAGCGCGCAGGTGCTCATCGGCGCGCGCGCCCTGCTCGGCGTCGGCGGCGCGATGATCATGCCCGCGACGCTTTCCATCCTGCGACAGGTCTTTCCCGACCGGCGGGAGCGGGCGCTCGCGATCGGCATCTGGAGCGCCGTCGCCGCCGTCGGCGCCGCGATCGGGCCGCTCCTCGGCGGATTTCTGCTGGAGCACTTCTGGTGGGGGTCCGTCTTCCTCGTCAACATTCCGCTGATGCTGGTCAGCCTGCCCATCGGGCGACTGCTGCTGCCCGAGTCGAAGGGCGACGGGAAGGGACCCTGGGATGTCGTCGGCGCGCTCATGGGCGCCGCCGCACTCTTCGGGCTCGTCCTCGGTGTGAAGCAGCTCGGAGGGGGTGAGTTCAGCCCGTTCACGCTGGTGACGCTGCTGGCCGGCGGCGCGCTCATGCTCGCCTTCGTACGGCGGCAGCGGCGGCGCGAGCATCCGCTGGTCGATCTGCGGATGTTCTCGCGGCCCGCGTTCAGTACGTCCGTCTGCTGCATCGTGCTCGCCATGCTCGCCCTGGTCGGGCTTGAGCTGATCGCCGCCCAGTACCTGCAGCTCGTGCTCGGTCTTTCGCCGCTGCAGACCGGGCTGCGGCTGCTGCCGCTCACCGTCGCCGCGATGGCGGCCGGGCTCGGCGGGGCGAAGATGCTGCGGCGGTTCGGGCCGCGCACGATGGTCTGCTCCGGGTTCTGCATCACCGCGGCCGCGGTCATCACGCTCACCCCGATGGGCGGGCACGACAACACGGGACTGCTGCTCTTCGGGTTCATGCTGCTCGGCTTCGGGCTGGAGATGACGCTCTTCGGCGCGTACGAGTCGATGCTGAGCGAGGCTCCACCGGCGCAGGCCGGCGGGGCCGCGGCGATCGGTGAGACGTCGTACCAGCTGGGCGCCGGGATCGGCATCGCGCTCCTGGGGAGTGTGATGAACGCGGCGTACACGCCACGGCTGTCGTCGGTCCCGGGGGTTCCGGCCTCCGATTCCAAGGCGGCGGGGCACTCGCTGGGAGAGGCGTACGAGGTTGCCGCGCGGCTCGGCGGGCATCCTGGTGCGGCTCTGCGCCACGCGGCTCGGGACTCCTTCGTGCACGGACTGCATGTGACCTTGCTGGTCAGCGCGGGGTTGCTGCTGCTCGGGGCCGTAATGGCGTTGCGGCTGCCGCGGGTCATGGAGTGCGAGGCGCCTCCGGCGGAGATCCCCGCGCCCAGGCAGGTCGCGGAGTCCCGCGTGCCTGTGTAGTTCTCCCGCCCGCGCACCGCCTGTGCGGCTTGGTTGAGAGGTGCCCGTCTCCCGTGGGGGTCGCCCGCCGTCGGCGGCTGCGGGTTCGTGGACCCCTGGACGTGCGGGACACTGCGCCGTAACGTCGGCACCGCATTTGTAACTAGCGGCGCTAGTTTTAGAGTCCCGGAGGCTGTGCCATGTCCGCGTCCTCGAAGTTGCCCCCCTTTGACCCCGCCGATCCCCTGGGTGTCGACGATCTCCTGGACGCGGAGGACCTGGCGATCCGAGCCACCGTGCGGGCGTGGGCCACGGACCGGGTGCTGCCTTACGTCGCGGAGTGGTACGAGCAGGGGGAGCTGCCCGGGATCCGGGAGCTGGCGCGGGAGTTGGGCGGGATCGGGGCGCTCGGGATGTCGCTCGAGGGGTACGGATGTGCGGGGGCCAGCGCGGTGCAGTACGGGCTCGCCTGCCTGGAGCTGGAGGCCGCGGACTCCGGGATCCGGTCGCTCGTGTCCGTGCAGGGATCGCTCGCGATGTACGCCATCCATCGGTTCGGGTCCGAGGAGCAGAAGCAGCGGTGGCTGCCCTCCATGGCCGCCGGCGAGGTCATCGGATGCTTCGGACTCACCGAGCCCGACCACGGTTCCGACCCGGGCTCCATGCGGACGTACGCCAAGCGCGACGGCGGGGACTGGGTCCTGGGCGGGCGGAAGATGTGGATCACCAACGGGTCCGTCGCCGGGGTCGCCGTGGTGTGGGCGCAGACCGATGAAGGGATCCGCGGGTTCGTCGTGCCCACCGACGCGGCCGGGTTCTCCGCTCCGGAGATCAAGCACAAGTGGTCGTTGCGGGCCTCCGTCACCAGTGAGCTGATCCTGGACGACGTACGACTGCCCGCCGATGCCGTGCTGCCGGAGGTCACCGGGCTGAAGGGGCCGCTGGGCTGTCTGTCGCACGCGCGGTACGGGATCGTGTGGGGGGCGATGGGCGCCGCACGGGCCAGTTTCGAGGCCGCCGTCGAATACTCGAAGACGCGTGAGCAGTTCGGGCGGCCGATCGGCGGCTTCCAGCTCACCCAGGCCAAGCTCGCCGACATGGCGGTCGAACTGCACAAGGGAATTCTGCTCGCCCATCACCTGGGGCGGCGCATGGACGCGGGGCGGCTGCGCCCGGAGCAGGTCAGCTTCGGCAAGCTCAACAACGTGCGGGAGGCGATCGAGATCTGCCGGACCGCCCGCACCATTCTCGGCGCCAACGGCATCTCGCTCGAATACCCCGTGATGCGGCACGCCACGAACCTGGAGTCGGTGCTCACCTATGAGGGCACCGTGGAAATGCATCAACTCGTGCTGGGCAAGGCGCTCACCGGACTCGATGCCTTCCGGTAAGAACCCACGACTCCGGAAGAACCCGCAAGGACCCCGGCAAGGCAGGGCCGGTGAGCGGCCCTGCCTCAGCTCTGGTTGAAGAAACCGTCGGCCGGACGGCTCGCGGCCTCGCCGCTGACGATCTCCGTGTTGGCAGGGGTCAGCAGGAAGACGCGGGTGGCGACCCGCTCGATGGTGCCGCGCAGGCCGAAGGTAAGGCCGGCCGCGAAGTCCACCACGCGCTTGGCGTCGGCGGGCTCCATGGACGTGAGGTTGATGATGACCGGGACGCCGTCCCGGAAGAGTTCGCCGATTCCGCGTGCGTCCCGGAAGCTGTCCGGGGTGACCGTGCCGATCCGGCGGCCCTTCTCCTCCGCCGTCTCGGACGCGACCTTCACGCGAGGGTCGGTGACCCAGGCATTGCCGGTCTCCTGGCTCTCGGCGTAGTTGTCGTCGTCGTAGTAACGCTCGTCATCGTTGTCGTCTACGAGGCCAAGCCAGGCACTCGCCTTGCGCACCGATCCCATGGACGCCTCCTCTCACAGCGGTCTGTCTTGCTTTCCGCATCCCCATGGTCGTCCATGATGCGGATGTAGCGCCAAGGGGATAGACGCCGCGCGGGGGTTTCGTGACGGTACTGGTGCACAGCGAATACGTCGAGAGCCCGCGTATCCCAAGGGTCTTGCTGTGTACGGCTGCTGACTGAGAGTGAAATATGATTCTCGACGGCGTTTGGGTGACGGGTGGTGCGTACGGGTGAACGGGGTGGTCGATACGATGCCGCACCTCAACTTCGTACACATCACGGGGGAGTGTCGTGTTCGGGATAGTGCGGCCTTGCAGCCATCGCCTCGGTGAAGGACTCAAGGCCCAGTGGATGGCGCATTTGTGCGGGCTGTGCCTCGCGCTGCGCGGGGACCACGGCCAGTTCGCCCGGGTGGTCACGAACTATGACGGGCTGCTGGTCTCGGTTCTGACGGAGGCTCAGGCCGAGCGCGCCACCGGGTGGCGGCGTACGGCGGGGCCCTGTCCCTTGCGGGGCATGCGGACGGCGTCCGTCGCGCAGGGCGAGGGCGCGCGGCTCGCCGCCGCCGTCTCGCTGGTGCTGGCGTCGGCCAAGGTGCGCGACCACGTGGCGGACGGGGACGGGTTGTTGGCGCGCAGGCCGGTGGCGCTCGCCGCGCGCCGGGTCGCCAAAAGCTGGGGGCGCGCGGGTGCACGTACCGGCGCGGAGGTCGGATTCGACACCGCTGTGCTGGTCGACGCCGTGGACCGCCAGATCGATGTCGAGGCGCTGGCCGGGCTCGGGACGCCGATTCTGACGGTCACCGAGCCGACCGAGACCGCGACCGCCGCGGCCTTCGCGCACACCGCCGTCCTCGCCGGGCGCCCGGGCAACGCCGTGCCGCTCGCCGAGGCCGGGCGGCTCTTCGGGCGGCTCGCGCATCTCCTGGATGCCGTGGAGGACAGGGAAACTGACGCCGCGTCGGGCGCGTGGAACCCGTTGACGGGAACCGGTACGTCGCTCGTGGAGGCGCGGCGGCTCGCCGATGACGCGCTGCACGGCATACGGCTGGCACTGCGTGAGGTCGAGTTCACCGACAGCAGGCTGGCGCACGTTCTGCTCGCGCACGAGCTGCGGAACTCCGTGGACCGAGCCTTCGGCACGAGCTCGTGCGCACACCGGGCGGATGTATACGGCCCGCCGGCCGGACCGTACGCGCCGCCCGGTGGCCCGGGTGGACCGCCGCTTCCTCCGGAGCCGCCGCGCCGCGACCGGCGCGGGCTCGTCGTGGGCTGCCTGGTGTGGGCGGGGTTGGCCTGTACGTGCCAGATGTGCTGTGGCGAGTACGAGGATCCGTGGAGCCGGGAACGCAAAGAAGGGCTGTGCAGCCAGGGCGACTGCTGCGACTGCAGTGGGTGCGGCGACTGTTGCGACTGTGGTGACTGCTGCGGCAATTGCTGCGACGGGTGCGACTGCGGGTGTGACTGCGGCTGCTGAGGGACGCTCCCCGTCGGCGTCGGCGTCGGCGTCGGCGTCGGCGGGGGTCGGGCGACCCGCCGCCGGAGGCAGGAAGCGGGCGGATGGCACTGAGAAAAGTGAGTTGTGTGCGCGAGGGGGGCGCGGGATACGCGTGTGAAGGCGTGGGCAGCGGCGCTCGGGCGGCGCCGGGAAAACGCAGAAAGCGCCCGTCAGAAAGGGCGCAGGCGGTCAGCTCAACAGGAAGAGGACCACACTCGACCGAAGTCGATGTGGGAGCGCGTGACCAGCCACTGCTGCGAATGCATGGAGCAAGTGGAACAGGCATCCGTTTCCGCGTCAACCGACATGAGACGTACCGCTCACAGTGTGGACACCCTTGACAGTGGGGGGAAACAGCCCCGTACTCTCGACGGACGGCCATGCTGAGGGGCTCGGCCGTGGGGGCGTCCTTGTGACGCCCTGTGTGGTCTGTTCGGTCCTCGTGACCGTGCGGCCCCGTGTGAAGGCACCACCGTGTTCGACTCGACGCATCACGGAGCCTTCGCATGTCGTCCGACACCCTTACCAAGGCGGCCGCACCGGAAGGTGCGGCGCCCTTCCGCATCGTCCGGCAGCGCCGTCTCGGCCAGCGGACCGCCATCGCCGGCCTGCCTCTGCATGAGGCCGCCTGCATCGGCGTCGTCGACAGCGATCGCACACGAGGCGTTGCGATGTCGCCACCTTCTGCTCGCATGCGTGGAGCGGGCCGATGAGGCCGTCGCTCGTCATCGTGGGCGCCGGGCCGCGGGGGACCGGTGTCCTGGAGCGGATCGTCGCCAACCTGCCTGAGCTGTACGGCGATTCGGGTGCGCCGGGCTCCGAGGGCTCTGGAGGCTCTGACGGCTCCGGTGGCCATGACGGCTCCGGGGGTTCGCAGGGCTCCGGGGGTTTCGACATCCATCTCGTCGATCCCTATCCGCCGGGCGGGGGACGCATCTGGCGCGAGGAGCAGTCTCCGCTGCTGTGGATGAACTCGCAGGCCCAGGACGTCACGATGTTCACCGACGAGACGGTGGCCATGGACGGGCCGGTGCTCGAAGGCCCCACGCTGAACGAGTGGGCGGGCCTCGACGGGCGGGTCTTCGCGGACCGACAGCGTCAGGGCACGTATCTGCGCTGGGTGTACGAACGGGCCGTGGCCGCCCTGCCGTCGGGCGTCCGGGTCCAGCACCACCCGCGCCGCGCCCTGCGCGTCACCGGGCCTCGCGGCGGTCGCCAGCGGGTGTGGCTCGAGGGCCTGTCGCAGCCGCTCCACGCCGACCTGGTGGTCCTGGCACTCGGTCACCTCGACGCCGAACTCGACGACGAACAGAGGGAATTGGCGGCGTACGCCGAACGCCACGGACTGGTGCACCTGCCGCCGGACTTCACGGCCGACAGCGACCTGGCCGCGCTGGAATCGGGCGAACCGGTCCTCGTGCGCGGCTTCGGGCTCGCCTTCGTCGACCTGATGGTGCTGCTGACGGAGGGGCGCGGCGGACGCCATGAGGGGGAGGCATACCTCCCGTCCGGGCGTGAGCCGGTCCTGTACGTCGGCTCCCGGCGCGGGGTTCCCTACCACTCCAAGATCGGCTACGACTGGGAGGGCGAACGGCCGCCGCTGCCAAGGTTCTTGGGGCCCGCCGAGATCGACGGGCTGCTCGCGCGGCCCGAGGGGTTCGACTTCCGGCGGGATGTCCAGCCGCTGATCGAGAAGGAGCTGGGGTTCGCGCACTACCACCGGCTGTTCGCGGCCCACCCCGAGCGGACGCGGATGGCCTGGACGGACTTCGAGGAGAAGTACGCGGCCGGGGACGCCGCCGAGATCCAGGCGCTGGTGATATCCGCTGTGCCCGATCCGGCCGACCGGCTCGACCTCACCGCCCTCGACCATCCGCTCGACGGAGTGCGGCACACCTCGTACGAGGAACTCCAGAACGGACTGCGCGCTTACATCGAAGGCGACTTGACGCGACGTCACGATCCGTCGAACAGCCCGGACCTGGCCGTCTTCCTCGGACTGCTCTCCGTATACGGCCAGTTGGTCCGGCTCGGTGACATCGGCCCGTGGTGGCACGGCTTCTTCAGCTATCTCGCGTCGGGGCCGCCCGGGCCTCGGCTGCACCAGATGCTGGCGCTGTCGCGAGCCGGGATCCTGAAGTTCGTGGGCGCCGACATGACCGTCACCGCCGAGGACGGCGTCTTCCGGGCCGGCAGTGTCACCGTGCCCGGCGCGACGGTCGAGGCCCGTGCGCTCGTCGAGGCACGGCTGCCGCACCCCACGGTCGAGCGCACCAGCGACCTGCTGCTGCGCGAGCTGTACGCCGACGGGGCCGCCGCGACTCCGGAGGGGCTGCTCGCCGTGGACCCCGTCGACGGCCGGGTCCTGGACCGCTCAGGCACCCCGCACCCCCGGCGCTTCGCGCTCGGCCCGCACACCGACGCGCGCGGCTCGGGGGCGTTCACCCGGCCGCGTACCGGGGGGCCTGCCTTCCGGCAGAACGACGCGGCGGCGCGTGCCGTGCTGGCGTTCCTGCGCGCGCTGTCCTGTCGGGCCGTGGCCTGAAGCTCCGACCCCGACGCGCTCGACCCTGCTTCTCCGTCTCCTGACCCGCCGTACCCGCCCGGCGTTCCGCTCACGTCCCAACACGCCTCCGAGGAACCCTCATGTCCCTGACCAGTGATCCACCCCTCACGAAAACGGCCACCGAACCCGAGGACCTCGGCGCGCTCAAGGTCGTGCCCGTCCGGCACCCCTGGCGCTGGGCCGCCGTGGTCGCGACCGCCGTGCTGCTCGCGCAGTTCGTGCACGGACTCGCCACCAACGCCGGCTGGGAGTGGAATGTCTTCGCCGAGTACTTCACGGCGGACGTGGTACTCAAGGCGGTTTGGGTCACCATTCAACTGACCTTCTACGGCACGGCGTTGGGCTTCGCGCTGGGTGTCGTGCTCGCCTTCATGCGGCTGTCGGCCAGCCCGTTCCTGAAGGGCGTGGCCTTCGCCTACATCTGGGCGTTCCGCTCCATCCCGCTGATCGTGCAGCTGCTCTTCTGGTTCAACCTGGCTTACCTCTACCAGGAGTTGGAGTTCGGCATCCCGTTCGGGCCCGGCTTCTTCTCCTTCCCGACGATGGACCTGGTCGGGGCCATGAGCGCGGCCGTGCTCGGGCTCGCGCTGCACCAGGCGGCGTACGCGGCGGAGATCGTGCGCGGCGGCGTACTGGCCGTGGACAGCGGGCAGTTGGAGGCGGCTGCCGCGCTCGGCATCCCGAAGCTGCGGCAGATCCGGCGGATCGTGCTGCCGCAGGCGATGCGCTCGATCCTGCCGAACGCCGCCAATGAGGTGATCTCCCTCTTCAAGGGGACCTCGATCGTCTCCGTGATGGCGATCGGCGAGCTCTTCTACCAGGTCCAGGTGATCTACGGCCGCAACGGCCGGGTCGTGCCGCTCCTGATGGTCGCCACCGCCTGGTACATCCTCCTGACCACCGCGCTCTCGATCCTCCAGTACTACGTCGAACGACACTTCTCGAAGGGGGCCACGCGATGAGCGCCACGGTCGCGAAGGACAAGGGTCAGGGTCAGGGTCAGGAGAAGGGTCAGGACGAGGACACGCAGGGCGAGACGGCGGCCATGGTCGACATCAAGTCCGTCCACAAGAGCTTCGGTTCGCTGGAAGTGCTCAAGGGCGTCGACCTCGAAGTGGGGACCGGAGAGGTCACGGTCATCCTCGGTCCGTCCGGGTCCGGCAAGTCGACGCTGCTGCGCACCATCAACCATCTGGAGAAGGTCGACCAGGGCTGGATCAGCGTCGACGGCACCCTCGTCGGCTACCGGCGCTCCGGCGACAAGCTGTACGAGCTGCGCGAGCGCGAGATCCTCAAGCAGCGCACCCAGATCGGCTTCGTCTTCCAGAACTTCAACCTCTTCCCGCACCTCACCGTGCTGGACAACATCGTCGAGGCGCCGGTGTCCGCGCTGAAGCGGCCCCGCAAGGACGCTGTCGAGGCCGCGCGGAAACTGCTCGACCGGGTGGGGCTCTCCGACAAGGCCGACGCCTACCCGAAGCAGTTGTCCGGTGGTCAGCAGCAGCGGGTCGCCATCGCCCGCGCGCTGGCCCTGGAGCCGAAGCTGCTGCTCTTCGACGAGCCGACCTCCGCGCTCGACCCCGAGCTGGTCGGTGAAGTCCTCGACGTCATCAAGGACCTGGCCCACCAGGGCACCACGATGATCGTGGTCACCCACGAGATCGGCTTCGCCCGCGAGGTGGCCGACACCGTCGTCTTCATGGACGACGGCCGCGTCGTCGAGCAGGGCGCCCCCGGCGACGTACTCGACAAGCCACAGCACGAACGGACCCGCGCGTTTTTGTCCAAGGTCCTCTGAAGCCCCGTTTCTTTCTGCTCTTTCTGATCTCTCTGAAACGGCTCGTCAAATCCCTTAACCCTCATAGGAGTTCGCTCATGTTGTCCCGACGTACCTTCGCAGCCTCCATCGCCGCCCTTGCCGCCGCACCGTTGCTCAGCGCCTGCGGTGGTGACACTGACGCGGCCACCGGGACGGGCGGCTCGGACACCAAGAAGGTCGGCAACATCAACATCAGCCCCGACCAGAACCGCATCCGGGGCAAGAAGGTCGACTCGATCGCCGCGCTCGTGCCGGCGGCCATCAGAGAGCGCGGCACGCTGAAGCTCGGCCAGAGTGCCGACGCCTCGCCGCCACTCGGGTTCTACGCGACCGACGACAAGACCCGGATCGGCTCGGAGATCGACATCGCGACGCTGGTCGCGGACATCCTCGGTCTCAAGCTCGACAACGAGGAGGTCTCCTGGGAGAACCTCTTCGTCGGGCTCGACAGCGCCAAGTTCGACGCCGTGTTCTCCAACGTCACCGTCACCGAGGAACGCAAGGAGAAGTACGACTTCGCGACCTACCGCCTCGACAACATCGCGTTCGAGGCGAAGAAGGGCGTCGACTGGACGGTCAAGGAGCCCAAGGACGTCGCGGGCAAGACCATCGCCGTGTCCTCCGGCACCAACCAGGAGAAGATCCTCGTCGACTGGAGCAAGCAGAACGAGGACGCCGGTCTCAAGCCCGTGGACATCAAGTACTACCAGAAGGACACGGACTACTACCTGGCGCTCCAGTCGGGACGTATCGACGCCTACCTCGGCCCGAGTCCGTCCGCCGCCTACCACGTCGCGTCCGCCGGCCAGACCGTGATCGTCGGCACGCTCTCCGGCGCCGGTGACAAGCTCCAGGGCAAGATCGCCGCCACCACGAAGAAGGACAGCGGCCTCGTGGACGCCTATGCCGCCGCCATCGACCACGTGATCGAGAACGGCCAGTACGCCGAGGTGCTCAAGCGCTGGGGGCTGACGACCGAGGCCGTCGAGAAGTCCGAGATCAACCCTCCGGGTCTGCCGAAGACCGAGTCGTAGTCCACCCGCGGGCGACGGGATCCGCACAGATCCCGTCGCCCCCGTACCCCCGCTGAAAGGTCCCACTCAATGACCGCACCGAACGGCCGGGGGCTTCTGCACCTGGCCGCCGCCCTCGATCAGCAGGCGGCCTACGATGCCGCCTCCCATGTGGAGCTGGCGCAACTCGCGGAGAGTGGGGCGCTCGACTTCGTGACGCTCGGCGACACCTTCGCGCGTCCGGGGCCCGACGCGCTCGCCGTCCTTGCACGGGTCGCGCCCGTCACCCGGAGGGTCGGGCTGGTGCCGACCGTGACCACCACGCACACCGAGCCCTTTCACGTCCAGGCGGCCGTGGCGACCCTCGACTGGGTCAGCCGGGGCCGGGCCGGCTGGCAGATCGACGTGTCGACGTCCGAGGGTGAGGCGCGGCTGTTCGGCCGGCGGCATGCCGCGCCCGCCGACGCGCTGTGGCGGGAGGCCGGCGAAGTCGCCGACGTGGCCGCCCGGTTGTGGGACAGCTGGCAGGACGACGCGGAGATACGCGACGAGGCGACCGGCCGCTTCATCGACCGGGACAAGCTGCACTACGTCGATTTCGAAGGCCCGACCTTCTCGGTGAAGGGCCCCTCGATCGTGCCGCGTCCCCCGCAGGGTCACCCCGTCCGGGTCGTCGAGGCGACCGAGGGGCACGCCCGGCAGACCGCGGCCCGGTACGCCGACGTGGCGCTCGTACGGGTCGCGGGCCCGGCGCAGGCTCGTGCCGTACGGGCCGAACTGCGGGACGGAGCGGCGAGATTCGGGCGGGACCCGGACGATCTGCGGGTCCTCGCCGGGCTCACCGTCGACCTCGGTGACGGCGAGCACGCGGCCGAGCCGGGCCACGGCGGCGGCGGACCCCGGCAGACCGCGCAGGGCCCGCTGTACCGGGGCGGTCCGGTCGATCTCGCCGACCTGATCACCTCCTGGCACCAGGCCGAGGCCGCCGACGGCTTCCATCTCACGCCCGTCGAACCCCTCCGTGACCTGGAGCGGTTCGTCAACGGCACGGTGGCGCTGCTCCAGCACCGCGGCCTGTTCCGCACCTTCTATCCGGGCAGCACGCTCCGGGAGCACCTGGGGCTTGGCCGGCCCGCCAACCAGTACGCCGTGGCAGGGGGAACGTCATGACCGTACGCAAGCAGGTGCATCTCGCCGCGCACTTCCCGGGCGTCAACAGCACCACCGTCTGGGCCGATCCCCGGTCCAGGTCCCAGATCGACTTCGCGTCCTTCGAGCATCTCGCGCGTACCGCCGAGCGCGGTCTTTTCGACTTCTTCTTCCTCGCGGAGGGGCTGCGGCTGCGTGAGCACCGGGGACGCGTCCATGACCTGGACGTGCTGGGACGGCCCGAGTCGATCACCGTGCTCAACGCGCTTGCGGCCGTCACCGAGCGGCTCGGACTCGCCGCCACGGTCAACGCGACCTTCAACGAGCCGTACGAACTCGCCCGCAGGTTCGCCACGTTGGACCACCTGAGCGGCGGCCGGGCCGCCTGGAACGTGGTGACCTCCTCGGACGCCTTCACCGGCGAGAACTTCCGGCGCGGCGGCTACCTGGACCGCGCTGACCGCTATACACGCGCCGCCGAATTCCTGTCCACGGCGCGAGAGTTGTGGGACTCCTGGACGCCCGACGGACTGCCCCGGCCGTTCGCGCACCGGGGTCAACACTTCGACATCGCGGGCGAGTTCACCGTCCCGCGCTCACCACAGGGGCACCCGGTCGTCATCCAGGCCGGGGACTCGCCCGAGGGCCGCGAGTTCGCCGCGTCCGCCGCCGACGTCATCTTCACGCGGCACGGCACGCTGGAGGCGGGCCGGGAGTTCTACGCCGACGTGAAGGGGCGGCTCGCGAAGTACGGCCGGGCGCCCGAGGATCTGAAGATCATGCCCGGGGTCACCGTCGTGCTCGGCGACACCGCCGCCGAGGCTCAGGAGCAGGCCGCAGAGATCCGCCGCCTGCAGGTCTCGCCGCAGAACGCGATCCTCGCGCTGGAGCAGATCTGGGGCGTCGACCTCTCCTCGTACGACCCCGACGGGCCCCTTCCGGACATCGACCCGGAGCCCGGATCGACCCTGGTCCAGGGGCGGGTGAAAGTCGCCGACCCCTCCGCGATCGCGGAGAAGTGGCGGGCCCTGTCGCGCGAGAAGGGGCTGTCCATCCGGCAGACCGTGATCGAGGCGAGCGGCCGGCAGTCCTTCATCGGCACCCCGGAGGCCGTCGCCGCCGAGCTCGACGAGTTCGTGACGAAGGACGCCGCCGACGGTTTCATCCTCGTACCGCATCTGACACCCGGCGGTCTCGACGGTTTCGTGGACCGGGTGGTGCCGCTGCTCCAGGAGCGTGGCGCCTTCCGCACGGAATACACGGGCACGACGCTGCGCTCACACCTGGGGTTGCAGGATCCGGTGTGGAAGGGTTGATCACATGACGACGGACGCATCCGAGGACTGGAAGCACTGGCACGAGCACCGTACCGAGACGGTGTCCGTGCCCTATGGACCGCTCGCGCTCACGGGCACCTACTGGATCGAGGACTATCCGGAGGGGCAACTTCCGGGTATCCCGGGACGGTGGGCCGCCGGCGGTGACGCGGTCGTCCTGACGGCGACGGCCGAGGACGGTCTCACTCTCGGCGGGGAGCTCTTCACCGGCGAGGTCACGCTCGGCGCCGACCTCGGTCCGGCGGACGGGGCCCGCGTCGGGCACGGCGAGCGCCGCTTCGTCGTGCTCGTGCGGGAGGGGATCTGGGGCGTACGCGACTTCGACCCCGGCTCAACCGCGCGGCAGGCCTTCAAGGGCATCGAGGCGACCGAGTACGATCCGCGCTGGTCGGTGCCGGGGCACTTCACGCCGTACGGCGAGAGTCGCACCGTACGCGTCGAGAACGCGGACGGGCGGGCGCGCGGTCTGGGGCTCGGCGGGGTGCTCGCCTTCACCCTGGACGGACAGGACCTCACGCTCCAGGTCTCGGTGGAGAGCGACGGCTCACTGTGGGCCGTTTTCGCCGACTCCACGAGTGGGGAGGGCAGTTACCGCTTCCGGTTCCTGCGGCCGGCGGCGCCCGACGCCGAGGGGCGTACGACGGTGGACTTCAACCGGGCCGTGCTCCCGCCGTGCGCCTTCGCCGACCACTTCATCTGCCCGTTCCCGCCGCCCGGGAACACCCTGGGCACGGCGATCGCGGCGGGGGAGCGGAACCTGCTCTGAGTCGTCCGGTTTCCGGTCTGCGCGCGCCGACGGTGGTCTTCGTCGGCGCGCGTTCGCGTGGCCGGACCGTATCTCTCTGTGAGACGGCTGTGTGCATGACAGGAACACGCCATTCTCGGCCAGTGCGCCGCTCGCCCGGTGGCCGTGCCCCCTGAGGGCGGCACTCGGCGATGGTCACTGCGGTGACATGGTCAATGCCTGTCAACACGCGTAGCTCGTGGGTATGTTCGGCGCAAGATCAACCCTCTTGTGTCGTCGGGCAGTTGAACCCTGCATGACCGAAAGGCGCCCTTGCGCCCATCAGTCGCGCGGCCGAATACTCCCCCACAGCGCTTCCCAGGAGCACGGCTTGTCCGGAATCCGGGCAGGGGTGTCCCTGGCTGCGCCTCACGGGCCCCGACCCCACGCGGGCCCCCGACACCCCCCTCGGAGGGACGAACGTGAGGATCAAGCGCACCACCCCCCGCAGCGGTATAGCGAGACGGATCCGGCTGATCGCCGTGACCACCGGACTCGTGGCCGCAGCTGCTGTCACCATCCCCACCTCCAGCGCGAGCGGCGCGGAGCCCTTCAGCGCGTCCGAGCTGAAGAGCGCCGGCGCCTCGGTGCTCAAGGCCGATGTTCCCGGCACCGCCTGGGCGGTCGACGCGAAGACCAACAAGGTCGTCGTCACCGTCGACAGCACCGTCTCCGCGGCGGAGATCACGGAGATCAAGGCGACCGCGGGCGACAACGCCGGCGCCCTTGAGATCAAGCACGTCCCCGGCAAGTTCAACAAGCTGATCCAGGGCGGCGACGCCATCTACGCGACCAGCTGGCGCTGCTCCCTCGGCTTCAACGTCCGCAGCGGCACCACGTACTACTTCCTGACCGCCGGTCACTGCACCGACGGTGCGGGCACCTGGTGGTCGAACTCCGGTCACACCACGACGCTCGGCACCACGGCGGGCTCCAGCTTCCCGACCAACGACTACGGCCTGGTGCGCTACACCAACACCACGGTCGCCAAGGCGGGCACCGCCGGTGGTGTGGACATCACCAGCGCGGGCACCCCGGCCGTGGGCGCCACGGTCTACCGTGACGGCTCGACCACCGGCACGCACAGCGGCCGGGTCAGCGCCCTCAACGCGACCGTCAACTACGGCGGTGGCGACATCGTCTACGGCATGATCCAGACCAACGTCTGCGCCGAGCCCGGCGACTCCGGCGGCTCGCTCTACTCCAGCTCCGGTATCGCCTACGGTCTGACCTCGGGCGGCAGCGGCAACTGCACCTCCGGCGGCACGACGTTCTTCCAGCCGGTCGTGGAGGCCCTGAGCGCCTACGGCGTCAGCGTCTTCTAGACCGTCTTCCAGAGCGGCACACACCACCGCACCGGCACTCGCGCGACCTGACCTGCAGCCAGCAGAAGGCGAGCCCCCGCACGCAACTGACGTGCGGGGGCTCGCCCTTGCTCGGGTGACGGAGTTACCGTCGACGTACATGCCTGATGCGCCCACTTCGGACCCTGGGGGCCGTAATGGTGGAGGAGCTGGTGGCGGCGGGAGTCTCCGTCGCGTCCGTGGGGCTGGTCTATGTGATGGCCGGTGCCCGTGTCGTCAAACAGTACGAACGGGGCGTCGTGCTGCGGCTCGGCAGACTGCGCTCGTCGGTGCGTGGCCCCGGGTTCACGATGATCGTGCCCTTCGTCGACAAGCTGCGTAAGGTCAATATGCAGATCGTGACGATGCCGGTGCCCGCGCAGGACGGCATCACCCGGGACAACGTCACGGTCAGGGTGGACGCCGTCATCTACTTCAAGGTGATCGACGCCGCCGACGCCGTCATCCAGGTCGAGGACTACCAGTTCGCGGTCTCGCAGATGGCGCAGACTTCGCTCCGCTCGATCATCGGCAAGAGCGATCTCGACGATCTGCTCTCCAACCGCGAAAAGCTCAACCAGGGCCTGGAGTTGATGATCGACAGCCCGGCGGTCGGCTGGGGTGTGCAGATCGACCGGGTCGAGATCAAGGACGTGTCCCTGCCCGAGACGATGAAGCGGTCGATGGCCCGGCAGGCCGAGGCAGACCGCGAACGCCGCGCCCGGATCATCAACGCCGACGCCGAACTTCAGGCGTCCAAGAAGCTGGCGGAAGCCGCAGAGGTGATGTCCGAGCAGCCCGCCGCGCTCCAACTGCGCCTGCTGCAGACGGTGGTGGCGGTCGCGGCCGAGAAGAACTCCACCCTCGTACTGCCCTTCCCGGTGGAACTGCTGCGGTTCCTGGAACGGGCGCAGCCGGGTACGCCGAGTGCGCCACCCGCGGCGGCAGTTCCTCAGCAACCGGTGCAGGAGCAACTCCCGCCCGGCGAGGCCCCGGGGGAATCGGACGCCGAAGGGTCGAAAACCAGACAGGACTAGACCTCACAGACTGCACAACAGGTACTCGCACGCAGTGTTTGCACAGCGAACCCAGGTGGAGTGACCACACACAGTCAAGTCACAGGGGGTGTACGCCCCTTGGTGCACGTGAGTCCTGAAGTCGACCTTGTGTGCCCCCAGTACACCTCGGAATAGTGGGCGTCGAACTGTTGGCATGGACGCGGCTTTTTGCTGTACTGCGGGTTCATGTCCGTACACCTTCCGGCCGGAGAGGTCCCCACAACCTCCCGGTCGGTCCCCCACAGGAGGACGTAAGTTGAAGCACCGACGCATACCCAGGCGGCGTGCCGCCATCGCGGGTGCGGGAATCACCGCACTGATCGCCGCGGGAGTAACCTTCCAGACTGCGAACGCCAGCGAGACCCCGCAGGCCCCCACTCCGCAGACCTTCTCGATCGCGGCGGCCGGAAAGCTCGCCTCGACCCTCGGCAAGGACCTCGGCGCCGACGCGGCGGGAACGTATTACGACGCGAAGGCCAGGCTTCTCGTCGTCAACGTGCTCGACGAGGCCGCCGCCAAGTCCGTCCAGGCGACCGGCGCCCAGGCGAGAATCGTCGAGCACTCCCTCGCCGAGCTGACGAGCGCTCGTACGACGCTCCAGAAGGACGCGACCATCCCCGGCACCTCATGGGCGACCGACCCGGAGACCAACAAGGTCGTCGTCACCGCGGACCGCACGGTCTCCAAGGCCGAACTTGCCAAGCTGACCGAGGTCGTCGACGGGCTCGGCTCCAAGGCCGAACTCCAGCGTACGAAGGGGGAGTTCAAGCCCTTCATCGCGGGCGGCGACGCCATCTCCGGTGGTGGCGGCCGCTGCTCGCTCGGTTTCAACGTGGTCAAGGACGGCGCGCCGTACTTCATCACGGCCGGCCACTGCACCGAGGCGATCTCCACCTGGTCGGACTCGTCCGGCAACGTGATCGGCGAGAACGCGGGATCCAGCTTCCCGGACAACGACTACGGCCTGGTCGAGTACACCTCCGACGTCGCCCACCCGAGCGAGGTCGACCTCTACAACGGGTCCGCGCAGGCCATCAGCCAGGCGGGTGACCCGACGGTCGGCCAGTCGGTGACCCGCAGCGGTTCGACGACCCAGGTGCACAGCGGCACGGTCACCGGCCTGGACGCCACCGTGAACTACGGCAACGGCGACATCGTCAACGGGCTCATCCAGACCAACGTCTGCGCCGAGCCCGGCGACAGCGGCGGCTCGCTCTTCTCGGGCTCCACCGCGATCGGACTCACCTCCGGCGGCAGCGGCGACTGCACCTCGGGCGGCGAGACGTTCTTCCAGCCGGTCACCGAGGCGCTCTCGGCCTTCGGGGCGTCCATCGGCTGACGGCTTCACTGAAGAGACCGCTTCACTGAAGAGACGGTTTCGCTGAAGAGGCGGTTTCGCTGAAGAGGCGAAAGTCCCGTCCCCGGGCAGATTGCGGGGGCGGGACTTTCGGCTGTGCGCGTCCTACGAGAGCTTTCGTCCGGGTGGGTGTGGCGTCCCACGGAAGCTGAGGTGTGGCGGCGGCCCCCGTGTCCGCTTCGGTGTGGCGCTTCTTGCGGAACGAAGCCGCGAGGAGCGCCACCGCGCTTCCCGCCACCGCCCACGCCGAGAGCACCAACAGCGGCCCGGCCATGTCATTGCCCTTGAAGTACGCGATCGAGCGGGCGACCCAGGCGCCCGTGCCCGGCTGGGGGGCGGGGCCGAGTCCAGCCCGGGGCGTCGTCGGCGGGATCCCCGGTTTGCGTCCCAGGGTGCCTGGCGGGGCTCCGTTCCGCGCCCTCCGTCGCGTGACGAAGCTCATCGTGGTGGACGTATGGGCGTGCTCCGCAGGGCGGCGACACCCAACTGCGCGGCCCGGTCGCGGAGGTGACGGGAGGACAGCTGTTTCCGCCATCGACGCGGGCACTCCGGATGCGATCAGGAGTTCGAATAAGCTCGCTGACCGGGGCTGATGAGGCTAAGATAATCGAACGAGAGTACGATAGACGTATCGGGCTTATGGCTGAAATGGGGCGGAGTGATGGAGGTGCGACATGGCGGGCTACGCCCATCTGCATGTCGCATCCGGTTACTCCGCCCGCTACGGCGCATCCCACCCCGAGCAGCTGGCCCAGCGGGCGGCCGAGCGCGGCATGCCGGTGCTAGCGCTCACCGACCGGGACACGGTCACGGGTGTCGTGCGGTTCGCGCGGGCCTGCGAGAAGGAGGGGGTCCGGCCGCTCTTCGGCATCGACCTCGCGGTCGAGGCCCTGGCACCCCTGCCGCCGGCCCAACGCCGCCGCACTCCGGCACGCGGCGGCGCGCATGTCGTCGAGCCGCCGCTGCGGTTCGTTCTCCTCGCGCAGAACCGAGCCGGATGGGCGCGGCTGTGCCGCATCACCTCGGCCGCCCATGTCGGCGCCGTGTCCGGTGCGGCGCCCGTGGTGCCGTGGGAGGCGCTGCGCGAGTACGGCGGTCCCGGTCTGACCGTGCTGCTCGGGCCGCTCTCGGAGCCGGTGCGGGCGCTGGCGGCGGGCCGGGAGGACGTCGCGATGAAGCTGCTGGTGCCATGGCGGGAGGTCTTCGGGGACGGGGTCCGGTTGGAGGCTGTTGCGCAGAAACGTTTCAGCGTCGGTCCTGGATCGCTCCGCCTGGCCGCTCGCACCCTGGCGCTGGCCGACCGCACCCACGCCACCGCCGTGCTCACCAACGCCGTCCGCTACGCCGACCCCGACCAGCACCGCCTCGCCGATGTCCTGGACGCGGCGAGGCTGCTGCGGCCGATCGACCGGCGCCGCCTGGACAGCGGACAACGCTGGCTCAAGGACGAGCGAGAAATGGAGACCGTCGCGCGAATGATCGTCGAATGCGCCGGAGGAGACATCCGTCGGACCCGCCGTCTGCTGGCGGACACCGCGAACACGGCGGCCGCGTGCGCCGTCGACCCCCGGGCCGACCTCGGCCTCGGCACACCCCACCTTCCGGAACCGTCGCTCTTCGGCATTGAGCCGGGAGCGGGCGGCGCGGCCGGGCTGCTGCGCCGGAGGTGCGAAGACGGCCTGGCCCGACGCGGCCTCGACCGCGACCGAGCGGCACTCGACCGGCTGGACGAGGAACTCGACGTGATCTCCCACTGGAACTACGACTCGTACTTTCTCACCGTCGGCCAGGTCGTGGCCGACATCCGGGCCAAGGGCATCCGGGTCGCGGCCCGCGGTTCGGGCGCCGGCTCGCTGGTCTGCCACGCGCTGGACATCGCCACGGCCAACCCGCTCGATCATCGCCTGCTGTTCGAACGCTTCCTGAGCAAGCGCCGTGAATCGCTGCCGGACATCGACATCGACGTGGAGTCCGCCCGACGCCTGGAGTGCTACGACGTGATCTTCGACCGGTTCGGCAAGGAGCGGGTGGCGGTCACCGCGATGCCCGAGACCTACCGGGCCCGCCGGGCTCTACGGGACACCGGCCTCGCGCTGGGGATCGCACCGGCGGACGTCGACCGGATCGCCAAGAGCTTCCCGCACCTCCGCGCCTCCGACATCACCGGCGCCCTCGCCGAACTGCCCGAACTACGGCAACTGGCGGGCGAGATGGACCAGTACGGGCCGCTGTGGGAGTTGGCCGAAGGCCTCGATTCCCTCGTCCACGGCATGGCCATGCACCCCTGCGGCGTGGTCATCAGCGACGCGACGCTCCTGGACCGGCTGCCGGTGCAGCCCACTCCGCAGGGCGACTACCCGATGGCGATGGCGGCGAAGGAGGAGATCGAGGCGCTGGGCAACATCAAACTCGACGTCCTGGGCGTACGGATGCAGTCCGCGATGGCCCACGCCGTCACCGAGATCGAACGGACCACCGGCAACCGCATCGACCTGGACGACCCCGAGCAGGTGCCGCTTGACGACGTCTTCGCCTTCAAGCTCATCCAGGAGAGTCAGACGCTGGGCCTGTTCCAGCTCGAGTCGCCCGGACAGCAGGATCTGCTGTCCCGGCTCCAGCCCCGCGACCCGCAGGACGTCATCGCCGACATCAGCCTCTTCCGCCCAGGACCGGTCGCCGGCGGCATGCCCGAGCGGTACATCGCCGCCCGCCATGGCGGTACGCCGGACTATGCCCACCGGGACCTGGAACCCGTGCTCGCCGACACCTACGGCGTGACCATCTGGCACGAGCAGATCATCGAGACACTGCATGTGCTGACCGGCTGCGACCGGGCGTTCGCGGAGATCACCCGACGAGCACTCGGCGACAAGGACCAACTGCCCAGGATCAAGGACTGGTTCCACGAGCGGGCCCGTGTACGTGGCTATAGCGCGGCCGTCCGGGAGGAGGTCTGGAAGACCGTCGAGGCCTTCGGCGCGTACGGCTTCTGCCGGGCCCACGCGGTCGCCTTCGCCGTACCGGCCCTGCAGAGCGCCTGGCTCAAGGCCCACCACCCGGCGTACCTGCTGGCCGGCCTTCTCGAACACGACCCCGGTATGTGGCCCAAGCGGGTCCTGGTCTCCGACGCCCGTCGGCGCGGTGTGCCGATCCTGCCCGTCGACATCAACCGCTCCAAGGTGAAACACACCGTGGAGAAGACCGACGGAGAGCAGTGGGGCACACGGCTGGCGCTGTCCGCGGTGCACGGCATCAGCGAGGAGGAGTGTGCGCGGATCGAGGAGGGACAGCCGTACGGATCACTGTCGGACTTCTGGCAGCGGGCCCACCCCAGCCGGCCGATCGCCGAACGCCTGGCGGAGATCGGTGCGTTGAGCCCTCTCCATGACGGGCGTCTCACGCGGCGCGACCTGCTGCTGCAGATCGCCGAACTCCACCGGGCCTCCCGCGCCCGGTCCGCGGGCAAGGGGCAACTGCCCATCGACGCAGGCGCAGTTGGGGGAGCGGAGCCGAGCGGTCTGCCGGAGATGACGGGACGTGAGGCCCTGAGTGCCGAGTTGGGCACCCTCGGCATCGACATCTCCAAGCATCTGATGGAGCATCACCACCGGTTGCTGCGCGAGATCGGCGCGACCGACGCGGCGCACCTGGCCGGGCTGCGTGCCGGTCAGCAGGTGTTGGTAGCCGGTGTGCGGGCCTCGACCCAGACCCCGCCGATCGCCAGCGGCAAGCGGATCATCTTCGTCACCCTGGAGGACGGCTCCGGCCTGGTCGACCTGGCGTTCTTCGAGGACTCCCATCCGGCCTGCGCGCACACCGTCTTCCACAGCGGGCTGCTGCTTGTGCGCGGCACGGTCCAGGTGCGCGGTACCCGCCGTACCGTCGTCGGCGCCATGGCCTGGGACCTGGACGAGATCGCCGCCGCCCGCCGGGACAACGGCCCCGAGGCCGCCCTCGCCCTGCTCGGCACCGACCGCCCGCACCCGACCCCCGCCCAACCGGCCCCGGGGCAGCCGCGGTCCGCCCCTGTCCGGTCGGCTTCGGGGCAGCCGCAGCCCGCCCCCGCCCAGCCGCAGCGCACCCTGGCCAACGGCACCACCGGCGCCCGCCTGCACCCGTACGCCGACCTCCAGCCCGCCGGCACCCGCTCCGCCGACCTCAAGAAGTTCGGCCACCGCAGCCCGGGGAGTGCGGGATGAGCACACGCCTGCGGCACATCGCCCACCTCCACCTGCACACCACGCTGAACGAGGCTCAGTACGACGACATCATCGAACTGATGTATGGCATAACGCCTCACGTCCAGGCCGTACCACCCAACGCCGTCCAGCTCGACCTGACGTCGGCACTCCGGTACTTCGACCTGTCTGCCTACGACATGGTCCAGACGGCGAAGATGAGGCTGAAGGCGCTCTACGGCATCGACAGCAGCGCCGGGCTCGCGGGCAACCGCATGCTGGCGGCCATGGCGGCCGACGCGTCCGCACCGGGGGACACCACCTGGGTTCCCGCCGGCCAGGCCGCCGACTGGCTGTACCCGCGGCCCGTCACCGCGCTGCCCGGGATCGGCCGTACCGTCGCGGAGACGCTCGGCAGGTACGGCCTGCACGCCATCGGCCAGGTCGTCGACCTGCCGGCGGGAACCCTGCAGCGGCTTCTCGGCGCCGGTCAGGCCCGGTTGCTGGCCGAGCGCGCCCGGGGCCACGATCCCCGTCCGGTCACCCCGTCGGAACCGGCCCGGCAGCTGGCCGCCGACCTGGTGCTGGACCGGGACTGCCTCGACCCGGCACAACACCACCGAGCCGTACTGGGACTTGCCGACCGGATCGGCCAACGCCTGCGCGGAGAACGGCAGATCGCGGGACGGCTCACCCTCACGGTGCGGTACGCCGACCGCACTTCCACCACGCGCACACGCACATTCCCGGAACCCACCGACCACTCACCCGCCCTCGCCGCCACCGCCCTGGGCCTGTTGACCTCCCTCGGACTGCAACGAGCGCGGGTCCGCGCCTTCGTGATCCGCGCCGACGCCCTGCTGCCGGCCGACAGCGCCTACCGTCAGCTCTCCCTGGATCCCGCCGCCGATCGCGCCTGCGCCGCCGAGGCCGCCGCGGACCGCGCTCGTCGGCGTTTCGGCCCCGAGGCCGTAGGCCCGGCGACCCTGGCAGACTGCTCCGCCTACGCCAAGAACCACCGGATTCCGGCGAAGACGGTTGTAGGGGGCCGATCTACTTCAGCAATCGAGCCCGTATCTCAATCTCAGCCGTAGATGAGCACGCGACGGTCTACTCGCTTCGCGCTGCCACCGCCCGTGCCGACCACGATCGCGCCGAAATCGACGCGCTTCTCGCGGATGTACTCGGCGATGTCGTCGAACGGGTACCGCTCGACCACCAGGTTCTCCAGGATCCCGAAACCTGCGGCCTTGGCGACTCTGAGGATCTCGGCGTCGTAGCGGTGCTCTGCCAGTCGTTGCGGACCGCGTACGGGATCTTGAGACCATGAGCAGCCCATGGCAGGCTCATGCCGCATGATCGATGAATTCGCGAAAGACAACCTGCACGGGAGACTGCGGCGGGACCGCAAGGCGCTGCTCTGGAAACTCGATGGCTTGTCCGAATACGACGCCCGCCGGCCTTTGACAGCGACCGGGACCAACCTCCTCGGCCTGGTCAAACACGTGGCCACCGTCGAGGCCAGGTACTTCGGCGAGGTCTTCGGCCGCCCTTTCCCGGAACCGCTGCCCCGGTGGCAGGACTCCAACGGCAGCGATCTGTGGGCGACCGAGGACGAGACCCGCGATCAGATCATCGGGTTGTACCGGCGCACGTGGGAACATTCGGACGCGACGATCAATGAGCTTCCCCTCGACGCCCCCGGCCACGTGCCGTGGTGGCCGGAGCCTTATCTCAACACGAACCTGTTCGCCGTCATGGTCCATGTCCTCGGCGAGTCCATCCGGCATACCGGGCACGCCGATATCCTGCGCGAGGGCCTCGACGGCCGGACCGGGATGCGCGCCGAATACGAGAAGCAGATCGACGAGGAAGCCCGTGCAGCCTACTGCGCGAAGATCGAGCAGGCTGCCAGGTCGGCCGCACCGATCAAGGCTTAGCCAGCGGTCTAACGGTCTAGCGGTGGGTGAACGAGCGCATGGTCCGCGTGTAGTCCCATTCGGACTGCTCCACACCGGAGCAGGTGCCGTCGTGCACACCGGGGCAGTCACCGTTGTCCCGGCCCAGGGCCCAGAAGGAGAGGGAGGCGATGCCCTTTTCCCCCGCCCACTTCGTGACGGCCTTGGCGTCGGCGAGCGTGAAGATCTCCGGCGGGCCGGTCTCGCCGCAGCACCCGTAGTCGTCCAGACCGATCATCTCGGTGATGCCGACCATTCCCCACAGCTGCTTCGATTTCCGGTCGGGGTAGATCTCCTTGAGGGTGGCGACGAGGCTGTCTGCCGCGGTGAAGGTGTCGGCGGCCATGTCGTGCTGCTTGCCGTCCCAATAGTCGAAGGTCATGATATTGACGAGGTCGATATCCGCTCCGTTGGCCACGGCGTTGGTCAGCGGCACTTTGCCGTTCGGCTCCAGGCCCGTCGGCGACGACGGAAGGGTGTAGCCGAACTGGACCTCGCGATGGGTCCGCTTCGCCCACTCGTCGACCAGGGCGATCGCCTTGTTGCGCCGGTCGACCCCCGCGGTGTTGTTCAGCGACGTCCCCTCGACGTCGAGGTCGAGCCTCGTGATGCCGTAGGTGGTGATGACCTTCTCGTAGGCGGCCGCGATACGGCTGACATCGGTGCAGCTGTCCGCGATGTCCGTGCCCAGCCCACTGGCGGCGCCGCCCCCGAAGGAGACAGAGACATCCCCGCCCCGGCTCCTGAGCTTCGCGATCTCCTTGCCGTAGACAGAGGCGGAGATCGGAGTCTCGGGCAGGCCGTTCCACAGCGGTTCGCAGGAACCGGGCTCCTCGGTCTGCACGAACGCCATGGTCAGGTAGCTGGCCCCCGACTCCTTGGCCAGCGCCGCGGGGTCACCGGGCCGATAGCTCTGGAAGTACGGAGCGAACACGTGCGCCGGCATGGTGCGGGGCGAGGCGGCCGAGGCCTGCTCGGCGGCCGAAGCTCCTGTCATGCCGGCGGTCAGAGCCGCCACAGCTGCCACCACTGCGGCTGATCTACGGAAAATCGGGCGGAATACGGACACGTCTATCACCTTTGGGGATCCGGCATCGTGACAATCAGGCATTGATATCCACACCGATACCAAGGACCGTCGCCCATCAAAAAGTGGCAGAACTCCAGCCAAGTCGGGCAATCCCGGAAATGCGCTCACCGCATCACGCGATGAATGGGTTGACCGACTCCGCCTCCACTTTGGATCATTAATATGACTGCCGCAATTCACCGAAGTCAAGGGATCTTTACGCCACTTGAAAGACGGCCGTCAGAGGTTGTCTCACGTGACTTGATGTTCGTGCGGCATGACGCCGGTTGTGGGTGCTGATCCATCGAAGTGTCTGGTTCCTGATGAACTCGGGGAGCCGGCCGCCCCGTTGCGCCCGTCCACCGCGCATCGTCGCTTCACGGTATGGACCGAGGCCGGCCTGTGGCGTCGGCTGCACCGGGCGGTGCTGGACGAACTCGGGGCCCGCGGCGAGGTGGACTGGACCTCGGCGATCGTCGACGCGTCCTCCGGTCGCGCAAAAAAAGGGGGATCGCTGACCGGGCCGAACCCGGTCGATCGCGCCACGAAGGGCAGCAAGCTGCAGGCGCTGTCCGATGCCCACGGCATCCCGCTCGCCGTCGCCGTGTCCGGCGCGAACATGTACGACAGCCTCGCCCTCAAACCGCTCATCCGCGGCATACCCGCCGTCCGGTCCCGCCGGGGACCACGGAGTCGCCGACCCGTCAAACTCCGCGCGGACAGGCGTACTTCTCCGCCGGACACCTGGCCTGGCTGCGCGAGCGCGGGCTCGTCGCCAGGAAACACAGGGTCGGGTGGAATCCGAACCCGCCTTTATAGGTGGCGGCGGCCTTTTCCTTTCATTCATTCCGCGGCTCGACAGCATCTCTTTGATGCGTGGCTGAGCATGGGGGTTGTCGAAGATCAAGCATTTCGCATATTGGGAAGTTTCGACCTGATGTGCTTCCCTGTCCGGACTCCTCTGATGGGTCCTCTGACCAGGGAAGTTGTTCGGGGGCCGATGTCTCCGGTTTCGAGTGTGTGTGGCGCAGCGGCCGGGGTCGGGGGTGGTACCGCTGTTCCTACCCGCGCGGCTGGTGGCCGCCGTGTTCCTTAGAGGATGATCAGGCACGCGAAGGATCCGGCGAGTCCGTTGACCACGGTCGTCGGACCTTCATGACGTGAAATGGCGGCGCCGCCCTGCTATGGCCGGCCCCCGCAGCGCCGTAGACCTTGAACCGGAGACGGTCAGAAGCCGTTGTGCAACCGAATCTGGGGTCTGGCTGATCGAACACGGTTGGCGTGCGTTTTTCACCTGGGTCCGTGTCCGGATCATGAGCGGGAAAGCGAAGGTGCCTACCGGTGCCTGCCTGGAGCGTGGTCGCCCTCTTCTCCCGGCAAGGTCTCCTCGGCTCGCGGATCGCCAGGCCGTCCGGCCTGTCTTCAGCCGACAGTCATGTCGACAAACGACTCCGGTCGTGCCCAGCCGCCTGCCGCAGATCCGCCTTTCCCTGCCCAACAGCGAGCCTGCCGTAGGACCCGAATGTCCTGCGGCCACCGACCGACGAGGAGAGCATGCGCACCATCTCGGAGTTACAGCATGGGACAGCCCGATTAAGACGGACCGGTCCGTCGTGGGGCGTCTTGCTCCTCTCCAGCACGTTGCTGACCTTTCTGGTCGCCTCCAGCGCGCCGAGTCCCGTCTACCACCTGTATCAGGCCCAGTGGCACCTGTCCTCGGGCATGATCACGGTCGTGTACGGGGTCTACTGCCTCAGCGTTCTGGCGGCCCTGCTGACCATCGGCTCCGTCTCCGACCACATCGGGCGACGCCCGGTGATCCTGACCGCCCTCGGCATCGAGGCGCTCTCCATGGCCGTGTTCTGTCGGGCGGACGGAGTCACGGCGCTGCTGATCGCACGGCTACTGCAGGGGCTGGCCACCGGAATGGCCACCAGTACCCTTGGCGCGGCGTTGCTGGACATATCGCACAAGCGGGCCACGGTCGTGCTCATCAGCGCGGGACCGCTCGTCGGCATGGCCGTGGGGACGCTCGGCACGAGCCTGCTGGTGGAGTTCCTGCCCGCCCCGACCCGCACGGTCTACCTTCTGCTCCTGGCCGCCCTTCTCGCCCAGACCCTCGCAACTCTCTTCCTCCCCGAGACCGGTGTACGGAAGCCCGGCGCACTGGCCTCGATACGGCAGGGTCCCCGTGTGCCCAGGCCTGTACGGCGGACTCTGTTACTGATCGCTCCGGTGTTCGTGGCCGTGTGGGCACTCGGCGGGTTCTATCTCGCGCTCGGTACCCGCCTCGCGCAGAACGTCACCGGCTCGGAGTCGGTGATCGTGGGCGGACTCACCGTGTTCGCGCTGGCGTTCACCGGGATTCTTCCGATGCTCGTGATCCGGCGGGTGGCGCCCGCCGACCTGATGCGGGCGGGTGCACTGGTACTCGCGGTCGGCATGGCCGTCGTACTGGTGGGGGTACACCTGCGGTCGAGCACGCTGTTCTTCGCCGGTGACGTGCTGGCCGGAGCGGGATTCGGCCCGGCCTTCCAGGGCGGAGTGGGTGCCGTCGTACGCATTGCGACGGCGGAGGAGCGGGCCCGCCTGATGGCCTCCATCTACGTCATCACCTATCTGGCGATGTGCGTTCCGGTGGTCGCGGCCGGATTCCTCTCCGAGCGGTACGGACTGATTCCCACCGCCACCTGGTTCGGGATCTGCCTCATTGCCCTGACCCTTTCAGCGCTCGTCGCGAGTTGGGATCGACTGGGCCGGCGTGCGCAGTGAAGGGCGGCGACGCCAGGGGAGCAGTAGAGCAATTTTCCGTACCAAGCCCGCTACGCTTTCCGGACTTGTTGAAGTAAATTTCCCTCTTCCAAGAAACCGTATGAAAGTCCCGGCAACTCCTGATAGGTATTCGCTCATGCAGAAACAAAAAACCGACCTGCGTGTCCTTTTCCTCGGATTCGTTGCGTTCCTCTCATTGGCCCTTGTTTCTCCGGCCGCAGCAGTCGCGAGCGAGCCCAAGGCCCCGGACGGGTTCGTCGCTCTCAGTCGCGTCGACAGCTCCATCATTCAGGAAATGAGGTACTTCACTCCGCACAATTTCGTCGGTGAGCCGATCGACGGCTATCAGGAACCCCTGTGCATCCTCACCAAGGCGGCCGCTGAGGCGCTGCACAAGGTTCAGGTGCAGCTACTCAGCACCGGCTACTCGCTCAAGGTGTACGACTGCTACCGGCCGCAGCGGGCCGTGGACCACTTCGTGCGCTGGGCCGAGGATCTCGCCGACGACACCATGAAGGGCGAGTTCTACCCGCGGGTGGACAAGTCGACGCTGTTCACCGACGGCTACATCGCGGAGAAGTCGGGACACAGCCGTGGCAGCACCATGGACCTGACCATCGTGAAGCTCCCGGCCAAGTCGACGCGGCCTTACGTGCCCGGGGAACCACTCGTCCGCTGCTACGAGCCGCAGGGCACCCGCTTCCCGGACAACTCCATTGACATGGGTACCGGATACGACTGTTTCGACACCCTCGCCCACACGCTCGACCCGCGCATCACCGGAGTTCAGCTGGAGAACCGGCTCAAGCTCAAGGGCGCCATGGAAGCCGCGGGCTTCAGGAATCTCCCGGAGGAGTGGTGGCACTTCACGCTCAACAACGAGCCGTACCCCGACACATACTTCGACTTCCCCATCGCCCGCGCCTCATTGAGCTGACCCTCTCGCATCCCACGCCGGCCCACCGCCTCTCCCTCGGGTATGTGTCGAGTGGATGAGAGCAGTTGACGAGATCCCGTCCGATCTGTTGATCGGGCGGGATCTGCTGCGGGGGAGACGTACGCCTCCGTACCGCACGGGTACTGGTCGCTGTCTCCGAGGAAGGAACTGGATCGGCCGACCGCTGGAGCTGGCGCGCTCCGAGCCGGCCCTTCAGCTCAGTTGGCCCACGGCGGAGTGAGGACCGAGCCGTCGGCCAGCTCCGCCTGGAGGCCGATGGATGTGGTGACCCAGGAGATCGCGGTTTCCTGGGTGGGGTTCTCGACGCCGAACGTCGCGCCCGGGTTGATGATCACCGTGTCGCCCGCGGTGATCCGCTCGGCGCGGCCGTCGAGCGTGATCAGCAGTTCGCCGGAGAGGAGGTGGAAGATCTCCTCGCGGCTGACGGTGTGGACCGGGGCCTTGGTTCCCGCCGGGATCTCCCCCCGCCAGGCGCACAGCTCTTTGCTGCCGCTGAGGGGAGCGGCGTACGAGACGAAGCGGGCGCCGTGTATCTCGTGGACGACGGCCTGGGACGGGTGGATGACGGGCATGGTGCCTCCGGCGGCGGGCGACTTCGATAATGGTCAAGTTGCTTGACCATATGGTTGGCCGTCGCGGCCGCATAGTCAAGTGGCTTGACCAATATGGCGGCGGTGTTTCAATGTCCTCGTGCAGAACTCCGAGGCCATGGCCCTGTCCGCCGCGCTGCTCGCCGCCGCCGGTGAGCTGACGCAACGTATCCACGAGGGTGTCGTCGCCCGGGGGTTCGAGGGGCTGCGGCCCGCGCACGGCTTCGCGTTCGCGCGGCTCGCGCCGGGCGGGGCGACGGTCACCGACCTCGCCGCGCACCTCGGGGTCACCAAGCAGGCCGCGAGCCAGCTTGTCGACGAGGTGGTGCGCAAGGGGTACGTCGAGCGGCGGCCGCACCCCGATGACGCGCGCGCCCGGCTGCTCGTGTTGACCGAACGCGGCCGGGCCTGCACGCGTGCCGCGGAGGAGGCGGCGGCGGAGGCCGTTCGGCCGTGGGTCGAACTGCTCGGCGAGGGTGAAGTTCGGGCGTTGCGTGACCGTTTGGCGCGCATTGCGCCCTACGGTCCCATCAAGCCCGCCTGGTGACGGTTCGTCAGTGGCTTTATCACAGCTATTGACTACCGCTGGAAGTTTTTACTGACGCGTAACTTCACACTTGGACTACTCACTCGTAACTTGAAGAGTGAACAGCATCCTCGTGATCCGGATCACAGGGCGTACGTCGTCGCAACTCCCTTGAGCCGCAAGGAGATCACTCGATGCTGCCCTGGAAGCGCCTGCTCAGACCGCTGTCCGCGCTCCTGCTCACCGCCACGGTCGTCATCGTCCCCGCCACCTCCGCCACTGCCGCCTCCGCCACCGTCGAGGCCGCCGCGCCGAGCGGCGGATGGAACAACTACTCCTGCAAACCGTCCACCGCACACCCCCGCCCCGTCGTCCTCGTCCACGGCACCTTCGGCAACTCGGTGGACAACTGGCTGGCCCTCGCGCCCTATCTGGTGAACCGGGGCTACTGCGTCTACTCCCTCGACTACGGGCAACTGCCCGGCGTCCCGGTCTTCAACGGCCTCGGGCCGATCGACAAGTCGGCCGAGCAGCTCCAGGTCTTCGTCGACAAAGTGCTGGCCGCGACCGGCTCCGCCAAGGCCGACCTCGTAGGCCATTCGCAGGGCGGCATGATGCCCCGCTACTACCTCAAGTTCCTCGGGGGAGCCGCCAAGGTGAACGCCCTCGTCGGCATCGCGCCCGACAACCACGGCACCACCCTCAGCGGCCTCACCAAACTGCTGCCGTACTTCCCCGGCGCCCAGGACCTGCTCTCCACGGCGACCCCGGGACTCACCGACCAGGTCGCCGGATCCGCGTTCCTGGCCAAGCTCAACGCGGGCGGCGACACCGTCGCGGGCGTCCACTACACGGTCATCGCCACCAAGTACGACGAGGTGGTCACGCCGTACCGCTCACAGTTCCTGACCGGCTCCGACGTCAACAACGTCCTGTTGCAGAACCTCTGCGCCATCGACCTCTCCGAGCACGTGGCGATCGGCCTGCTCGACCGCATCGCCTTCCACGAGGTGGCGAACGCGCTCGATCCGGCGCGCGCGACCCCGACCACCTGCGCGTCCGCGCTCGGCTGAGGCTGAGGCCGGGGTCTGTCGGGCCTGAGCCGCCGGACAGACCCCGGACTGTCTAACGGCCGTGGCGTCCGCCGCTCACCGCGCGGCGGCGGACCGAGGCGAACAGTGCCGCCGCTCCGAGCGCCAGGGCGGCGGCGCCGCCGACCGCGAGGTAGGGGGTGGTGCCGTCGCCGCCCGTCTCGGCGAGGTTCCCCGACGTACCGGCCGCCTGGGCCTCGGCCTGGTTGGCCGACGCCGCGGTTTCCGAGTCCTCGGTGCTCGGTTCGTCGGTTGCCGGGTCCGTGGTGGCCGTGGTGGGTTCCGCGGACGTACTGGCGTCGTTGTCGCCGTGGCCGTTGTGCTCGACGGTCGACTTGTCGGTACCGGCCTCGATCTGCTCCTCGGAGGGCGCGGAGGCGGTCGGGGCGGGAGCCGGGGAGGAACTGGTGGTCGTACCGCTGCCGCTGCCGGTGGTGTCACTGGCGCCGCCCGCGCCGCCGTACGTGATGTCGGAGCAGGAGTAGAAGGCCTCCGGGCTGTCCGAGCGCTGCCAGATCGCATACAGCAACTGCTTGCCGGAGCGCTGCGGGAGGGTGCCGGAGAACGTGTAGAAGCCGCCCGACGCGGCCGGATCGGTGGCCGTGGCCACCGGATTCTGGAGATCCAGATCGTCCCAGGCCAGCGGCCGGGACGGGTCGTAGCCGGCCTTGGTGACATACACCTTGAAGGTGCCCTTGTGCGGCGCGGTCACCCGGTACTTGAAGGTGTACGTGCCGCTGCTCACGCTCGTGGCCGGCCAGTCCGCGCGGGCCAGGTCCAGGCCCTTGAACTCGTCGCTGTTCGCGCTGCACAGCTTGCCGTCCGGGATCAGCGCCTGGTGCTGCCCGTTGGCGTCACCGATGCGTATGCCGTTCCAGTCGTAGAGCGCCTGGGTGCCGCCCGCCGCGACGACCGCCTTGCAGGCGGCCGACTTGGGGCTCTCCGGACCCTCCGCGTAGCACTGGGAGACCCGGCTGACCGGGTCGCCCATCGTGCCGTGCGCCGTGGCCGGCACGGCGGCGAGCGCGGTCAGGGCGAGCGGGGCGACACCGACGACGGCGATCGCGGCGGCCTTGCGGCGAGTGGGCAGGGCGGCGGTCATGGGGGAACTCCTCGAAACGGTCCCGGATGCTTGGGCTGAAACCCGTGGGGGTGATCAGCAAGCTAGCCCGAAGAAACCGCGAAATCGCCTGCTGGAGGCGGGAGAAGGAGATCCTTATGACGGCGTTAAGGGAGCCCTGAGGCTGCGATCAGGTAGGCAGCGTTCGCGTCATGGAGAGGCGTGCGAGGACGGGGCTGTGGCTGTACCCGAAGGGGCAACCGGATACGAGGTGGCGGATACGAGGTCGTGAAGGGGCGCGTGGGCGGCCCGTACGACCGGATCCACTACCGCAAGCGGCTCGCCCGTCGGTTCTCGTGGTGAGGCGGGCGTGTGCCCCTCACCCGTCCGGCCACCACGTGCGGTGGATGTCCTTTCGGACCTCCGGACGCTCGGTCGGGCGCTCGTCGGCCTCGTCCCGCACGCGGCGGGAGTCCGACTTCCTCAGGGGCTTCTGCAGGGTTACGCGGCGCATGGCTGCCTCCTTGCGTCTACCTATGTCCATGGTGATACGGAGGTAGACCCTTTCGGGGAGAGTTCCTCATCGGTCGCGATCTGTCTGTGGTGCCAGTCACGATTCGACTGTCAGTGGTGACTGTCACCCTGGTGCACATGGCGAGTAACAATGAGATGAATCCAGTGATTCCAGCGGCTGACATCGACTGGGACGTAGAGTCCGCCACCTTCGACGAGGAGCCGGACCACGGGCTGCGCGATCCCGTCGTACGGGAGGCCTGGGCCGCCCGGCTGCGGACGTGGCTGCCGGAGCGGGCCGCGGACGTCCTCGACCTGGGTTGCGGCACCGGCAGCCTGTCACTCCTCGCGTCCGAGTGGGGACATCGCGTCACCGGGGTCGATTTCTCGCCTCGTATGGTCGACCTCGCCCGCGCCAAGCTCGCCGGGCGTGACGCGGCGTTCCTGGTCGGTGACGCGGCGGCACCGCCCATCGGGGAGCAGCGGTTCGATGTCTTGCTCTGCCGCCATGTGCTGTGGACGCTGCCCGACCCGGGGCGCGTCCTGCGGCACTGGTGCGGACTGCTGCGCCCGGGCGGGCGGCTGGTGCTGGTCGAGGGAGTGTGGGGGACGGTGAGCCCGGTCGGTATATCCGCCGACCGGCTCACCGCCCTCCTCGAACCCCTCGCGGAGGACGTCCGGGTGGAGCGGCTCTCCGACGACTCGCACTTGTGGGGGAGGGAGGTCGAGGACGAGCGGTATGCCGTGGTGGCCATTGTCTGAGTGGACAGGTCCTCTAGGTGAGGAGGCTTTCGAAGTCGCCCTTCCGGGCGAGGAGTTCGAGTTCGGCCAGCGCGTTCTCGGCGGCGGCCGCGGCCACCGGATCCGTCGTCGCCAGGCCGCTCGCCGCGAACTCGTCCTCGTCCAGGCGGAGTACGGCCGTGCCATCGGCGGAGCGCCACAGGTCCAGGTCGAGGTCCTCGACGACCAGTTCGGTGCCGGAGACGACGGCCGGGCGGGTGATGTCGCAGTACCAGCCCTTCAGGGCGCCCTCGGCGTCGCGGACTATCGGCAGGCTCGGATATTCAGACGGGGGAATAGGGCGGGTGTAGGTCAGACTGCGGCTGGTGCGGAATGGCCCCGGGCCTGCTCTCCGCACGACTGCTGGGTAGCGTCCCCCTGGTGAATGTTCACCTCATCAACGACGTGCCCGACGGCCTGACTCGACGAGCTCGATCGTTTGTCGGCACGCATGGCATCAAGATCGATGTTCGGCCTGTCGAGGATCACAGACAGTGGTGGCTTGAGCGAGACATCCCCGCAACAGTGATCGACCGAATGGCGGCCTACCAGAGGCGATGGGGCGGTCTGCTCCTGCCACCCGCATCGCAGTACGACGGAGGCCCCAAGTACTTCGATCCCGACTCACCCGAATCAGATACTGCAGGGTGGTGGTTCGAAGCCGGGACGCAGCGGACCGCAGTCCCCTACTCATTCATGATCAGTCCGTCTGGTGAGTTCGGCATCCAGGCAGATGGGTGGGCACCTCTCCATGCAACCGTCGAGGGCTGGGTGGAATCGCTCGCCCTGGCCCACCACGCATCTATGTGGGCAAAACAGGTCACCAAACTCGTCAGCGATGACCTCGATGGCATCGAGCTGGACGGCTACGAACCGGTGCACGAGGTGATGGGTCTGGCAGACACCTGGTGGAGAGGGCCCGACTCGCTGGTGGCCCTCTATTCAGGGGAGGCCACATCCATGTCCTTTCCCGGAGGGCGCATCGCGTTGATCTACTCAGGCCTCGATGAATGGGGGCTGCGAGGAGGTGTGGACGACGATGGCTGAGTCGTTGAGGAGCAACTACACGGGCCGAGTGGTGTCGTAGGTCAGGTTCGCCGAGCGATCTCTGCTGCGTAGGCGGTTCTGACGGCCCCCGCCGACCAGCGCTCGGCAGCCGAAGGGCTGATCCCGAGCAGGCGCTGGAGAACGCCTGGGGGGATCTGTGTGCAGAGGTCGAGCAGGGCCGCGCTTCGTCCGGCTTCGGAGGGGAGTCCGATGTTGCGGAGGCGGCGGCCGAGTTGCTGGCTGGTCATCGGTCTTCCGGGCATCTGCAGCGACGGGAAGAGCCAGGGCGCGTTGTTCTCGTTCGATATCACCGTGCGTTCGTGGTCGCGTGCGAGGTCGACGAGCTGGAGGACCAGGCCGTCCATGGGCGGCTTGAGCGTCAGTGGGATCTTGTTGAGGCGGAGGGCGACGCCATTCTCGTTGTGGATGACGTGGCCGACGGTCAGGCGGCAGGTTCTCGCCGGGAACTGGCCATAGAGCAGGACCATCAGCCCGGCGACGCGGTCTCTGGTCTCGATGGAGTCGTCGTTCAGGAGCCGACGGGCGGTCGTCCAGCGTTCGTCGGCGTCGAGCGGGCGGTGGTAGGTCCGCCGTGGTTTGCCGGGGATGCTGATGTTGGTGGCGAACTTACTGCGGACCGCCCAGCGGACGAACGGCCGTGCGACGTAGGGGCCTTGGTGGTCTTCCGACGTGAGCCAGAGGTCGACGAGGGGCTGTCGGCAGGTCGCCAGAGTCTCCCCCTGGCTCTTGGTCCAGGTGAGGAAGGTGATGGCCTTGGCGATCTGGGTCTGGGCGATGTCGCTGGTGAAGGAGGAGATTGGTCTGCCGCGGGCTCGTCGTCGGATGCGTGCGGTGCGGTCCCAGCGGGCGAACGCAGCGATCAGGCGGCGGTCCTCCGAATCCTCGATGGCTGCGGTCTTCTGCTCGATCCATCGCTCCAGCCGTGCCAGGTACTCGTCCCGGACCGGGAGGATGCCGGCGGAGACCAGGACGGCCCGGAAGTAGTCGACGGCCATGTCCCGCTGGTGGCTCATGCGGGCGTCGAGGGCTTTGTGGCTGAGTTCGCAGGCCCCGGTGGAGAGGTCGGTGACGAGACGGCTGGCAGTGGCGGACTCCCGCAGATAGAGCAGGGTCCGGCGGGGGTTGAGGTCCAGCAGGGCGGCTGCGACCTTGTCGAGCTCGGGACGGCGTTTGCCGTCGGGCGGTGTCATCAGCGTCTGCAGCTGGCGTTCGCCGGCGCATCGGCGACAGAGACCGAAGTGGAACAGCCGCTCGACCGTGCCGCACTGCTGGCAGGGTCTATGGGCCTCGGGGGCTTTCTCCCAGCAGTTCTCGCAGACGGGTCCCCGTGTGGTCCTGGCGGTGACGTGGGAAGGGCGTCCGCAGTCGGTGCAAGGCTCCAGCTTGCGTGAGCATGCCCGGCAGCGAGGCGAGTCGGTCTTGGCGAACATGCAGCCGCGGAGCTTGCCGCAGGAACCGCACCGGACGACGGGCGGCTTGCGGCACGCAGTGCAGAGCGGCCCGTCGGCGGTGCGGGCGCCGACAGCGTCGAGACGGCCGCAGACAGCGCAAGTTTCCTGGTAAGCGGGCTCCTCCCGGCGACAAGTGACGCAGATCGGGGAGCCCGTTTCATCGCGGCCGGCGACCGGGCGATGGCGTCCGCACCATTTGCAGGGCTCGGCTTTCGCACGGTTGTAGCAGGTCCCGCAGATACGCATCCGCTTGATCGAGTGCGTCAGCCGGACCGGGCGATCGCAGTGCGGACACTTCGGTGCCGGGACACCCTCGGCTCCGCCCTGGTGCAGCCGGTCGGCCAGCAGCACGGTCCGCGGGGAATGGTGGGGAGCCTGCCCCGCCAACAGGTCCGGCTGGTTCTGGAGGTCCCAGAGCAGACGGCGGGCGATCGTGGTCTTCCCCTCAGTGACCTCGGCGATCACCGTCTGGAGCACGGCTTTGTCGAGCCCGAGACCGGACAGGTGGTTCAGCAGGTCGGCGGCCGGGTCCTCGGTGCAGTCGGCCTTGAAGCAGGAGCGGCAGACCTCACGGCCGAAGCGGTCCAGGCCGTAGCGGGGGGTCTCGCCATTGCCGCAGGCCATGCAGGACCAACCCTCGGCCCTCGTGCGGTAGTTGCCGCATAAGGAACAGATCCGCAGCCCGGAGTCGTGGATGCAAGTCAGCGGCGCGAGTTTGCCGCAGAGCGCGCAGGGCGGACGGACGACGTGGACGGCGCCGCCCTCCTGTAGGAGGCGGATCAGGCGTTCGACCGAGGCCGGGCCTTCGGCCCGGCCCGAGGTCAGCAGCCCGGGGTCTCCGTCGAGGACCTGGGCCAGGCGGACGGCGGCTGCCTTGGACCGAACGGCCTGGTCTATCGCCGCCTGGACGGTCCCCGGCGGCAGATCCGGTTCGACCGCGGCGACCAGCTCGCGTATCACCGCGTGCGGGTCGACGGCGGTCCGCGCAGACACGGTCACGACCCGGTGATCCGGGCCCGCTTGGGCCGGAAGTCGCCGACGCCGGTGGTCTCGGTGCCATCCGCGGCTTTCTTCGCCCTCGGCCTGCCCACGGCGACCGGCTCGATCAGGTCGTCCATCGAGCAGTCGAGGATGTCCAGCAGAGCCATCAGGACCTTGAGGTTGAGCCGTTCCGGCACCTCCACCACCAGCCGGTAGATCTGGCTGGCGGACAGGTCGATGCCCCGCTCGGCCAGCACAGGCCGCAGATCGGTGGTGGAGAACATGCCCTTGGTGGCCATGACCTCGCGCAGGTGCCACTTGTAGTCGAGCTTCACCGTCATCGTCGTCCACTCCGTTCCAGGGCCCGGTCTCCGGGATCGTTGTCGAAGGCCAGGTCGATGGCCTTGAGCATCATCGTGTTGGCGAAGTCGCTGCTGACTGCGGTGTAGAGGGCGGTCGTGGACGCGTAGAGGTGGCCGACCTGTTCCTGAATGAACTTCGGATCGACGCCGTCCTCGATGTTGTGCGTGACGTACGAATGCCGCAGACAGTGCGGCACCAGCTCCTCCGGGAGCCCCAGCTCCTCGCGGTAGAGAGCGAACCGGTCCTCGATCTCGCCCACCTTCAGTCGGCCACCGCGTTCGGTCAGCCAGAGCGCCGGGTGAGTGGGAAAGCCATAACGGGGACGAACGTTGACGACGTAGTCCTCCAGGGACTCGACTGCCCACGGCATGATGCTGGCGACGTTCCGCCGCCGCGGCCCCGAGCCCTTGGTGCCCTTGGCCTTGCGGACGTGCACCATGCCGTACCGGCCGAACTGCGGAGCCTTCGCGTTCCGGTAGAGGTCCACGACGTCCAGGCCGGACGCCTCCGAAGCCCGCAGTCCCCACCCATAGATCGTCTTGAACAAGGTGGCATCCCGGTAGGCGGTCAAGGCACCCTTGCGGCCCCGCTTGACCGCTCGCTCCACCCGATCGTCGATATGGTCGAAGAAGAGCTGGCACTCCTCCCGCGTCATCGGTCGGCGCTCTGCCTCGCCCTCGTAATCCACGAGGTGTTCGCGACGGTTGCCATCGTGGAGGATCGGCGTCGGGTGCGTTCCGAACCGTTCAAGGCAGACGTCCACCCACCCGTAGACCGGGTCGAGCAGGTAGTCCATGAACAGGCTCACGGCTCCCTGGTAAGTGCGGAGCGTCGACTTGGCGCGGTCGTGCTGCATCACCAGGTCGGCCATCCACTCGTCGATGTGCGCGGCCGTCCAGTTCCACGGGTACTCATTCGTGAAATCCCTGAACTGCTCAACGATCCGCTGGCGCCCGGCGGCCGTATCCGCCTGGAGTCCGCGACCGCCGATCTGCTGTCGTGCCCAGCCCGACACCATCGCGTCGAGTACGGCGTCCTCGGGATGCAACAGATGCACCCCGGAGACCAGCTCAAGCCGTGCGGCCCCCTGCACTTCCCTCGTACCGTCGGACACTCCCGCCCTCTCTCACTAGAGGGCAGAATCATGCATCTAACGAATGGCTCTAAACAAACCCGCAGGTCAGGGCGACGATCAGAGCCGAAAGACGTCAGGTGGCGAGCCGGTACACTTCACGCAGTTCGGGGCCACACGCCAACGACCGATCACGCATCTGATGCAATTCCCGGGGGTCCTCCTTCACCGCGTACCAGCGGTCCCGCCAGTAGTACTCGGTGAAGACATCGCCCGGCTCGAACCGTACGAAGCCGAAGTCGCGGACGCCGTCGCCCGCCCACGGCGCGCGAACGGTGACGCGGGTGCCGTCGTCGGCGAGCAACTGGGCGGGGTAACGGATCTTCGTACGGCCCGCTTTGACGAGGACGATCTCCAACTGGTGTTTCGCGTCAGCCGAGTTCGCGGACATGGCGCACCTCCGTCGCACAGATCTCGTAGCCGAACCACTTGTTGATCGCGATCATCGGTTCGTTGCCGCTGTCGTTTCCCGTGAACGCCTCCGTGTATCCCGCGGTGCTGGCGCGGTGCAGGGAGTCGTTCTTGGCGAGCTTGGCGAGGCCGCGGCCGCGGTGGGCGCGGGCGGTGCCCGTCATCACGGTGCCGTAGCCGGTGCCGCCGTTCGTGCGGGCCGCGCTGAACGCGGCGGGGCGGCCGTCGACGACCGCGACCGAGGTCAGCTCCGGGCTGAAGAGAGGGTGGTTCCAGGTCTCCTGGAGCCAGGCCTCGTAGTCCGTGAACTCCTGGTCGACGTCGCTGGGTTCGTCCGCCGTCGTCTCCGCGTCCAGGTCGAACAGCGGGCGCGGGTCGCCGGCGAAGTCCGCGCCCGTGCGGAGTTCGACGCCCGGCGGGAGGTCCTGGAGCGGCGGCAGGGTGCCGCCTGCCAGGTCCAGGCGGAGGAAGTGCGCGGAGCGGCTCGCGCGGTAGCCGTGCCTCTCGGCGAAGGCGCGATCGGCGGGGGAGTCCAGGACCCAGGTGAAGAGCTTCCTGGCGCCCAGGGCCGTCAGGTGCTCCTCGGCGGCGCGTACCAGGAGGGAGCCCGCGCCCCGGTGCGTGCGGTCCGGGGCGACGTACACGTTGAGATAGCCCTGGCCCGGCTCCGGGCTGTCGTGCACGATGCCGACCTGGGCCGTGCCGATCAGTTCGCCGTCCTGCTCGGCGAGCAGGGGACGGTAGTGGGCGTCGGGGTGAGCGTGCGTGACGTCGTACCCGACGGAGTCGGGGGTGTACAGCACGAAGGGGAGGGCGAGGGTGCGGATTCGGGCGAAGCCCTCGGCGTCCCGCCGGTCGCCGGGGCGGACGTCGCGAACGATCACTGTCATGGAGCCTGACGCTACGCGCGGGCTGTGTTCGGGTGCCTCTCATTTTTCCGCCGGGTACGGGACAATCGCCCCGTGACGTTGAAGATCCACATCGATGAGGGGGCCGCGCCCTACGAGCAGGTGCGCGCCCAGATCTCCGAGCAGGCCCGGTCCGGGGCGCTGCCGGTCGGCTACCGGCTGCCCACCGTGCGGGGGCTGGCCGAGTCGCTCGGCCTCGCGCCCAACACGGTCGCCAAGGCGTACCGGGCCCTGGAGGCGGACGGGGTGATCGAGACGCGGGGCCGCAACGGAACGTTCGTTGCTGCCGCCGGTTCGGCCGCCGCTCGCGAGGCCGCGATCGCGGCGCAGGCCTACGCCGAGCGCGTACGCCGCCTCGGTCTGACCGAGTCCGCCGCGCGGGACGCGGCGCGCGATGCCCTGCGGGCGGCGTACGGGGAGTAGCGCGCACCGGAAGCGAGCCTGCGCCCGGTGCCTCCTACAGGTACAGCCCCGCGTCCGCGCCCTCCCGCTGATCCGGTACCTGCGTCGGAGACGTCCCCCGGCGGAGCGCGTACAGCTCTGCCAGGGTCGCGCCCTCGCGGGAGACGCCCTCTTCCGTGCCGAGCCAGTTCACGGCCTCGCGCCGGGTCAGGGGGCCGACCTCGATGCGGGCGAGGCAGCGGCCGGGGCGGACGACCGCGGGGTGGAGGCGCTCCAGGTCCTCGTTGGTGGTGACGCCGACGAGGACGTTGCGGCCCTGGCCGAGCAGGCCGTCGGTGAGGTTGAGCAGGCGCGAGAGGGCCTGACCCGCCGTGTGCTTGGCCTCGCCGCGGATCAGCTCGTCGCAGTCCTCGAGGAGGAGCAGCCGCCAGCGGCCCTTGCCCGTGCCGTCCTCCTCGCCGATCGCGATGTCCATCAGGTATCCGACGTCGGAGAAGAGCCGCTCGGGGTCCAGGACACAGTCCACCTGGCACCAGTCGCGCCAGGAACGGGCCAGGGTGCGCAGGGCCGAGGTCTTGCCCGTGCCCGGCGGGCCGTGCAGCAGGAGCAGCCGGCCGGCGATGTCCTCCGGCGTCGTCTTCATCAGGGTGTCCATCGCGTCCGCCACCGGAGTGGTGTAGTTCGGCCGGACCTCGTCCCAGGTGCCGGCCGAGATCTGGCGTGTGGTGCGGTACGGGCCGCGGCGCGGGGACACGTACCAGAACCCCATCGTCACGTTCTCCGGCTGGGGTTCGGGCTCGTCGGCCGCGCCGTCCGTTGCCTGGTCGAGGACCTTCTCGGCGAGCTCGGTGCTGGTCGCGGTGACCGTGACGTCGGCGCCGCGGTTCCAGCGGGAGACGAGGAGGGTCCAGCCGTCGCCCTCGGCGAGGGTCGCGCTGCGGTCGTCGTCGCGGGCGGAGCGCAGCACGCGGGCGCCCTTCGGGAGCAGCGTGGCCCCGGACCGTACGCGGTCGATGTTGACGGCGTGCGAGTGAGGCTGCTCGCCCGTCGCGAAGCGGCCGAGGAACAGCGCGTCGATGACGTCCGACGGCGAGTCGCTGTCATCGACGTTGAGCCGGATCGGCAGAGCGTCGTGTGGGTTGGCAGACATGCCGCCATGATCCGTCACCGAGGGAACCTGTGCACGGGATTTCCGCTGCCAGGTCCGGGTGTCCTTCGCGAGGGGCCCCAGCTCAACCGGCTTTCGACCGGGTGTCCGAGAGGCGGTCGCGCGGTCGCCGGTGTCAGGGCCGCCGGAGGGACGAGGCGGGGTCACGGCCATATCGAGGTCGGCCGCGTGACCCGCCGCGAGGCCGTGAACTGGCTCGGCACGGAAGCCGGAACCTGTTCCACCGCCTGTCCCCGCCGTTACTGTTGCCCTTGATGGGACGTCATGGGTGGAATTCGGGGACTCGGCGGTGGCGGCTCACCGCGGTGCTCGGCGTGGGAGCGGTCGCTCTGGCCCTGCTGGTGACCCTGATCAACACACTGCCCGGCGGCGGCGCGGGCACCGAGGGCACGACCCCGGACGGGGACAAGGTGCACGGCACGCCCGCCGTCCCGGCAAAGGCGACGGAGCCGGAGGTCGGCTGGGGCTTCACGCACACCCAGTTCAGCGCCGACGAGGGCAGCGCGGCGGCCACCGAGCGGGTGGAGGGGCTGCTGTCGAAGCAGCCGCTGCCGCAGATCCAGCACATCATGGGCTGGGGGGCCGGTAACCCCGAGCCGACCAAGGGGCGTTACGACTTCGTCGACATGGACCGCCGTATCGACTTCATGCGTGCCTCGGGCGGCACCCCGGTCGTCACCCTGTGCTGCTCCCCGGACTGGATGAAGGGCGGCGAGTCCGGCGACACCGACTGGAGCCAGGCCGCCCTGGAGACCGCCCCGGATCCCGCCCACTTCGACGACTTCGCCGCGCTCGCCGCGACCGTCGCCAAGCGCTATCCGGACGTACGCCACTTCATCGTCTGGAACGAGTTCAAGGGTTTCTGGAACGACGAGAAGGCCCGCTGGGACTACGAGGGTTACACCGCGCTCTACAACCTGGTCTACAAGGCTCTGAAGAAGGTCAACCCGGACATCATGGTCGGCGGGCCGTATCTCGTCATGGACAGCCTCGACCCGCGCCAGACGCACGACGCGTCGCCGACGGTGAAGGGCACCTGGGGCACCATGGACCAGCGTGTCCTGGACGCCTTCGACTACTGGAACAAGCACAAGGCGGGCGCGGACTTCGTCGTCGTGGACGGCTCCAGCTACACCAAGGACGACGATCTGCTGCCGGACGAGTTCGCGGCCACCGACAAGTTCACGGCCGTCGGCGAGTGGGTGCGGGAGCGGACCGGTGATCTGCCGCTGTGGTGGGCCGAGTACTACGTCGAACCGGCCGACGGCAACGACGAACGCAAGGGCTGGTCCGAGACCCGCCGTGTCGCCGTGCAGGCCTCGGGCCTGATCGCCATGGCCCGCGGCGGCGCCACCTCCGGCTTCTACTGGAACCCGGAGAAGGAGAAGGGGCCCGACTGCGCGGGCTGCCTGTGGACGCCGACGAGCAGTGGTGACGGGGGCCGGGCGATGTCGATGTTCGACCTCCTCTCCCGGTTCGGTGAGGAGTTCCCGCCGGGGACGACGTACGAGACGGTGCCCGTCGCCGACGCCGATGTGTCCCGGGTGCGCGTCCTCGCCACCGGCACGACGGTCCTCGTGGTCAACACGCTGGACCGGTCGATCAGCGTGAAAGTCGACGGGAAGCAGGTCGAGTTGGGTGCGTACGAGGTGAAGTGGCTGGAACGCTGAGCCACTTCACCTCGTACGCCTCTCAAAGAGCTGCTTCATCCTCGTACGCCTGCAAGGAACAACTTCACCCTCGTACCACCGCATCGTCGAGGAGCTACTTCATCGTCAGGAACCGCTGCACCAGTGAAGCCAGCAGTACCGCCAGCAGTGGCAGCGCGAACCAGAAGCTGCTCTGCAGCCAACGGAGTTGCCGCACACTGGGCCGTACGGCGACGCGTACGACTTCCCGGGCGGTCAGCATCAGGATGAGCGCGATGGCCGCGAGACCGCCCACCACCGACCATGGTGTCCACGTCACCTGAGGTCCGATCGGTCCCGGATCGGCCTTCGGGATCTCGCCCGCGGGCTGCTCGCGCAGTGCGTACACCGTCGCGTCGTCGTTGACGAAGACCTTCTTCAGTTCCTGCCGTTGGTCGAGGTTCTTGATGAGCCGCGACTCCCAGGTCGGTGAGTAGCCCACGTCCAGCTGGAGGTAGACCACCTGGCTGCGGTTGATCATCAGGTACGAGTTGGGGCCGGCGTCCTTGAGCGCCTTGACCAGGCTCGACACCAGGACCGGGTCGACGGGCGCCAGCGTGGGCAGATACTCGATCTTCTCCATGTCCCGCGCGCCCCACGGGATCGAGGGGGTCACGTTCTCGACCGTGTCGTTGCTCATCCACAGCAGACGCGCGGTCGGATCGTCGTGCGCGTACACGTAGTTCATGGCGGCGACCTCGCCCGGCCGGACCCGCTCGAAGGACTCGTTGCCCCAACGGGCCACCAGGAAGCCGCCCATGAGGACCAGGCCTGCCATGAGGGCCGCCAGTGGTGCGAGGCTCACGCGGTCCCTGTCCCGTTCCTTCGCGGTGACGCCGGTGCGTGGGAACAGGGCGAGTGCGGCGAGCAGGGCCGCGCCCGGGAGGGCGAACATGAAGACGCGCAGGGCCATTTCGCCGCCGTACGACTGCATACCGAAGCCCAGGAACGGCACGAAGGTGAGGACGAGCAGCGAGCGTTCGCGGTACTTGTTCTCGCGGCGGCGCCACCAGCCGTAGCAGGCGAATGTCATCACGCCGCCGGCGAGCAGCACGCGCGCGTAGAGGACGAGTTTGTGGGTCGAACTGCCGCCCTCGATACGGCCGGAGACCGACGAGGACACATTGCCGCCCACGCCGCCGATCCCGCCGAACAGGTCGTCGAAGTGGCCCGACCAGTACGGCTCGGCCATGAAGCCGACCCAGACGGCAACCAGGACGGCGAACAAGATGGGCAGGCCGCGCAGTTCGGAGCGGCCGACCAGGACGAGGACCGCGAGGACGCCCAGCATCACGAACGGGGTGAGCTGGTGCGCCGGGACGGTCACCGCGAACAGGCCGATCAACACCATGAGCAGGACGGCCTGTTGGCGGCGGTCCGTCGGCTCGACCTCCGCTTCGCCCGGCCGCCGTTTCGTCCAGAGCACCCGCGGTGCCCGGAACCAGACGAGGAGGATCGCCACGAAGACGAGGTACAGCAGATAGGTGAAGCCCTGCGGGGAGAAGTAGTCCTGGCCCACCCAGCCGCTGAGTACGAAGATCCAGATGCCGGTCCACTTGGCGCGCCAGCTCGCCCGCATCGAGCGTACGAGCAGGAACATCGGTGCCAGGTAGAGGAGTTGCATGGTGAGCGGCCACCAGCGGATCACCTCGGTGAGGTCGGTGACCCCGCAGGCCTTCGCGACGAACGCGGCCGCCGCGAAGAAGCCCGGCCAGCTCCAGCGGGCGTCCAGATCGGGTACGGCGGATCCGGTGCGGTCGATGTAGTCCAGGAACCCGAGGTGCTGCCAGGCCGTCGCGAACCGCGGCTCTGTCTCGATCACCGCGGGAAGCGCGTGCAGTGAGACCACGGTGGCGAGCAGGGTGACGAGCAGCAGCCCCTTGTGCTCTCGGCCCATCCAGAGCAGTGAGGCGAACACGATGATCAGGAGGGCGGCGCCGACGAGGGTCGGCAGTGGCAGCACCGAGATGAGCCCGAGCCCGCCCATTCGGTCGAGGGCGCCGTCGTTGAGACCGAGTGCGGGGACCCAGTAGAGGAGCAGGGCGGAGACCAGCAGACAGCCGAGGATCACTCCCGGTTTGGTCGGGGGTGTCAATCGCTTGCGCGGGGACGGGGGTGGGGGATCCGTCCTGTCTGCCAGGTGCGGGTCCGCTGTGGCCGGCCGCGCCCACCCGGCAGGGTCGCCGGACTCCTCGCCCTGGGCCTCCGAAGGGGTGCCTTCCGGCTTCTCCGGATCGAAGGGGGCGTCGATCTCCGGAGTCTCGGACGGGCCCAGCGACGCTTCCGAACCGGGCTCCCGTGCCTCGACGGGCAGCCCGACCGACGGCTTCGTGCCCAGCGCCCAGGTCGGCCGGTGAACAGGCCGCACCGCCGGTGACCCGGTGGGCGGCGTCCCCGGCCCCGGCCGCACGTCCGGCCGGCGCTCCAGGTGGTCGAAGTCGACATGGACGCCCAGCGCGAGGGTGTCCGAGTCCAGTGCCCACGCGGGCCCGCGCTTCGGTGTGGGCACCTCGCGCGCCCCCAGGTCGGCGAGGTCCCCGTCCGGTGCCGCGCCCGCGGGCACCTCGGCCGGCGCGGTCCGCAGGATCTTGTACAACCGGGGCGCGGAGATGGTCACGATCACGGCGAGGGCGGCTACCTCCGCGACGCCCGCGCCGGTCAGGCCCATGCGGGGGAGGAGGGTCACCGTCAGACCGAGCACGAGGGCGCACAACAGGCCCTGGAGCCAAGCGAGTCCGGCCGTGCGGCTCTGGGCGCGCAGGACCGCGAAGTAGGTCTCCATGACGACCCGCAGCAGTCCGCCGATGGCGAACCAGCGCAGCAGCGGCGTCGCCGCGTCCGCGTAGCCCTGGCCGAAGACGCGCAGGATGAACGGCGCGCCGAGGAACAGCAGCGCGCCCACCGGCAGCATGATCCGCGCCATCCGCTTGAGCGCGGCCCGGGTGTTCGCGGCGAGGCGTGCCGGGGCGTGCGAGCCCTCGACGGTGAGTGAGGCGCCCATGTTGATGGCGAGCAGGTTGACCGTGCCGCCGATGGTCGCGGTGATGTAGAAGTACGCGTTGTCGGCGGAGCTGACCTGCGAGGCGACGATCACCGGGACGAGGTAGACCACGGCGAGCGAGAACAGCGAGCCGGTGTAGTCGCCCGCGAGGAAGCGCCCGATCTCCTTCACGGAGGGCGGTTTCGTGTCCTCCTTGGTCGCCTTGATGTGGCGGGGGACCAGGCGCCGGAAGACCAGCCAGCCGAGCGGCACCGCGGACATGGCGATCGCCGCGACCCACGAAACGAAGACACCCGTCGCGGGGATCACGGAGGCCAGGACGACGAGCAGCACCAGCTTCACCGCGGAGAACACCGTGTTGCCGACCGGCACCCACAGCGCGCTGCGCAGGCCGGTCAGCACACCGTCCTGAAGTGTCAGCAGCGACCAGGCGACGACGGCGAGGACGAAGCCGAGGCCGGCCAGCGATCCGTGCAGGAACTGGTACGAGGGTCCCCAGATGCTCAGGGTGAGCAGAAAGACGCCGGCGGCCAGCGCGACGACCACCGAACTGCCCGCGTACGTACGGAAGATGAGGCGCCCGGTGGCACGGCCCGCGACCGGGATGAAGCGGGCCAGGGCGCCCGTCAGCGTCACCGCGGTGAGGCCCGCGAGGAGCTTCATCGCGGCGATCGCGGCGGAGCCCTGGCCGACCGCCGTCTCGGAGTAGTAGCGGGCGGCGACCAGCCAGTAGCCGAGCCCGAGCACCGCGGAGATACCGGTGTTGAGCATCAGGGCGTAGGCGTTGCGGAACAGCTGGTTTCCTCCGCTCCCGCCCTTGCCCCGGCCGGGCAGGCGGAGGCGGCGGCCCGTGCGCTGTGCGGGCGCCTCGGTCGTGGGCGATGAAGCCTGGGCGGTGGTGGTCGTGTCAGACACGGGAACTGATGGCCTTCCGGCGGACCTGTTGTGCTCTTCGGACCATGGCGTACCCCTTGGTGAGGGCGCGGTCCCTGGCGAAGTTGAGGGCGATCGCACGGCCTTCGACCAGTCGCTCGAACTCCTCGATGCCGGTGCTCCGGCGCACGGTGACGCGCCGCAGGGCGTACGGCCCCTGGCGGCGGCGCGCCAGCGCGTTGCCGACGGCGAGCGACTGGGCGAAGCCCGCCTCCCGCACCGCCTCGCGCACCCGACGGCTGGAGTAGCCGTACGGGTACGCGAACGAGGCGGGGCGGGTGCCCAGTTCCCCGGTGATGATCTCCCGGCAGTGCTGTACCTCGAACCGGAGCGCGTCCTCGGTGAGTTGGTCCATCTGCGGGTGCGTATGACTGTGCCCGCCGATCTCCACCTGCTCCGCGGCGAGTTTGCGCACCTGGTCCCAGTCCAGCATGGTGTCGAGGCTGCCCCCGGTGTCGTACGCGCCCCTGATCCAGCCCGTCGACACGAACAGCGTTGCCGCGAAGCCGTACTTGGCGAGCACGGGCAGTCCGTGCCGGTGCACGCCCTCGTAGCCGTCGTCGAAGGTGACCAGCACCGGCCGCTCCGGCAGCGGGCCGCCCTCCCGCCAACTCGCCGCCAGCTGACCCGTGTTGATCGGAGCGAACCCCTGCGCGTCCAGCAGCGCCATCTGCTGGGCGAAGGCGTCCGGGGTGACGGACAGTCCGCGCGTCGCGTCGCTCGGTCGCGGCGCGATCGAGTGGTACATGAGGATCGGCACCGGTTCGTTCATGCCGCGGCCCCCTTGTCGTCAGCTGCCGGAGAGACCCCCTCGATCTCCACGACGGAGAAAGTAGCGCCGCCCCTGCGTGCCCGGATGCTCCCGAGTGCGTACCCGCCCGCCGCCGTCAGCACTCCGGTGACGATGGCGCCCGCGCGTCCGGCGCCGCCCGGGCGGGCCAGCACCGCGTCCCGCAGCCCGCGGGCGACCCCGGCGGGCAGCACACGGGTGGCGTAGCGCCGCTCGGACTCAAGTCCCTTGTCCGCACCGACACTTCGGGCGACGAGGGCTTTGGAGAGGCCCTCGGCGTACGCGCGCGTGCGGAAGTACGCGAAGTGCTCGCGCACTTTGGGCACCCGGTGGTGGATGACCGCGCGGTCGTCGATCAGGAGGATGGCGTCCGGCCTGGCGCGGGTGAGGCGGATGCACAGCTCCGTCTCCTCGCAGCCCAGCGGGCGTTTGTCGCCGTCGCGGCCGATGCCGGTCGCGAAGCCGCCCGCCGCGTCGAACGCCGTACGACGGAAAGAGGCGTTGCCGCCCAGGACGTTACGGACCCGGACCCGGCCGGGGGGCAGCCCCTTGTATGTGCAGCCCACCACCCAGTCGAACTCCTCGGGGAACCAGGCGGGCCGGCGGCCCGACGCCCAGATCGGCATCGTACGGCCGCCGACGGCCATGACCCGCGGATCCTCGTACCCCGACGCGAAGTGCCGCAGCCAGTCCCGTTCGGCCACGGCGTCGTCGTCGAGGAACGCGATGATCGCGCCGCGCGCGACGGCGATTCCGGTGTTGCGGCCCGCGGACAGGCCGCGGGGGCCCGCGTTGGCGAGCACCCGCACCCCGTCGGTCTCCTTGTACTCCCTGGTCAGCCGCTCCAACAGCGTGGTGTTGTGGTCCACGACGAGGAGTGTTTCCAGTGCGGGCAGGGACTGCGCCAGCACCGAGGAGACCGCCGCGAGGATGTCCTCCCAGCGGTCCTCGGTGTAGACGCAGATCACCACGGAGAAGTTCCGCCCGCTCAAGACACCTCTCCCTGGCCCGAGTTGAGCTGGGAGGCGTGCGGAGTGCGGCGCAGCGCGCGCCGGTTGGAGCGCTCCTTGAGGATCACCTTGAGCACCCGGATCCCGTCCCGCACGGCCCGCAGATTGCTCGAACCGTGGATGCGGAGGTACTCGTGGCTCGGAATCTCCTGGACCTTCAGACCCGCCTTGACCACCCGGATGTTCATCAGGGTCTCCACCTCGAAGCCGGTGCAGTCGAGGTCGATCTTGTCCAGGCAGTGCCGCCAGAACGCGTTGTAGCCGTAGCAGAGGTCGGTGTAACGGGCCCCGAACTTGGCGTTGACGGCCGCGCACAGCAGATGGTTGCCGAGCTTGCGGATCGGCGTCATGTCGGACGTGCCGCCGCCGTTGGCGAACCGCGAGCCCTTGGCGAAGTCCGCCCCTGACACCAGCGCGGACACATACGACACGATCTCGTTGCCGTCGGCCGAACCGTCCGCGTCGACCATCACGATGATGTCGCCGCTGCACGCCTCGAACCCGGCGATCAGGGCATCCCCCTTGCCCTTTCCGTGCTGCTTGACGACCTTGACGTCCGGCCACAGTTCACGGGCCACTTCGACGGTGTTGTCGGTGGAATTGCCGTCGACGAGAACCACTTCGTGAATCCAGCTGGGAAGTGTCTTGAAGACGTACGGAAGATTCTCGGCCTCATTCATGGCCGGAATCACGACACTCACCGGCGGCGCTATGGCCAGGTGAGAGGAGATGGGCCGGTACTTGCCGGCCGTAGTCTGATCTTGGCCCGAAATGGCTGGGCGCAGGACTGAGCTCATGAGTCTGGTCCCTCTCGTCCGGTGGACCGCCCGCCCCTGGGCAGTCCGGCTCTTTGTCCGGTTCGAAAGGGGGGTTCTCACTTACGGCATAACGAAATAGATCTCCGTGCGTGCCGGGTGAGCTGGCAAAGCTGCCGGCTTTCAGAAAACGCAAAAGCCGGTCGCGCGGACGACTCGGCACAAGTGGTCACCGAGCACGGCACCCCCCTACCGCGCCCCGCGCCGGTCATCCGCGATCTTGAGCCCTCCCCTAGATCGCATATGCGTTGATGAACCGATGCGGGTGAGATGTACGACGGTATTGATGAATGAGACCGTATGGCAAGACCTGGAACGAGGCCTCACGTTTTTGTTGGTTTGACCGTTACCTAACTCCTCGAGCGGATCTTCCCCATCCGCTTGAGGATTCTGTCGGCCGGCTCGAACAGTTCCGGCCTGGCCAGCACCGCATTTCGCAGTGCCCGGACCGGGGCGCGGCGCGCCCTGTGCCCGATCGCGATCGGATGACGTCGTGTCACCCACCCTTCGGAAACGGCGAGTTCCCGCGTCTTCAGGGAGTCCTTGTATTCCTTCTGGCCCCGCCCTAGATCCAGATAGGCGATTCCGTCGGCGGCGGCCGCCTCGGCCATGCGCAAATGCAGGATCAGCCCCGGCGAGTATTTCGAGAACGCCGGGTCGTACGCCGGGAACCAGCAGGCCAGCACCCGCTCCGAACGCAGCCCGAAGTGCGCCGCGACCGGCTTACCGTCCGCGTACAGCACCGAGAGGATCCCCGCGAACTGCGCAGAGCGGGTGTGGAAGAGCTGCTCCACCAGATGGCTGATCCAGGGGTGCGCGAAGCGGTCGCTGCGCCCGGTCCTGCGGTACTGCGCGGACTTCCAGTCCATCAGGGTGCGCAGCGCCTCGGGATCGCGCTCGTCGTGGACGTAGCGCATCCCGTCGGCGTCCCGGCCGAGCTTGCGCTCCTTGGCCAGCGTCGACTTGGTGAACTTCGGTGACCGCTCGCGCAGTTGGCGCAGAAACGTCTCGTAGCCCTGGTCGACGTCGATGACCGGGGAGGGGAAGTTGTCGGCGGCTCCCGCCTCGAACGGCGCCTGCCCTTCCACCAGATGGTCGAACTCCCACACCGCGAGCCCGCAGGCCCGCAACAACTCGGTGGCGTCCCAGGTGAAGCCGGGCCGGTGCACGGCTCCCTGGCAGTCGGAGACACCGAGGCCGACGGCCCGGCCGATGCCGGTTCCGGTGCGCTGGAACGGGAAGTACGCCGCGGGCTCGCCGTTCTCCCGTACGACCGCGATCCGCACGCCGCGTCGGCAGCGGCCCACCGCGAGCGTGAACTCGGGGGACAGGAAAGGGTTCGCCAGTCCGGGCGAGCCGTTCAGATGGGCCTTCACCTGGAAAGCCGTCCACGCCGCCCGGTCGGCGGCGGTCAGCTCGCCCGGGCGGTACACGCTGATGTCCACGTCAGGAGGCCCGCCTTCTCGCGGTACGGCCACGCAGGCGCCGTACCAGTACCAGCAGGAGCATGAAGGTGCTGATCGCGGTCACGGCCACGACCCCACCGGGCATCGACCACTGGTGCAGGGCCAGCATGCCCTGAGCCACCAGCATGTTGACGGCGACCCCTCCGGCGACCGACACCAGCAGCCGGCCGAAGGGTTCCAGGCCGTGCAGCGTGGCCGCGATGGCGACCGACGGCGCGGCGAGCAGGAAGAACAGGGTGAACGGACCGCGCAGCGGTGAGTCCACGTCGGCGAGTGCGAGCACCGCGCCGACTACCGCGACCACCGTCGCAGCGCCGCCGAGCAGCGGCAGCAGGTCCCTCCCCGGATCCTGCCCCGTCCCCTCCGTGGTGCCTGATGAAGATGCCTTGATGCGTCGTATGGTCTGCATTGGCGACTTTGCCCCCCGAAGCGCCGGATGCCGGGCTTCAATGTCGCGCAGCGTACGGCGGGTCGTCAAGATGCGGAAGGCGTTCGTGCGCCCAACGCCCCTTCACGAACGAGTCGCCCCCGTCCGTGAACAGCTCGCCCCTGGCCGTGAACAACAGTTCCCCGGAGGCGCCGACTGCCTCCGGGGAACTGCTTTTCACGTCAAGCGAGTTGGCGTGTTACGGGACGATCTTCAGGAGCCGGTTCGGCGAACCGGTGCCCGGGCTGGTGACCTTGTTGGCAGTGGACCCGTTGACCAGGGCCGTGGCGACCTGGGCCGGGGTGGCCGAGGTGTGACCCGCGAGGTAGATCGCTGCCGCGCCCGCGACGTGCGGCGTGGCCATCGACGTACCCGAGAGCGTGGCGGTGGCGGTGTCGCTGGTGTTGTAACCGGCGACGATCGAGGAGCCGGGGGCGAAGATGTCCAGGACCGTGCCGTAGTTGGAGTAGCTGGCCCTGGCGTCCGTGTTGGTGGTGGCGCCGACCGTGATCGCCGCGGCGACCCGGGCGGGGGAGTACGACGAGGCGTTGGCGTTGCTGTTGCCCGCCGCGATCGCGTAGGTCACGCCGCTCGCGATGGAGTTCGAGACGGCCGTGTCCAGCGTGGTGGAGGCGCCGCCGCCCAGCGACAGGTTGGCGACCGAGGGGCCACTGTGGTTGTTGGTCACCCAGTCGATGCCGGCGATGACGCCCGCGGTCGTGCCGGAGCCGGCGTTGTCGAGCACCCGGACCGCCACGATCTTCGCCTTCTTGGCGACACCGTAGGTGGAGCCCGCGATGGTGGTGGCCACATGGGTGCCGTGCCCGTTGCCGTCCTGCGCGACGTTGTCGCCCTCGACGGCGTCGTAGCCGTTCGTGGCCCGCCCGGCGATCTGGGTGTGCGTGATGCGTACGCCGGTGTCGATGACGTACGCCGTGACGCCGGAGCCCGCCGTGTCCGGGTAGGTGTAGCTGGTGGAGAGCGGCAGCGACGTCTGGTCGATGCGGTCCAGGCCCCAGGGGGCGCTGCTCTGCGTGGTGTCGGTGACGTGGACCGTCTGGTTCTGCTCCACCGTGGCGACCGCCGGGTCGGCCGCGAGTCTCGCGGCCTCCTGGGCCGACAAGGTGGCCGTGTAGCCGTTCAGCGCGGCGCCGAACGTCTTCTTCACCGTGCCGCCGTACTCGCTGACCAGGCCCTTGCCCTCGCTCGAAGAGGCTTTGAAGCCGGCCGTCTTCTTGAGCGTGACGATGTAGCTGTCCTTGACGGCCGTGGGGGAGCCGGCGGCGAGCACCGTGCCCGTGGCCGGTGCGGCCTGGGCGGGGAGCGCGGTGAATCCGCCTACAAGGGCGGCGGTCGCCACAGAGGTTATCGCGGCGATCCTGATCTTCTTGCTACGCAGATGTGCCATTACGAGGGAGTCCTCCTCGGGCGGCGGGCGCCTGGGTGGGGCGCGCGCGGTGTGGGGGTGCGCGGTGATCGGGCGCACAGCCCGGAGTGTCGCGTTCCACTCCGGACTGAGGTAAAGACTCGGTGATCTCCCCCTGTGACTCAAGGGAGTTGACCTCTTGTCACGACCCTGTCATGACCACGTAATCAAACGCATGGCGAACGCACAGGATTCGGCCCGGAAAGCGCCAGAAAGTCTTGGCATGGACACTTCCTGTCAACACGCGTAGCTGGTACGAAAGTTATGGCAGAGATCCTGCTAAAGGGAGGTTCCATGAGAAGTTCCCGAATTACGGCATACGTGACCTCACTCCTCCTCGCCTCCGGCGTCGCCCTCACCGGGGCAGTGACTGCGCAGGCGTCCCCAACCCTTGCGGCCACCGGCTACGTGGCCCTAGGTGACTCCTATTCCTCCGGCGTCGGCGCGGGCAGCTACATCAGTTCCAGTGGCAACTGCAAGCGCAGCACGAAGGCGTACCCCTACCTCTGGGCGGCCGCGCATTCACCCTCGTCGTTCAACTTCACGGCTTGCTCCGGCGCTCGTACGGGTGATGTTGTCGCCAGCCAGCTGACCCCCCTCAACTCCTCCACCGGTCTCGTCTCCCTCAGCGTCGGCGGCAACGACGCGGGCTTCGCCGACGTCATGACGACATGTGTGCTCCAGTCGCAGAGCTCCTGCCTCTCGCGGATCGCCACCGCGAAGGCGTACGTCGACTCGACACTCCCCGGCAAGCTCGACACCGTCTACTCGGCGATCAGCGCGAAGGCCCCGTCCGCCCATGTGGTCGTCCTGGGCTACCCCCGCTTCTACAAGCTCAACGGCAGCTGCCTGACCGGCCTCACCGAGGCCGAGCGAGCCGCGATCAACGGCGCCGCCGACTATCTGGACACGGCGATCGCCAAGCGCGCCGCCAACCACGGCTTCACCTTCGGCGACGTCAGGGGCAAGTTCACCGGCCACGAGATCTGCTCGGGCAGCGCGTGGCTGCACAGCCTGAACCTGCTGAACATCGGTGAGTCGTACCACCCGACCGCGTCGGGACACTCCGGCGGATACCTGCCGGTGTTCAACGGCGTGGCCTGATCACCTGGAAGCAGTCCTAGGGAGACTCGGATTCGGAGGCCTCGCTCGTCGGGGTCTCCGACACGCATGTCACCGAGAACGGCACCGAGTTGGACGTCGCGTGCACGGGGCTGCGGATCTCCACACCGATCTTGTTCTCGTACGTCCCCGACTCGTCGTACGTCGTCACGATCACCGTCTTCTGCTGGGTTTTGCCGCCGCTCGCGGGGAACGACAGGGTCTTCCAACCGGGATCCGACACCTCGCCGGTCTCCGTCACCCAGCGGTACTCGACCTCGGCCGGTACCCGCCCGACCGTGAACGTCGCCGTGAACGTGGGTGCTTGCGCGTCGGGAGGCGGGCAGGCGCCGGAGTATTCGGTGTGCGCACCCGCGACCGTCACCTGCGCGGACTGGGCGGGCGGGGGTGTGGTCGTCCGGCTCTCGCTGGGCGGCGCGCTGGTGGAGGGGCTTCCGCCGCTCGCGCCCTGGTCGCTCCCACTGTTGTCGGTCTCCGGGTTCGAACGTACGCCGCCCGCACCGTTGTTGGTGTCACCGCTGCTGATGGCGGCTCCTCCGCCGTCCCCGTTGTCGCGGTTCAGCAGGGCGTACGTCAGCCCTCCCAGCGCGAGGGCGAGAGCCACCAATCCGGTGATCAGGACGACCGCCGCGCGGCGATTGCGGTCGGGCTCGGTCGTGGTGGTGGTCGAGGCAACGCCGGCGTCGGCCGGCCCGTACGCCATCGGCGGTGTCGATCCGGGGGAAGTCTGGGGGAGTCCCGCGAGCGTCGGCGCCTCCGGGATCAGGGGCGGCGGACCGAAGGCGGTGGTGGCCAGGGTGCCGCCCGCCGCGACGATCCGTAGCTCGTGCTCGGCCTGCTCGGCGCCCAGCCGCTCGGCCGGGTCCTTGGCCAGCAGCCCCTGGATGACTGGGGTGAGCGGGCCCGCGCGCTGCGGCGCCGGCAGTGGCTCGTCGACGATCGCGCGCAGGGTGCTCAGCGGAGTGTTCTGACGGAACGGCGAGTTGCCCTCGACCGCCGCGTACAGCAGCACCCCCAGCGACCACAGGTCCGACTCGGGCCCGGGAGTCCGGCCCAACGCCCGCTCCGGGGCAAGGAATTCGGGTGAGCCGATGACCTCGCCGGTCATGGTCAGCGCGGAACTGCCCTCGACCATGGCGATGCCGAAGTCCGTCAGCACGATCCGTCCGTCGTTCGACATCAGGACGTTGCCCGGCTTCACATCGCGGTGCAGCACCCCGGCCTCGTGCGCGGCACGCAGCGCGGTGAGCACCTCGGCGCCGATGTGCGCGGCGCGCGGCGGGTCGAGTGGCCCCTCGGCGTCCAGGAGATCGGAGAGGGCGACACCGCGGATCAGCTCCATCACGATCCAGGGGCGGCCGTCGTCGGTGGCCACGTCGTACACCGTCACCACGTTGCGGTTCGTGATGCGGGCCGCCGCCCACGCCTCGCGCTCCAGCCGCGCGTACATCCGCTCGGCGTCGTACGCCGGGATTCCGCCGGGTGCGCGGACCTCCTTCACGGCGACCTCACGCTGGAGCACCTCGTCGCGGGCGCGCCACACCGTGCCCATGCCGCCTTCGCCCAAGGGCGACAGCAGCCGGTAGCGCCCGGCGATCACACGTTCACTGCCCGGATCTTCGGACACGGGTGTCCCCCCATTCGTATCCGTTGCGCATCCGCGTGATTTCTCCCCAAAAGTAGCTCAGCCGAGGACGGATGCCGCCCCCCTGAACACCAATCCAGCCCCAAGCGCTACGACCACCAACGCCGATCCCAGCGGTGCGGTCCTGCGCAGCAGGGCCACGGCAGGCCCACCGGCCCACCGCGGGCGCCTGGCCAGTGCCCGGTTCACCCCGTCGCCCAGCTTCACGACGGCGAACCCGGCCGCTGTGAGCGTCAGGGCGAGCCCGACGCCGTACGCGAGGACGAGGAGCAACCCGAACCACGCCTGTCCCAGCGCCGCGGCGCCCACCAGGACGACCACGGCGGAGGGACTGGGCACGAGCCCGCCGGCGAAGCCGAGCAGGATCGTGCCGCGGAGGGTGGGGGCGGTGGGGTGGGTGTGGGTGAAACCGCCGTGGGTGTGTTCCAGGGGGAGGGTGGCCCGGCTCTTCTGCGGGGTGGGGGCGTGCGGGTGACTGACCCGGCGGACGGGGGGCTTGGGGTGGGGGCGGGCTTCCGCGGACGCGTCGTGGGCGTGGGCGTGCGCGAGGACCAGGGGGCGTTCGTGCTGTTCGGTGTGCGGGTGCTCGTGCGCGTGCGGGGGGTCCGAGTGCGCGTGGGCATGGTCCTGGTCGTGCGGCTGGCCGTGGTCGTGCGCGTGGTCATGGTCATGGCTGTACGCGTGGTCGTGGTCGTGGTCGCGGCCGTGCGCGTGGCCGTCGCCATGGTCGTGCGTGTGCCCGTTCCCGTGGGAGTGCCCGTACCCGTGTGCCCGGTTGCGCCAGGCCCGGCGTACGAGCGTCGCGCCCGCCAGCGTCACCAGGAGGCCGCTGCTGACGCCCAGCCAGGCGATCACGGAGGGCGCCGCGGCCGAACCGGCCGTGATCAGGAGGCCGAGGGCGACCACGCCCAGGGTGTGGGTGACCGTCACCGAGGCGGCGAGCGGCAGGACGTCACGCAGGCCCGCCCGGCCGCCGCGGGCCGCTGCCGTCGCGGCCATCAGGGTCTTGCCGTGGCCCGGCGCGAGCGCGTGCAGGGCGCCGAGGCCCACCGCGATGAGCAGGGCGAGAGCGGCGAAGCCGATCGTCAGATCATGGCTGGCCACCAGGGAGTCGAGCGCCTGGGTCCAGCGGTCGGCGCCGCGCGGGAGGACCGAGTCGGCGGGTGCGTCGCGGCCGTCCTCGACCAGCGCGGGGCCACCGGCCCGCACCCGCAGGGACGCGGACGCCGTGTCGGCCGGGGAAGAGAGCAGTTCCTGCGGGTACTGAGTGAGCTGCCCGGACACCGATTCCGTCGGTACGTCCGAGGAGGCGAGCGTCATCCGGTCGCCGCGCGCGGTGATCTCCCGCCAGCCCGGCCCCTTGTCGGCCCCCGCGCCGTGGAAACCGACGTCCACGGTGTCCTGTTCGGGGAGCTCCGCTGTCAACCGGCATTCCACGCGCAGGGTGTTGAGCCCCGCCTGCCCGGGCCGCACGCGCGCGATGCTCGTGCCGACGCTGAGCGGGACCTCGCTGCCGCCGACGGTGACCGCACTGTCGCGCGCGGCCGTCTCGCACCGCTGACGGGCCCAGTCCGTCAGCCCGAGCTTCTTGATCTGCGGCTCGGCCTGGGTCGCCGGGATCTCGGCGAGGTCTTCGACATGGTCGACCCGCAGTTGCCCGGGGGCGGCGACCAGACCGTCGTACCGGTTGACGGTGAAGTTGCCGAGCGGGTGCGCGCTCGCCTGTCCGGAGGGGACGAGGACGAGCGCGCAGGCGGCCGCGAGGACGGCCGTTGCGGAGCTGACTGCGCGGCGGAGCGTACGGGTCACTTGTCGGCCTCCAGCGCCTTGCGAGCATCGGCGGCGCCCAGCGGTGAGAAGCCCGGGTTGAGGTCGAGGGCCGATTTCAGGGAGGCGTCGGCCTCCTTCTCGTGGCCGGTGGCGCGCTCGATCATGCCGCGGTGGTAGAGGAAGGACGCGTTGCGGTAGCCGGTGGCCGTCGCCTGGCGGGCGTACGGCAGGGCTTCCGCGTCAAGGCCGTTGACATGCAGCGCCCACGCGAGGGCGTCCGCGGTGTGCACGGTGTGGCGGCGGTCCCACTCGGCCTGGGCCGCCTTCAGCGCGGCCTTCTTGTCGCCGTGGTCGGCGGCGGCCAGGGCGGTGTCGAGGTCGGCGTTGACGCCGTTGGCGCGGGCCAGTGAGACCCACGCGTTCACCAGCGCGTACTGGTCGCGGGCCTTCTGGGCGTCGCCCTCCTCGCCGCGCGCCTCGTACAACTCGCCGAGTTCCACGAGCGGTTGGGGCAGCGGATACCGCTCCACGACCTGCTCCATGCCGCTGATCGCCGCCGCGCGGTCGCCCTGCGCGGCCTGCGTGCGGGCGCGGCCTTCGAGGGCGGGGAGATAGGTGTCGTCGGCGGCGAGCGCACGGGCGTAGTACGTGAGCGCCGAGTCGTACTCGCCCTGGTTCCAGGCGAGTTGGCCGAGCGCGGTGGCCACGTACGTGACGTCGCCCCGGGTCGTCGCCGAGTCGAGCGCCTGCTCCAGGACGCGGCGGGCGGTCTGCACATCGCCGGACAGCTCGTTGACGTATGCGTAGCGCGTGAAGACGGGTACGCCCGGACGGCGCGAGTCGGCCGTGTCGGCGGCCTTCGACGCCTCGTCGTAGCGGCCGAGTTCGACCAGAGCGTCGATACGGGAGGCGAGGGCGCGCTCGCTGTAGGGATTCTCCTTCAGTGCCTGGTCCGCGTACTTCAGGGCGCCGGTGAAGTCGTGCCGCGCGGCGGCCAGGGCGGCGCGGCCCGCGAGCGCGGGGTCGTTGTCCGGGCGCAGCTCCAGGGAACGTGCGAGCGCCTGCTGCGCCTGCGGGTACCGGGAGGGATCGCCCTTCGTACGGGCCTGCTCGATGTACGCGAGCCCGAGCGTCGACCACCCGCCGAAGTCCTTGGGCTGGGACCGGAGATGAGCCTGAAGCGAGGTGATGCTCGCGTCGAGATCCGCGCCGGCGAGCAACTGCGGCGATACGTCGGCGGGCGCCGCCGCGACGGTGGCCGCTCCGCCGTCGTCCCGCAGGGCCCCGACCACTATGGCTCCGGCGGTGAGGGTGACGGCCAACGCGGATGCGCAGAAGGCGAGTTGGGCCACACGCCAACGACGCCCGGACGCGGACAGCCGCCGGACGGCGGCGACACGCTCGTCGGTCATCACTTCGTCGGTCGTCTTGCTTGGGACCTCGTCGGTCGTCTTGCCCGCTACTTCGTCGGTCACCTCGTCGGTCACTTCCATGGCCACGTCAGCGGGGGCCGGGCCCGGCGCCTCGGCTCCGGCCTCCTCGGCGCTGACCTGCCTGTCACCCGCGGGAATCTCCTCGGGCATGGCCTCCGCGGCGCGGTCCGCGGACTCGCTGCCGCGTTCGCTCTCCGGCGCGCTGTCGTTCGTACGCGGGGACATGCCCTCTCCTCGAAGTCCTTGGTTCCTTGGCGGAAACGGTCGTTGTGGGGGCTGAGCGGCGCGGCCCGCGCCGTGGGGGATGGGGTACGTGCGGGCCGCGCCAGTCGGTGGGCCGGGCAGACAGGCCCGGTCGGGCGATCGTGCGGCCGGGTCAGTGGCCCGGCCGCGGATCCGCGAGCCGGGTCAGTAGGCCCGGTCGTGCATCCGCCGGCGCCACCACATCAGGCCGGTTCCGATCAGCAGGAAGCCGGCCGCGCCCGCCGCCGCGGAGGCCGCGATCAGCATGGTGTCGGTCTCGCCGGAGGCACTCGCGGGCTGTAGCGCGTCACCCAGCTGGCTGCGCACGTCGGTCCCGCTGGTCGTGCCCTTGGCGAGTGTCCCGCGTGAACCCGAGGTCGGGTTGGCCAGGTAGGGGAAGGTGTGGCCGAACGTCTTGTCGTTCTTGTCGACCGCGTCGCCCAAGTCGTTCTTGGAGCCGACCAGTTCACCCTCGACGACCTGTAGCGCGATGTCGATCACGTCGTCGCCGAGCCGGCGTCCGTTCGGGAAGCCCGCGGTGTCGCCGTCCAGCACACCGAGCCGCTTGGGCGAGGCCACCGGCTTGATCGAGGTGTTGAGCCGCAGCTCCTCCGCCGGGGTGACGTGGGGCGGCTGGTTGAGGCCCTCCACACCCTTCAGGAACACGTCGACGAGGTCGTTGCGCGGCTCCGTCGGTGCCGGGATCTTGTAGATCGCCTCAATGAGCTTGGGCAGCTCCGGGTTGGTCACGTTCTTCAGGAAGTCGCCGTCGTTCCAGGGCGAGGACGCGTTGAACTTGTCCTTGTCCTTGATCGGGTTGACGACCTCGTTGACCAGCGGCATGCCCAGCCGGGAGACCTGCGTCCAGTCACCGTGCGCGTCCTTGCGCTGGGTGGTGGACCAGATGCCGACGATGGGCTGTTCGGCCGACTCCTGGATCATGTGGTTCGGCACCTGCAAGGCTATCGAGTTGACGTTGTAGCCCTTGAGGGTGTCCCGACCGACCTCGGTCAGGTTGCCGCCGTACAGCAGGTCGAAGACCCGCAGATCCAGGAAGAACGGGTCGTCCGCCTGACCGGCGAACGTCGTCGAACCCCCCGCGAGCTCATGGACCGCCTGGTCGCGCAGCTTGCCGTAGTCCGGCATCGACGCCTTGCCGACGTTCGACGGCGCCACCGGAACATCGTCCGCGACCTTCGTCTTCGACACCACCTTCTGGTTCTCCAGCCGCAGCAGGTCGATGTCGTACGTCTGCGTGATGTTGAGGTCCGGGTCGTCGAGGCTGTCGACCGCACCCGTGTTGTAGAGGAAGGTGTCGCCGTTCTTGACGTGCGTCTTGAAGGTGTAGCGGTAGAGCAACTCGCCCTGCGCGTCACCGTTGTTGTCGATGTGGATGTCGTACTGGGCATCCTCGGCGAACGTGAAGAAGTTCGGTCCGCCGGCCGGATCCTCGAAGGGGATCCAGTTCGCCACGATGGTCGTCGTATCGGGCTTGTCCGGGCTCACGAACGCGTACACGTCCGTGTTGTCGTACTGCGGAGCCCCCGAGATCAACGGGGCCTCCCGGTGGCTGGAGGCGGAGGCCGCCCCCGGTACCAATAGCGTCACGCCGGCGGCTGCGAGCCCCCCGGCGGCCAGCGCACCACAGACGAGGGTCGCGAGACTCCTGCGCCCCGCGCCACTCCTGAAGATAGGTGTCATGCCGTCCGTCCTCACGTCCCAATTGCCTGACGCACGCCATTCGGAGCGGTCGCCGGGGTGGATTGGTCAAATCCCAAACGTATCTACGGCGGTTTTCACAACTTGTTTCAGCGCCGGGCTCAGCTTCTGTCCGGAGGCGGGCCGGCCTCCCCGCAGATCTGCCTCCGCGTCAGACCCGTTTCCCTGGCGGCGGACCCGCGTTTTCGGTTCGCTGATCCGTAACCCATCCGGGAGCGTGCTCGCTACGAACACGTAAGTGACGGACGGCCTTGGGGGCCGGAGAGGGGGAACGGGTGGAGGCGGACGAACTCCTGGTGCTTGTGGCCGGAGGCAACCAGAAGGCATTCGAGGAGCTGTACGGACTGGTGTCCGGGCCGGTGTTCGGACTGGTGCGCCGTGTGGTGCGGGACCCCGCCCAGTCGGAGGAGGTGTCCCAGGAAGTGCTGCTCGAACTCTGGCGCTCCGCCGCGCGGTTCGACCCGCGGCGCGGCAGCGCCCTCTCCTGGATACTCACCCTCGCGCACCGACGGGCCGTCGACCGGGTCCGCAGCGCCCGCGCCGCCACCGAGCGCGAGCAGCGCGAGGGACAGCGGTCGCACCGCCCCGCCTTCGATCAGGTCGCCGAGGAGGTCGAGGCCGGGCTCGAACGCGAGTGGGTCCGCCGCTGCCTCGACCGGCTCACCGCCCTGCAACGCCAGTCCGTCACCCTCGCTTACTACGACGGCTACACCTACCGTGAAGTGGCCGAACGACTCGCCCTGCCGCTCGGCACGGTCAAGACCCGCATGCGCGACGGACTGACGCGGCTGCGTGACTGCCTGGGAGGTGTCGCATGAGTGTTCCCGACCTGTCCGGCCGTGATTCCCAGGTACGACCGCACGGATGCCCGTGTGTACGAGAGGGAGGTGCCGGATGAGCCTCCTCGACCGGTTGCTGCGCCGCGATCTGCACTCCCTCGCCGCCCCGTACGCGCTGGACGCCCTGGAACCCGGCGAACGCCGCCGCTTCGAACGCCACCTGCGCGACTGCCTGCTCTGCAGCGCCGAGGTCCGGGCGCTCACCGAGGACGCGGTGCGCCTCGCCTGGTCGACCGCGGCGCCGGCGCCGGCCGCGCTGCGCGACCGGGTGCTGACCGCCGTACGAACGACACCGCAGGAGCCGTCGCCCCAGCACGCGCCACGCGCGCGCGTCCCCCATCAGCCCGCGCATCAGACCCCGCGCGCGCGTGCTCCCCGCTTCCGCCACCTCCTCGCCCCGCTCGCCACCACCACGGCTGCCGCGGCCCTCGTGGTCGCCTCTCTCTTCGCCGTGCAGGCGACGCGGACCCAGGACCAACTGGACCAGGAGCGTGCACAGGCACGTGAGATCGCGCACGTTCTCGCGGCCCCCGACGCCCGCGCGGCCGGCGACCGGGACGCTCAGGGACGCGGTATCGGCGTGGTCGCCTCCGCGTCGGAGCGGCGCGCCGTCGTGACACTCAGCGGGTACGGCACTCCCGCAGGGGGGCGCGTGCACCAGCTGTGGCTCATGCGCCCCAACGAGAATCCGCGCTCCCTGGGGCTCTTCGACGGCGACACGCCCCTGGTCGCCGACGGACTGAATATGACTGCGACGTCACTCGCTGTCACCGTCGAGCCTGAAGGCGGCTCAGTGCAGCCCACTACTGCCCCAGTTGTTCAACTCGCCCTGGATTCGGTTGGATTCGGAGAGTAATCGTCAACACCCTTACAGAGAAGGTGAATCCTGTGCCCGCGATACACGAGTGCCACGAGGGGGCGATAGGGTTAGCCTGCCCGGGCCGGGTGGACTCGTACGGGTGGGGAGTGACATGGAACAGATAACAGTGCGCAGCAGGGCACGTGTCCCTGCGATCACGTGCGGGAGCAGTGCGACCAGTTCGCGCCTCGACCGCCATCTCGCGGTGCTGGGCGGCCCTGCCGTCCCGCAGCGCGAGACAGCCGAGGCGACCTCACTGATGCGTGAGCTCACCTCGCGTGACACCGCGCACGAGAGCAGCAGCAGGGTCGCGCGAGTGCGGCGAGTCTCGCTCTTCGCGCCGCTGAAGCGGCTGAGCCGTTCACTGTTCGGCGGTCGCTGAGCAGGGCGGCGGCACCGGCGTTCCCGACCCGCGCTCCGGCGGTCCCACCGACCCGGCGTAGCGCTGTCTATCCGCGTCCGTCATCCCCAACGGCAGGCGGCGGTGTCCGGTGTACCACCGGGCGCGGGTCAGATCATGCTCACTTGGTCGGTATTCGCGTGTCCGCCGCCTTTCCGCCCGGCGACAGTTGAGACGCGCGCCTCACCTGATGTGCTCTCCGAGCGCGGGCCCGACCGTGCTCGCTTGGTCGGCACTCGCATGTCCGCCGCCTTTCCGCCCGGCGACAGCGAAGCGCGCACCTCCACCCGATGCGCGCTTCGAGCGCGGGTCCGGCCCAACTCGCCAGAGCCCATCACCTCGCGGTAAGAGCCCGCCCACTTACCGAGCCACACCGTCCCGCAGCAGCTCCGTGACGTCCGCGTCCGTCAGCCCCAACCCCCGCAGCACCGCCCCGGTGTGCTCCCCCAGCCGGGGCACCGCCCCCATGCGCGCCTCCTCGCCACCCGGAAGCGTGATCGGCGGCAGCAGCGCCCGCAACGGCCCCGCCGGTGAACCCACTTCCCGCCACCGGTCCCTGGCCGCCAGCTGCGGATGCTCCGCGACCTCCCGTACGTCCCGCAGGCGGGCGCATGCGATGCCCGCGCTCTCCAGCCGGGCCACCGCCTCCTCGGCGCCGAGCGCACCCAGAGCCTTCGCCACCAGCGCGTCCGTACGCCCCCGGTTGGCCACCCGCGCCGCGTTGGTCGCGTACGCCGGATCGTCCGCCAACTCCGGTTGACCCAGCACTTGTTGAGCGAGCCGCCGCCACTCGCGGTCGTTCTGCACCGACAGCAGAACCCGGCTGCCGTCCGCCGTCGGATACGCGTCGTACGGCGCGATGACGGCGTGCGCGAGACCCGTGCGCGCCGGGGGAGTTCCTCCGTGCATCACATGGTGCAGCGGATGCCCCATCCACTCCGCGAGCGCGTCCAGCATGGACACCTCGACCGGGCCCCCGCGCCCCGTCGTACCGCGCCGCACGAGCGCCGCGAGCACCCCGGAGAACGCGTACATGGCCGCCGCGATGTCGGCCGCCGGAATCCCCGCCTTGACCGGCTGCTCCGGCGTCCCCGTCACCGACACGAGCCCCGCCTCGCACTGCACGAGCATGTCGTACGCGCGTTTGCCGGCGTACGGCCCCGACGCCCCGTACCCCGAGATGTCCACGGCGACCAGCCGCGGATGCGCGGCGCACAGCGTGGCCGAGTCCAGGCCGAGGCGAGCCGCCGCGCCCTGTGCGAGGTTCTGCACGAAGACGTCCGCGTCCGCGACGAGCCGGCGTACGACATCGAGGCCGCGTGGGTCCTTCAGATCGAGAGCGACGGACTCCTTGCCCCGGTTGCACCACACGAAGTGCGAGGCGAGACCGGCCGCCGCGGTGTCGTAGTCCCGGGCGAAGTCCCCGCCGTCGACCCGCTCGACCTTGATCACGCGGGCGCCGAGGTCGGCGAGCTGTCGGGTCGCGAAGGGCGCAGAGACGGCCTGCTCGACGGCGACGACGGTGATGCCCTCAAGGGGGAGTGGCTGCATACGGTGGATCATGTCTCCCGTGTAACACCTTTGTCATCCCGGGATGTTGATGGGGCAACGTCATGGGTCCAGGGTGGCTGATCGTTTACACGATTCGTTTGGCCGATACACCCAACCTCGACCCCCGGAGGATGCGCGTGTGTGACCTGCACGATCAACACGTACACGAGTCGATGACCGCGAACGGTGAGGTGCTGAGCCGCCGTCGCATCATGCAGTTGCTCGGCGCCGCCGGTGTCACCACGGCCGTGATGACGGCCGAGGCGGACCCCGCGATGGCGGCGTCGGCCGATTCCTCGGAAGCCGAGTACACGGCGCCGGAGGGCCTCGCCCAGGACAGCCCCGCCAAGACGGCGGCCCTGGACTGGATCACCTCCCACACCGACTCCATCACCGGCCTCAACTCCGAGATCTGGGACAACGCCGAACTCAGCCTGCGCGAGTGGAACTCCTCGATCGCCGAGGCGGGCTTCCTCGAAAAGGCCGGATTCCAGGTGAAGTTCGGCACCGCCGGCTTCCCGACCGCGTTCACCGCCACGTTCTCGTACGGCAGCGGCGGCCCGGTCCTCGGCTTCAGCGGCGAGTACGACGCGCTGCCGGGCCTCTCGCAGAACAAGGGCGTCGGCCACCACGACCCGCGCGAGTACATCCACGATCCATTCGCACCCAGCTACGGCCCGGGCCACGGCTGCGGACACAGCGCCCTGGGAACCGCCGCGGCTGCGGCAGCCGCAGCGGTCGCGCAGGCCGCCAAGAAGCACAAGCTGCCGGTCACCGTGAAGTTCTTCGGCTCCACCGCGGAGGAGACCCTGATCGGCAAGACGTACGCGGTCAGCCAGGGCGTGTACGACGGCCTCGACGCGTTCCTCGACTGGCATCCCTCGACCTCCAACGCCACCGGCTGGGGCACCACCACCGCGATGACCGCCGTGACCTTCACCTTCCTCGGCGTCGCGGGCCACGGCGGCACCCCGCTCGGCAACAAGAGCGCCCTGGACGCCGCCGTGATGATGGCGACGATGTCGGAGTTCCTGCGCGAGGAGAACCTGGCGCCGAGCGGCCGCCTGCACTGGGTGATCAACAACGGCGGCGACATCCCGAACGTGACCCCGGAGATCGCCGAGATCAGCTACTACGTACGGGAGGGCAGTACCGCCCGGGTCCAGGTACTCCTCGACAAGGTCATCGCCGTCTCGGAGGCGGCGGCGAAGGCCTCGCAGACGTCGGTCCGGCACCGGATCACCTCCGCCTGCTGGAACCAGCTGCCGTCCAAGGCTTTTGCCGAGTTGCTGCACGCGAACATGAAGCAGATCGGGCCGCCCCAGTTCACCGAGGCGGCCCACGAGTTGGCGAAGGAGCTTCAGGAGTCCCTCGGTCTGCCCCAGCAGGGCATGCACGCCGAGATTGCCGAACTCACCCCGCCCAACCCGGTGTTCCTGGGCGGCGGTTCCACAGACGTCGCCGACATCAGCTGGAACGTGCCGACCGTGTCGATGGGCGCCGCGCTCGCCCCGATCGGCACCAAGATGCACACCTGGTCCACCGCGTCCTGCGCGGCCGCCGCCCCCGGCCAGGCCGCCGTCACCGCCGCCGCCCGATATCTCGCGGCGACCGCCGTCGACCTGCTCACCCAGCCCGAGCGCCTCAAGGCCGTCAAGGACGAGTTCAAGGAGCGCACCAAGGACGTCGAGTGGAAGACGGCGCTGCCGGACAGCTATGAGCCGCCGATGTACGAGCCGCCGGCCTGGTTCCTGAAGAAGACCGGCCAGAAGTGGCCCCCGGCGAACATCACCTGGCCCCCCAAGCGGGTGGTGTCCCAGGAGAAGTTCTCTTCGCTGGGGCCCGAACTCGCGCCCCAGAAGTAGGAGTTCGCCGACCGGACGGGGGTGCTCCTGCCGCGGCGGTTCACCGTCCGCCGTGTGTGTAACGGCGGACGGCGAGCGGCAGGAACACCGCGATGAGCAGCGCGCACCAGGCCAGCGACCCCGCGACGGGATGGGTCACCGGCCAGGCGCCCTCCGTCGGCACCGGCGCGTTCCCGAAGAGGTCTCGCATCGCCGTGGCCACCGCGCTGATCGGGTTCCATTCGGCGATCGTCCGCAGCCAGCCGGGCAGATTGTCCGTGGGAATGTAGGCGTTCGACAGCAGCGGCAGCATGAACGTCGCGGCACCGAGCTGCCCGGCCGCCTCCTCGCTCCGCGAGGCGAGCCCGAGCAGGATGCCGACCCAGGTCATCGCGAACCGGAACAGCAGCAACAGGCATACGGCACCGGCCGCTTCGAGCGCCGACCCGTCGATCCGCCAGCCCACCGCGAGCCCGACCAGCATCAGCGGAAGCATGCCGACGGTCGTGACGACCAGGTCCGCGGCGGCCTGGCCCAGCGGCACGGCGGCCCGGCTCATCGGCAGGGTCCGGAAGCGGTCCATCACACCCCGGTGCGAGTCCTGGGCGGCCTGGAACATTCCGGTCATGATCCCGTTGGCGGCGGTCGCCACCAGCAGCCCCGGCACCAGGAAGGCGCGGTACGCCTGTCCGGGCGTCGCGAGTGCGCTGCCGAAGACATAGCCGAAGAACAGCAGCATGTTGATCGGCATGGTCTGGGTGAGGATGAGAAGCCCGGGGCTGTGCCGCATCCGCTGCAGGTTCCGGCCCAGGATCGCGGTGCCGTCGTACGCCAACGTACTCATGTCACAAGCTCCTTGTAGTCGGTCATACCGTCTGTGCTGTCGTGGGTCAGGCGCAGGAACACGTCGTCGAGCGTCGGCGGCCGCAGGCTCGCGTCGAGCAACGGCACCCCGGCGGCGTCGAGTTCGCGGACCAGTCGGGGAAGCGTCAGGGTCGTGTCGGTGGTGACCGCGCCGACCGCGCGCCGCTCCTGGTCGAACGAGGGTGCGTTGCCGGTCAGTTGGTCGAGGACGGCCGCGGCTCCGGGCAACGCCGCCGCGTGGGCGACGACCACCTCCGCGTAACTGCCGATGAGCGCCTTGAGTTCGGCGGGCGAGCCGGTGTGGGCGACCCTGCCCCGGTCCACGAGTGCGATGTCGTCGGCCAGTTGGTCGGCCTCCTCCAGGTACTGCGTGGTCAGCAGTACGGTCGTGCCCTCGTCCTTGAGCGCGCGCACGGCCGCCCAGATCTGGTTGCGGCTCGCGGGGTCGAGCCCGGCGGTGGGCTCGTCCAGGAAGAGCACCTCGGGCCGCCGGATCAGGCTCGCCGCCAGGTCGAGGCGGCGGCGCATTCCGCCCGAGTACGTGGACGCCTGCCGGTCGGCGGCCTCGGTCAGCCCGAAGCGGTCGAGGAGTTCGGCCGCCCGCTCCGCCGTTCCCCGCACCCGGAGCAGCCGCGCGAACAGCCGCAGGTTCTCGCGTCCGGTGAGGTCACCGTCCACCGAGGCGTACTGCCCGGTGACCCCGATCGAGCGGCGTACGGCTCCCGGCTCCCGTACGAGATCGTGGCCGGCGACACGCGCGGACCCCGCGTCCGGTCGGAGCAGGGTGGTGAGCAGCCGTACGGCCGTGGTCTTGCCCGCGCCGTTCGGCCCGAGAATCCCGCAGACCGTGCCCTCGGCCACCGCGAGATCCAGCCCCCTGACGGCATGGACCTCCCCGAAACGCTTCTCCAGACCTTCACTAAGTACAGCGTACGTAGTTGTCATGGGTAGACCATAGCGCACTACGTACGGTGTACGTAACTAGGATGGTTCCGAGGTGATCGACCAATGTCAGGGCGCAGTGCGGTACCCGAAGTGATCTGGGCTCGTCCCGAGCGTGCGGGCCGTGGTCCGCGGCCGGCCTACAGCCGCGCTGACATCGCGGCCGCCGCGGTGCGGATCGCGGACGCGGAGGGGCTCGACGGAGTCTCCATGCGGCATGTCGCGGCCGAACTGGGCTGCGGCACCATGTCGCTCTACAACTATGTCCCCCGCAAAGAGGACCTTTACGAGCTGATGTTCGACGCCGTCACCGGCGAGCACGAGATCGAGGAGCCCACAGGCGACTGGCGTGCCGACATGCTCCGGAACGCCCACCAGACACGGGCCCTCATGCACCGCCATCCCTGGATGCCGCGCCTGATGTACGGGTTCTACGGCTTCAGCCCGCACGCCCTGCGCTATCTGGAGCACTGCCTGGCCTGCCTCGACCCGCTCGACGCGCCGTACGGCACGAAGATCGAGCTGGTCGCGATGCTCAACGGCGTCGTGACGACGTACGTCGGGAACGAGCTGGCCACCGCCGAACGCACCCGCTCCCTGCCGTGGTCCGAGGAGCAGGAGAACGCCGTCCGCATCGGATATCTGGGTAGCCAGATCGCCACCGGCACGTATCCGCGGATGGCCGCGGCGTTCATGGAGGACGCCGGGCCGATCGACCTGGAGGCGGTGTTCGAACGGGCGCTGGGGCGGGTCCTTGACGCGTTCGATCCGAGGGGTCGGTGACGAAGGGCTAGATCAGCGCGAACTGGCCCTCCGGGCCTTCCTCGTGGTGGTCGAGCACCGACGCCGGCTGCCTTGCCGTGTCCGGTACCGGGAGTACGCCCGCCTTGCGCAGCTCCGTTCCGGTGATCGGCTCCTCCGAGACGATCAACTCGGCCCGCTGAGGCCGCAGTTCCGCCAGCAGTGCCAGCACGGTGACGATTTCGAGCAGCTCGGACGTCCAGGCCTGGGGCCAGGTGGCGGGCCGGATCGCCTCCAGGGTGCCCGGCTCGGGTGGTTGCGTCCGGGCCGCGAACCACTGCTCCAGTACGCGGACTCCGCCCACCTCGAAGTCCCAGGCTTCCGGCGGAACGGGGGAGATCCGGCCCTCGTCGAGCTGGAGGGCCTCCTCGTCGCGGTCGTAGCGCACGTCGACCGGGAGGGCAGGGAGCGGAGAGCGGACGTAGGGGCGACGGCCCCCGGGGAGCTTGGGCCGTTGGCCGTCCCGTCGCATCAGCCACAGCATCCGGCGGCCCAACTCGACGCCGTGCGACCAGAGTCCGGGGTCGGCGGTGAGGGGCACGGCAAGCCCGGCTCGGCCGGCCCGGGTGACCGCCACCGTCCAGGCGAGGACGTCGACGGGATCGGGGGAGTGACCGAGGCGGCTACGGAGGTGCTCCAACAGGCCCGGTGCCAGGTTCGGTTCCAGAGCGCTGGGGCGACGGTAGAGGGGACGGACGCGGCCTCCGCGGCCGGCGCTCAGCGGGAGGACGGAGGCAACGAGCAACACCGGCCCCGACGATTCCGGCACCACCGTCTGCTCGACCGCGAAGAGCTGACGCGCGTCGGCGACCCGCCACAACTCGGGCCGCGCCGCGTCGATCAGCCGATGGTCCGGGATCAGCCACTGCTCGTCGAAGGGCCCGCCCAGCACCCGGACCGGCTCCGCACAGGGCCCCGACTCACGCGTCAGCCGCCCGGTTCCGCTCGCCTGCCCCGGCAACTGCGCCACCGCCGAATGCAGAGTGCGCGAGCGGGTGATGCCGAACAACGCCTCGCGCTCCGGCCCTTGGGCCTTCACCAGCGTGTCCCACCGGGCCTTCAGGGACGCGGCGTCGGGAGCGGTCGGCCACCCCCGGCCCAGTCTCGGCGGAGCGGCCGACCACGGCATGAGGTCCGCAAGCAGCGGGGCGTCGTCGTCCTGCGTCACGCTCGGCATCGTACGACGTGGTCCACGAGGTGGTCAGTGGGCGTCGAGGGTGACCGTGAAGGAGAAACGGTCGCCGCGGTAGTGGATGCGGGCTACGTCCAGGGCGCGGCCGTCCTCCCCGTGGATGACACCCGTGTAGTGCAGGATCGGGCTGAGCAGCGGGACCTGGAGCAGCCGCGCCGTCTCCGGGTCCGCGAGTGTGGCCTCCACGGTGTCGGTGATCCGGCTGATCCGGATGCCCACCACATCGCGCAGCACCTTGGTCATGGGCCAGCGCACCAGGTCCTCCGGGTCGATCAGCGCCGCGAGTTCGGGACGCACGAAGTTGCGCGCGTGGTTCGTCGGCTCGCCCGTCTTCTCGTCGCCGCGCAGCCGGTGGTACGAGCCGACCTCGGCCAGATCCGGGAAGTACTCGGCGAGTTCGGCGGACACGGGCACCGTGCCGTGGTCCAGCAGTTCTGTCGTCATCCCCGACTGCTGCGCCACGATCGTGTCGACCGAGCCGAGCAGCCGTACGGGCGCGCCTCGTTGGGCGCTCGGCTCGATGAACGTGCCGCGCCGGCGGTGCCGCGTGATCAGCCCCTCGTCCTCCAGCTCCTTGAGCGCCTGCCGCATGGTCAGCACGCTCACTCCGTAGTGCTCCGCCAACTGCTCCTCGGTGGGCAGCCGCAGCGGGTCCCGGGCGGAGCGGCCGAGTATCGAGGCGCGCAGGGACTGCGACACCTGGTACCAGAGCGGCAGCTTGCGGTTCAGGACGATCGAGTCCGGGGCGAAGGAGGTCACGAGGGTTATCCGTACCGGTCGTGGGCGTTCAGTGCAACGGGCGGCGGGGCTGAGCGTGACGGGCGACGAGGATCAGTGCAAGGCGCGACGGGGACGAGCGCGACGGGCGACGGCGATCAGGGGAACGGCCGAGGGCGGTCAGCCGGCCGGGCGGAAGTTCCGCTGAAGGCCCTGCCACACGTCGTCGTACGCCTGTTGCAGGTGCTCCGCCTGCGCTGCTTGTGCCGTGGCGGTCACCGGCCAGCGGGTCTCGAACATGAAGGCCAGCCCGTCGTCGATCTTCTGCGGCCTGAGCTCGGCGGCGCTGGCCCTGTCGAAGGTTTCGCGGTCCGGGCCGTGCGCCGACATCATGTTGTGCAGCGAACCGCCCCCCGGCACGAAACCGTCGGCCTTGGCGTCGTACGCGCCCTCGATGAGCCCCATGTACTCGCTCATCACGTTCCGGTGGAAGTACGGCGGCCGGAACGTGTCCTCGCCCACCAGCCACCGTGGCGCGAAGACCACGAAGTCCACACCGGCCAGTCCTGGGGTGTCGGTCGGTGAGGTCAGTACCGTGAAGATCGACGGGTCCGGATGGTCGTAGCTGATGGTGCCGATCACATTGAAACGCCGCAGGTCGTAGACGTAGGGCACATGGTTGCCGTGCCAGGCGACCACGTCCAGCGGTGAGTGGTCGTACGTCGCCGTCCAGAGGTTGCCGCAGAACTTGTTCACCACCTCGACCGGGCCGTCCACGTCCTCGTAGGCGGCGACGGGGGCGAGGAAGTCCCGGGCGTTGGCGAGCCCGTTGGCGCCGATCGGGCCCAGGTCGGGCAGTTGGAAGGGTGCCCCATAGTTCTCGCACACATAGCCGCGGGCACTCTCGTCCAGCAACTCCACACGGAAGCGGACACCACGGGGGATGAGCGCCAGGTGGCCGGGCTCCACATGGAGCAGCCCGAACTCGGTGCGCAGCAGCAGCCCGCCGCGCTCCGGCACGATCAGCAGCTCACCGTCGGCGTCGCTGAACACCCGCTCCATCGAGGAGTTGGCGTAGTACAGGTGCACCGCCATGCCCGTGCGCTGGGTGGCGTCGCCGTTGCCGCCGAGAGTCCAGAGGCCGTCCACGAAGTCGGTGGAGGCCGGAGGCTCGGGCAGCGGGTTCCAGCGCAGCCGGTTGGGGTCGGGCACCGTCTCCGTGAAGGGAGCCGTGCGGAGCGCGCCGTTGTCCGCACGCGTGAACGGCGGGTGCGCTGCCGACGGGCGGATCCGGTACAGCCACGAGCGCCGGTTGTGCGCCCTCGGCTCGGTGAACGCGGAACCGCTCAGCTGCTCCGCGTACAGCCCGAGTGCTGCCCGCTGCGGCGTGTTACGGCCGTGCGGCAGGGCGCCGGGGACCGCCTCCGAGCTGTGTTCGTTGCCGAAGCCGGAGAGGTGGGCCAACCCCTCGGCCGTCTTCCTCGTGTCCCCGCCCAGGATCGCCTCGTCCCCGCTCATGACCACTCCCTCGCTCCGATTCCTATGCTTCACCATAGGAATGGATTCCGGCGCACGCAAGAGGCGGTAAGACTCAGAGGCGTACGACTTGGCGAGCCCTGCGGCTCGGGGGCGTACGCCTCGGCGAGCCATCGGCCTCGGCGGGTCGTACGACTCAGGGGTCGGTCCATGGACCAGGAACCCGACCCCAGGGGGATCCGAGTGTCAGTGCGATGTTCTACGCTCCCCGGCATGTCGTGGAAGCGTGGACTGCTCGCCGCGCTCGCGGTCTGTGCCCTGCTCGGCGGACCGGCGGGCTGCGGCTCCGGCGATGCGCACGAGCCGAAGGACGGAGTGTCGGCCTCGCCCGTGGGCGAGCTGCTCGACCAGACCGACGAGGCGGGACGGCGCTACCGTGAGGTCGAGGAGAAGGGCGCACCGGATGTCGCGATCGAGGTCCAGCCGGAATCCGACAACGGCTGGGACGTGCGGCTGACCTTCGAGCACTTCCGCCTGTCGCCCGCCGGTTCGCGCTCGGTGGCCGTCGAGGGACGCGGTATCGCCATCCTCTATCTCGACGGCCGCAGTATCGCCACGCTCCGCACCGCCGAGTACCACCTCCCCGGCGACCTCGTCCCGCGCGGCACACACCAGGTCACCGTCCGCCTCTACGCGGACGACCAGACCGTGTGGGCCGTCGACGAGAAGCCCGTCGAGAGCACCGCGGACATCACGTCGTCGCAGGCCAGGCAGACGTCGGACGCGACCGAGTCGCCGGAACCCTCGATGAGTACGAGCGGCAGTGAGGCCCGTACTGATACCGGAGGTTCACCGGACCCCGGCGGAAAGGCATCATGAAGCCCGTGCCCCATGCGACCTCGCTGCGCCGAGCGCCCGTGCAACGCCGAAGCGCAGAACGACTGACCAGGATCCTCGACGCCTGCGCCGACCTTCTCGACGAGGTCGGCTACGACGCCCTGAGCACCCGGGCCGTGGCCCAGCGTGCCGCCGTACCCATCGGCTCCGTCTACCGCTTCTTCGGCAACAAGCGTGCGATGGCCGACGCGCTCGCCCAGCGCAACCTGGAGCGCTACGCCGAGCGCGTCACCCTCCGGCTCCAGGAGACCGGCGGGGAGAGAGAGGTCGCGAGCAGCTGGCGTACGGCCGTGGACGCCGTGCTCGACGAGTACATAGCCATGAAGCGCACCGCACCAGGCTTCTCCCTCGTCGACTTCGGCAACCAGATCCCGGTCGGCTCCCGCGCCGAGCCCAATACCCGCGTCGCCGACCGCCTCAGCGAACTCCTCGCCGGCTACCTCGACCGCACCCCCGACGAGGACCTCCGGCGCGTCTTCCTGGTCGCGGTGGAGTCCGCCGACACCCTCGTCCACCTGGCCTTCCGGCTCGCCCCGGACGGCGACGAACGGATCATCGAGGAGACCCGTGTGCTGCTGCGGGCCTATCTGGAGCGGGTGCTCGACTGAAGCGGGTGCTCGACTGAGGGGTCGGAATCGCGACCGAGTCGCTCGCGAACCCTCGATCGACTCGGTCGAGGAGTCGTGGCCGAGGACCGGCGTGCGGTGCACCGCACGCGGATTTCCGACCTGACCCCCGCGGGCCCTCCCCTCCATGCATACCGGTCGGTATGCTCGGCCTCAGTCCGTGTGCCAACGCTGCCACCGTCCTCCGGGAGGACCCCGTGTCCCGCACCACCGGCACCACCACCGGCACCACCCCCGACTCCCGCACCGCCCTGCGGATCTGCCCCCTCTGCGAAGCCACCTGCGGGCTGACGCTCACCATCGAGGGCACCCGGGTGACCGGCGCCCGGGGTGACCGCGACGACGTGTTCAGCAAGGGGTTCATCTGCCCGAAGGGCGCCTCCTTCGGGGCGGCCGACGGGGACCCGGACCGGCTCCGCACCCCCCTGGTACGCGAGGACGGCGAGCTGCGCGAAGCCACCTGGGAGGAGGCCTTCGACGCGGTGGCCGCCGGGCTGCGGCCCGTCGTCGAGCGGTACGGGCCGCACGCCGTCGGCGTCGTCCTCGGCAACCCGAACGTGCACACCATGGCCGGTGCCCTCTACCCGACCGTCCTGCTCGCCGCCCTCGGCACCCACAGCGTCTTCACCGCCTCCACGGTCGATCAGATGCCCAAGCACGTGTCGAGCGGCCTGCTGTACGGCGACGCCAACGCGATCCCGGTGCCCGACCTGGACCACACCGACCACCTCCTGCTCATCGGCGCCAACCCCGTGGAATCCAACGGGAGCCTGTGCACCGCCCCCGACTTCCCCGGCAAACTCAAGGCGCTGCGGGCGCGCGGCGGCACCCTGACCGTCATCGACCCGCGACGGACCCGTACGGCCAAACTCGCAGACCGGCATGTGGCGATCCGGCCCGGAACCGACGGGCTGCTGCTCGCCGCCATGGCGCACGTCCTCTTCGAGGAGAAGCTCGTCGCGCTCGGCGACCTCACCCCGCACGTCCAGGACATCGACGAACTCGCCCACGCCGTACGGGACTTCACTCCCGAGGCGGCAAGCGAGGCCTGTGACGTCCCCGCCGACACGATCAGGGCGCTCGCCCGCGAACTCGCCGCCGCGCCCACCGCCGCCGTCTACGGCCGCATCGGCAGCTGCACCGTCCCGCACGGCACCCTGACCAGCTGGCTCGTCGACATCGTCAACATCCTCACCGGCAACCTCGACCGGCCCGGCGGCGCCCTCTTCCCGCAGGCCGCCACCGACAGGACACCCCGGGCCGCAGGCCCCGGCCGCGGGTTCGCGCTCGGGCGCTGGCACTCGCGGGTGAGCCGGTATCCCGAAGCCAAGGGCGAGTTGCCGATCGCCGCCCTCGCCGAAGAGATCGACACCGCCGCCGACGAAGGCGAACCGATCCGCGCGGTCATCGCCGTCGCCGTCAACCCCGTACTCTCCGCACCCGACGGCGACCGCCTCGACAAGGCACTCGGCTCGCTGGACTTCATGGTCAGCGTCGACCCGTACCTGAACGAGACCTCACGCCACGCACACGTCGTACTCCCGCCGCCCCCGCCCTCGCAGAGCGCCCACCACGACTTCGCCTTCAACACCCTCGCCGTACGCAACCAGGTCCGCTACACCCGCGCCGCCGTCCCCTTGGAGGTCGGCCGCATGGCGGAGACCGAGATCCTCGCCCGGCTGACCCTGGCCGCGACCGGCATGCACGGCGCCGACCCGTCCGCCGTGGACGCGATGGTCATCGACAGCACACTCGGCAAGTCCGTCACCGAGGCACACTCCCCGGTGCACGGCCGCGACCCGCAGGAACTCGCCGCACAACTCACCGGCGACAACGGCCCCGAGCGGCGGCTCGACATGATGCTCCGCCTGGGCCCCTACGGCGACGGTTTCGGCGTACGACCTGACGGGCTGAGCCTGGAGAAACTGCTCGCGCAGCCGCACGGCATCGATCTCGGGCCGCTGCGATCGCGGCTGCCGCAGCCGCTCAAGACCCGCAGCGGGAAGATCGAGCTGCTGCCCGGGCCGATTGCCGACGATCTTCCCCGGCTGCGGGACGCCCTGCGCGAGCGTCCCTCCGCCCTCGTGCTCATCGGCCGCCGCCACCTGCGGTCCAACAACAGCTGGATGCACAACGTGCCCTCCCTCACCGGCGGCACCAACCGCTGCACCCTGCACATCCACCCCGAGGACGCCGAACACCTCGGGATCGGCGACGGCTCGGCTGTCCGCGTCAAGGGCGCCGGGGGAGAGGTGACAGCCCCCGCCGAAGTCACAGACGCCGTACGGCGCGGGGTGGTGAGCCTGCCGCACGGGTGGGGACACGACCGCCCCGGCACCCGGATGAGCCACGCCGCGCTCGACCCCGGAGTCAACGTCAACCAGCTCCTCGACGGCAGCCTCCTCGACCCCCTGTCGGGGACCGCCGTCCTCAACGGCGTACCCGTGGAGCTGACGCCTGTGACCTGAGCAAAGCTGTGACCTGGAGTTTTGCGCTTATTGCTCGCGTGTCAACGTCTTGTTAAGACTTGCGCACCCGACCTAACGTCACACGCACCGCCGTCCCAGGTGGGAGTTCAAGGGCGAACGTTAGGTATCCACTCATGCTGACCATCCTCGGCTTCACCATGATCGCGACCTTCCTGGTCCTGATCATGCTGAAAAAGATGTCGCCGATCGCGGCGCTCGTGCTGATTCCGGCGCTCTTCTGCGTGTTCGTCGGAAAGGGCGCCAAGCTCGGTGACTACGTCATCGACGGCGTCACCAGCCTCGCCCCCACCGCGGCGATGCTCATGTTCGCGATCGTCTACTTCGGAGTGATGATCGACGTCGGGCTCTTCGACCCGATCGTGCGCGGCATCCTGAAGTTCTGCAAGGCCGATCCGCTGCGCATCGTGGTCGGTACGGCCGTGCTCGCCGCGATCGTCTCCCTCGACGGCGACGGCTCGACCACCTTCATGATCACGGTCTCGGCGATGTACCCGCTGTACAAACGCCTCAAGATGAGCCTCGTCGTGATGACCGGCGTCGCCGCCATGGCCAACGGCGTGATGAACACCCTCCCCTGGGGAGGCCCGACCGCCCGCGCCGCCACCGCCCTCAAGGTCGACGCCAGCGACATCTTCGTCCCGATGATCCCGGCCCTCGCCGTCGGCCTCCTGGCCGTCTTCGTGCTCTCGTACGTGCTCGGTCGCCGCGAGCGCACGCGGCTGGGCATGCTGACGCTGGAGGAGGTACTGGAGCCGCAGGAGGCCGAGACGGTGCTGGTCGGCGCAGGGTCCGGTGCCGGTTCCGGCACTGGTGGCCCCGTCGACCTCGGCAAGAAGGCCCTGAGCACCGGCGGCTCGGGTTCCGGCACGGACGCGGAGGCCGACGAGCCCGAGGACGACGACGGTTTCGCCGTCCTCGACCCCAACCGCGCCACCCTGCGGCCCAAGCTCTACTGGTTCAACGCCCTGCTCACGCTCACCCTGCTCACCGCCATGATCATGGAATTGCTGCCGATCCCGGTGCTGTTCCTGCTCGGCGCCGCCCTCGCGCTCACCGTCAACTTCCCCCACATGCCCGACCAGAAGGCCCGCCTCGGCGCCCACGCCGAGAACGTCCTCAACGTCTCCGGCATGGTCTTCGCCGCCGCCGTCTTCACCGGCGTCCTCCAGGGCACCGGCATGGTCGACCACATGGCCGAGTGGCTGGTCTCCAACATCCCGGACGGCATGGGCCCCCACATGGCCTTCGTCACCGGCGTCCTGAGCATCCCGCTCACGTACTTCATGTCGAACGACGGTTTCTACTTCGGTATCGTCCCGGTCCTCGCCGAGGCGGGCCAGGCCCACGGCGTCTCCACCCTGGAGATCGCCCGCGCCTCCCTCGTCGGCCAGCCGCTGCACATGTCGAGCCCGCTGGTCCCCGCCGTCTACGTCCTCGTCGGCATGGCGAAGGTCGAGTTCGGCGACCACACCAGGTTCGTGGTGAAGTGGGCGGCGCTCACTTCACTGGTGGTGCTGGGGGCGGGACTTCTGTTCGGCATCATCTGACGCCCGGCAGACGCCAACGCACGGACGTCCGTCGCTCGTGATCGGATGGAGGATCACTGTGAGCCCCGGTGGAAACCGCGGCTGGTTGCTGCGCCTCGTCATCGCCTTCAGCTTCGCCCAGGGAGCGGTGTCGATGGCGCGGCCCGCCGTCTCCTACCGGGCCCTCGCCCTCGGCGCCGACGAGCGCGCGATCGGCGTGATCGCGGGTGTGTACGCGCTGCTGCCGCTCTTCGCCGCGGTGCCGCTGGGCCGCCGCACCGACCACGGCCGTTGCGCCCCGCTGCTGCCCGTCGGCGTGATTCTCATCGCGGGCGGCTGCGCCCTCAGCGGCAGGGCGGACTCGCTCACGGCGATGGCGGCGTGGAGCGGAGTGATGGGCCTTGGCCACCTCTGCTTCGTCATCGGCGCCCAGTCGATCGTCGCCCGGCAGTCCGCGCCGCACGAACAGGACCGTAACTTCGGCCACTTCACCATCGGCGCCTCCCTCGGCCAACTGGTCGGCCCGATCGCCGCGGGCGCTCTCATCGGCGGTTCCGACATGGCGGGCACCAGCGCCCTGGCCCTGCTCGTCGCCGGTGGGGTCGCGGCGGTCTCGTTCACCTCGCTGTGGCGCATCGAGGACCGTACGCCGGCCAAGTCCCGTACGGCACAAGGCGACCGCGTCCCCGTGAACCGCATACTGCGCACCCGGGGTGTCCCTGAGGGCATCTTCATCAGCCTTGCCGTGCTGTCCGCGACGGACATTCTCACGGCGTATCTGCCGGTCGTCGGTGAGCACCGGGGGATCGCGCCGTCCGTGGTCGGCCTGTTGCTGAGCCTGCGCGCGGCGGCGACGATCGCCTGTCGGCTGGTGATGACGCCGATGCTGCGGCTCCTGGGCCGGACCGCACTGCTCACCGTGACCTGTCTGGCGGCGGGCGTGCTGTGCGCGGGCATCGCGCTGCCGGTGCCGGTCTGGGCACTGGCCGCGATGCTCCTGGCTCTCGGGTTCTGTCTCGGCGTCGGTCAGCCGCTGTCGATGACGACGGTGGTCCAGGCCGCCCCCGACGACGCCCGTTCCACAGCCCTCGCCCTCCGGCTGACCGGCAACCGGCTCGGCCAGGTCGCCGCGCCCGCCGCCGCGGGTCTGGTCGCCGGAGTCGCGGGGGTGGCCGCGCCGTTCGTGATGCTGGGCGCGCTGCTGCTGGTGTCGTCGGGGATCGCGCTGCGCTCACCCGCGAAGCCGGGGGCCGCGGGCCATGGTGAGCCCGTGCGGCGCCGGGTGCCCTCGCGTCGTAAGAGCGATATCTGAGCTTCCCCGCACCCTGGCGCCGGAAAACTAACATCGCTAGTTTAGGGGCCGGTGACGCTGCGCTGCCTGGGAGGCACAGGGAATGAAAGCTCACGACGGCATGTACATAGGCGGCGAGTGGCGCCCCGCTGCCGGCGCGGACACGATCGAGGTTGTGAATCCGGTCGACGAGCAGGTGATCGGCCGGGTGCCCGCGGGCACCGCCCTGGACATCGACGACGCCGTACGGGCCGCCCGTGCCGCTTTCCCCGGCTGGGCCGCGACTCCGCCCGCCGTGCGGGCCGCGAAGCTGGCCGCCCTGCGTGACGTGCTCGTCGCGCGCAAGGGCGAGATCGCCGAGACGGTCACGGCCGAGCTCGGCTCGCCGTTGCCGTTCTCGCAGGCGGTGCACGTGGGATTGCCGGTCCTGGTCGCGGGTTCGTACGCCGAACTGGCGGCGGTGTACGCCTTCGAGGAGAAGGTCGGCAACTCGACCGTCCTTCACGAACCCGTTGGTGTGGTCGGCGCGATCACGCCCTGGAACTACCCGTTGCACCAGATCGTCGCCAAGGCCGCCCCGGCGCTGGCTGCCGGCTGCACGGTGGTCCTCAAGCCCGCCGAGGACACCCCGCTGACCGCCCAGCTCTTCGCCGAGGCGGTGGCTGAAGCGGCCCTTCCGGCGGGGGTGTTCAACCTTGTCACCGGCCTCGGCCCGGTCGCGGGCCAGGCCCTCGCCGAGCATCCGGACGTGGACCTGGTCTCTTTCACCGGCTCCACGGCGGTCGGCAAGCAGATAGGCGCGGCGGCAGGCGCGGCGGTCAAGCGGGTCGCCCTCGAACTCGGCGGCAAGTCCGCCAACGTCATCCTGCCGAGCGCCGACCTGGCCAAGGCCGTCAACGTCGGCGTCGCCAATGTGATGTCCAACTCCGGCCAGACATGCAGCGCTTGGACTCGCATGCTGGTGCACACCTCGCAGTACGAGGGGGCCGTCGAGTTGGCCGCGGCGGCTGCGGGCAAGTACGGCGACCGTATCGGCCCGGTCGTGAACGCCAAGCAGCATGCCCGGGTGCGGAGTTACATCGAGAAAGGTGTCGCGGAGGGCGCCCGACTGGTCGCGGGCGGCCTCGAATACCCGCGCGAGCGCGGGTATTTCATCAGCCCGACCGTCTTCGCCGACGTCACACCGGACATGACGATCGCTCAGGAGGAGATCTTCGGGCCGGTGCTGTCGATCATCCGGTACGAGGATGAGGAGGACGCAGTCCGGATCGCCAACGGCACGGTGTACGGGCTCGCGGGCGCTGTCTGGGCGGCCGAGGAGTCGGAGGCGGTGGCGTTCGCGCGGCGGCTCGACACCGGGCAGGTCGACATCAACGGAGGACGCTTCAACCCCCTTGCCCCGTTCGGGGGTTACAAGCAGTCGGGGGTGGGGCGCGAGCTCGGTTCGCACGGGCTGTCCGAGTACCTCCAGACCAAGTCTTTTCAGTTCTAGGACCCAGGAGCACGCACGTGGTTCGCGCCGTCGTACTTCCCGCCGTAGGCGCTCCTTTGGAGATCGCCGAGATAGACCTGCCGGAACCCGGCCCCGGACAGGTTCGAGTACGGCTGGCCGCCGCCGGAGTCTGCCACTCCGACCTGTCCCTCTCCGACGGCACCATGCGGGTGCCCGTTCCCGCCGTCCTCGGCCACGAGGGCGCGGGCACCGTCGTCTCCGTCGGAGACGGCGTCACTCACCTCGCGCCCGGCGACCCGGTCGTCCTCAACTGGGCGCCATCCTGCGGGAGTTGCCATGCCTGCTCGCTGGGCGAGGTGTGGCTGTGCGCCAACGCGCTGCGCGGCGCGAATGACGTCTACGCCCGGCGCGCCTCCGACGGGAGTGACCTCCACCCCGGCCTGAACGTCGCCGCGTTCGCCGAGGAGACCGTCGTGGCCGCCGGATGCGTACTCCCCGTACCGGACGGCATCCCCCTCACCGACGCCGCCCTCCTCGGGTGCGCCGTCCTCACCGGATACGGTGCCGTCCACCATTCCGCCCAGGTCCGACAGGGCGAGACCGTCGCCGTGTTCGGCGTCGGCGGGGTCGGGCTCGCGGCGCTCCAGGCCGCCCGGATCGCCGGCGCCGCCAAAATCGTCGCGGTCGACGTCTCCCTCGCCAAGGAGCCCCTCGCACGCGCCGCGGGCGCCACCGACTACGTCGTCGCCTCCGACACCACCGCCCGCGAGATCCGCGCCCTCACCGGCAAGCAGGGCGTCGACGTCGCCATCGAGTGCGCCGGCCGCGCCGTGACCATCCGCACCGCCTGGGACTCCACCCGACGCGGCGGCCGCACCACCGTCGTCGGCATCGGCGGCAAGGACCAGCAGGTCACCTTCAACGCACTGGAGATCTTCCACTGGGGACGGACACTCTCCGGCTGCGTGTACGGCAACTCCGACCCGGCACGGGACCTGCCGGTATTGGCCGGGCATGTCCGGGCGGGACGACTGGACTTGGGGGCACTGGTGACGGAACGCATCGGTCTGGAGGGGATCCCGGGGGCGTTCGAGAACATGGTGGCGGGGAAGGGGGGACGGGCGGTGGTGGTCTTTTAGGGGATTCCAGGAGGCGGGAGATCTTTCAACGCCGGTCGGCAGTCTTCAGCCCGTCCGGTGCTGGAGATCTTTCAGTCCGTCCGGCGTTTGAGGACGAGGTGGTGCCCGATCCCCCACCCACCCGTGGGGGCGGCACTCTTCAGCCCCGGCTGGGGAGCTCTTTCAGCCGGTCCGGCGTTTGAGGACGAGGCCGTCCAGGCCGAAGAGCGGGGGTTTGGGGGCGCAGCCCCCAGAAACAAGGGACGGGTAGGGGCGGAGGGGGCGAAAACCCGTCCAACCTCAGCCACGTTCCGGCACAGGATCCACCACCGCGGCCCTCGGCCGGGAACGTGACACCGCCACCCCGGCCAGGCACAACACCCCACCCGCAAGCGTCAACACCCCCGGCACCTCACCCAGGAACAGCCAGGACATCATCACCACAAGCGCGGGCACCGCATACGTCGTCGCCCCCATCCGACTCGCCGTCGTACGGGCCAGCGCATACGCCCAAGTAGTGAACGCGAGCGCGGTCGGAAACACCCCCAGGTAAAGCATGTTGAGCGTCGCGGACACCGGCGCGTCCGCCGCGTCACGGACAAGCTGCCCCGCGAAGGGCAGGCACGCCACCGCCCCGATGAGGCAGCCGAACGTCGTGGCCTGGAGCGGACTCGCCACGCCGAGCACCGGCTTCTGGGTGACGACCCCGGCCGCGTAGGTGACGGCAGCGAGCAGACACAGACCGACCCCGAGGACCGAGGAGGAACCGCCCTCGCCGGACATCGACAGCCCCACGGCGATCGCCCCCGCGAACGACACCGCCATCCCCGCGAGCAGCCGCGGCGGCATGGCATCGCCGAGCAGCCGCGACCCGAGCAGGGCGATGAGGATCGGGCCTATGTTCACGATCAGCGCCGCCGTACCGGCGTCCACCTGCTGCTCGCCCCAGTTGAGGGCGACCATGTAGACGCCGAACCAGAGCACCCCGGACACGAAGATGCCCCGCCAGGCCGCACGTGGTGGCCAACCCGCCCTGCGTATCAGGCAGATGGCGCCCAGCGTGACGGCTCCCGCCAGCAGCCTCCCGAGGGCGAGCGCGCCCGGTGAGTACGCCGCACCCGCGCTCCGGATCGAGACGAAGGCCGAGGCCCACAGCACGACGGTGACGGTTGCGGCGGCCGCGGCGCGCGGGTCGGGCCGCCGGGCGGGGGCGTGGGCGTGGGCCGGGGTGGTCATCATGCTCCTGAGGCTAGACGGGCTGCGGAGGCGAGGTCTGGCGGATTTCGGACGCCGCTCGCAGGGTCTTCGGCGTGCCTGCTCATCTGGTGCGGTCGAGCTCAGTGCAGCGCCGCGGCCTCGACACCGAGGAGGTCGGTGAAGGCGCGCTCGCCCTCGGCGGTGACCTTGACCGCCCGCTCCGAGCCGATACGTACGCACCAGCGCGCCTCCAGCGCATGCCGGCACAGCGCCGCTCCGGCGGTGCCCGCGAGGTGGGGACGGCGCTCGGTCCAGTCGAGGCAGGCGCGGGCGAGGGGGCGGCGGCCGGCGCGGTCGAGGCTGATGCCCGCGCTGTCGAACCAGCGGAGCCCGGCGTCGGTGAGCGCGAAACCGGTGTCCTGCCGAAGGAGTCCGCGGCTGGTCAGGACATCGGTGAGGGTGATGCCGAGGCGTCCGGCGAGGTGGTCGTAGCAGGTGCGGCCGCGGGCCATGGCGGATCCGGCGCCGGCCGCCCGCAGGGTGCGGGGACGCTTGGCCGCGGTCGGTGCGACCTGGGCCGCGAGATCCTCGACGAGTTGCGCGACGCCGGTATCGGCCAGCCGTACGTATCGGTGGCGGCCCTGTCGCTCCTCGGTGAGCAGGCCGCCCGCGACGAGTTTGCCGAGGTGTTCGCTGGCGGTCGATGCGGCGACTCCGGCCTGACGTGCCAGTTCCCCGGCGGTCCACGCCCGCCCGTCGAGCAGCGCCAGCAGAAAGCCGGCCCGCGTCTCATCGGCGATCAGCCCCGCGAGCGCCGCCAGCCCCGGGCCGACCGGGTCCTTCGTCCTCGTCATGCCGTCCAGCATGCGCCGGGAACACTTCGGCACCCGCCGAAGGGTGGTGGGTAGCCGGTTTTTCGCCCCCTCCGCCCCTACCCGTCCCGTACCTGGGGTCTGCGTCCCCAGACCCCCGCTGTCGGCCTGGACGGCCTCGTCCTCAAACGCCGGACGGGCTGAAACCCGCGTAGCGGGGTCTGGGGCGCAGCCCCCAGAAACAAGGGACGGGCAGGGGCGGAGGGGGCGAAAACCAAAAACCTCACTCCCCCCGCCCCAGCCCCTCGAACCGCACCGCCAACCCATCCAACAACGCCCTCAACCCCGTCTCGAACGCCCGCTCATCGATCTTCTCCTGCTGCTCCGCGAGCAGGTGCGCCTGCCCGAGGTGGGGATAGTCCGCGGGATCGTACGCCGCCGCATCGTCCACGAAGCCACCGGCGAAGGATCCGAGGGCGGAGCCCATGACGAAGTAGCGCATCAGCGCGCCGATCGACGTGGCCTGCGCCGGCGGCCACCCGGCCGAGACCATCGCCCCGAAGGCGGCATCCGCAACCCGGAGCCCCGCAGGCCGCCGCCCGGGCCCCCGCGCCAGGACCGGCACGATGTTCGGATGGTCGCGCAGCGCCGCCCGGTAGGACACGGCCCAGTCGTGCAGAGCCGTACGCCAGTCACGGCCGTCCTCGAACATCGACAGGTCGACCTGTGCGCTGACCGAGTCGGCGACCGCCTCCAGGATCTGGTCCTTGGTCGGGAAGTGGTTGTAGAGGGACGGACCGCTCACCCCCAGCTCGGCGGCGAGCCGCCGTGTGGAGAGGGCCGCCAGGCCCTCGGCGTCCACCAACGCTCGTGCCGCGTCGACGATGAGGTCGGTGCTGAGGAGGGGCTTGCGCGGTCGGGCCATGGCGCACATAGTAGGGCTGGACCCGAAAACTAGCAGTGCTAATTAAAGTGTAGTGGGGTGGCTCGTCATGGACCTGGGGCTCAGCGAGGAGCAGACCGCCGTCCGGCAGCTCGCCAAGGACTTCGTGGACCGCGAGATCGCCCCCCATGTCATCGAGTGGGACCGCGCGGAGTGCGTCGACCGATCACTCACGAAGAAGCTCGGCGAGGTCGGCTTCCTCGGCCTCACGATCGACGAGGAGTACGGCGGCAGCGGCGGCGACCACCTCGCGTACTGCCTGGTGACGGAGGAGCTTGGCCGCGGTGACTCCTCCGTACGCGGGATCGTCTCCGTCTCGCTGGGCCTCGTCGCCAAGACGATCGCGTACTGGGGGAGCGAGGAGCAGAAGCGGCGCTGGCTGTCGGGGCTGACCTCGGGTGAGTACGTCGGGTGCTTCGGTCTCACCGAGCCCGGCACCGGCTCGGACGCGGGCAACCTCTCGACGAAAGCCGCGCGGGACGGCGACGACTACGTCATCAACGGCACCAAGATGTTCATCACGAACGGGACTTGGGCCGATGTCGTCCTCCTCTTCGCCCGGTCGACCGACGCCCCGGGGCACAAGGGTGTCTCCGCCTTCCTCGTACCGACCGACACGCCGGGGCTGTCCCGCCGCACCATCCACGGCAAGCTCGGGCTGCGCGGGCAGGCCACGGCGGAGCTGGTGCTTGAGGACGTGCGGGTCCCCGCTTCGGCGATGCTCGCGCCGGAGGGCAAGGGCTTCGCCGTCGCCATGTCAGCGCTCGCCAAGGGGCGGATGTCGGTGGCCGCCGGCTGTGTCGGCATAGCCCAGGCGGCGCTGGACGCGGCGGTGACGTACGCGACCGAGCGGGAGCAGTTCGGCAAGACCATCGCCCATCACCAGCTGGTACAGGAACTGCTCAGCGACATCGCCGTGGACGTGGACGCGGCGCGCCTGCTGACGTGGCGGGTCGCCGATCTCGTGGACCGCGGGCTGCCGTTCGCCACCGAGTCCTCGAAGGCCAAGCTCTTCGCCTCCGAGGCCGCCGTGCGCGCCGCGAACAACGCCCTCCAGGTCTTCGGCGGCTACGGCTACATCGACGAGTACCCGGTGGGCAAGCTGCTGCGCGACGCCCGCGTGATGACCCTCTACGAGGGCACCAGCCAGATCCAGAAACTGGTCATCGGACGTGCGTTGACCGGGGTCTCCGCTTTCTGAGTACGTGTCTGAGTATCCGGGCGGATACGGTTCGGCGGGCCACGGTCGATCCTGGATCCCATGAGTGAGACACCGGTCAGACAGCAGTCCACCGCCGCCTTCTACGGCCAGGCGGTCGCCTCCTTCGCCGTCGCCATCGTCGCGACCGCCATCGGCATCTTCAAGCTGGACGCCAACGCCTGGGTGCGCTCCTTCCTGGGCATCGCCGTCCTCTATCTGGTGACCTCGTCCTTCACGCTGGCGAAGGTGATCCGGGACAAGCAGGAGGCGCAGTCGGCCAGTCGCCTCTACAGCCCCTTCGAGAAGCTCTGATCTGGTTTCGCGCGGCGCTGAGCGGGCGGTCTAAGCGCTCGCTCAGGTTCGGGGGTATGGTGTCACCCTGCCAGTGGAAGGGGCGAACCAGCGATGAGTACGGCGGAGGAGACGGCCGGCGCCGAGGCGCAGCCGTGGGCCGAGGTCACCCCGGACGCGGCCCGGCGGCTGCTCGTCGCAGCCGTGGAGGCCTTCGCCGAGCGCGGGTACCACGCGACGACGACCCGGGACATCGCGGGCCGCGCGGGCATGAGCCCGGCCGCGCTGTACATCCACTACAAGACCAAGGAAGAGCTGCTCCACCGGATCAGCCGGATCGGGCACGACAGGGCGCTCGACATTCTGCGGACCGCCGCGGAGCGTGACGGCAGCGCCGCCGAGCGGCTCGCGGACGCCGTGCGGTCCTTCGTACGGTGGCATGCCGCGCAGCACACCACCGCGCGCGTCGTGCAGTACGAGCTCGACGCGCTCGGTCCCGAGGCCCGCGCGGAGATCGTGGCCCTGCGCCGCCAGACCGACGCCGCCGTGCGCGGCATCATTCAGGACGGTGTCGCGGCGGGCGAGTTCGACGTGCCGGACGTACCGGGCACCACGCTCGCGGTGCTCTCGCTCTGCATCGACGTGGCGCGCTGGTTCAACGTCAACGGACCCAGGACCCCCGACGAGGTCGGCGCGCTCTACGCCGACCTCGTGCTGCGGATGGTGGGGGCGAAGCCGTAGTCCCTTTGGGCCTCAGCCCCCTGCTGACCGGCTCAGAAGTAGTAGCGGGACACCGACTCCGCCACGCACACCGGCTTGTCGCCGCCCTCGAGTTCGACCGTCACCGCGGCCGTGACCTGGACACCGCCGCCCGCCTCGGTGACCTCCGTGAGGACGGCGGTGGCGCGCAGCCGTGAGCCCACCGGGACGGGCGCGGGGAAGCGGACCTTGTTGGTGCCGTAGTTGACGCCCATCTTCACGCCGTCGACGCGCATCACCTGCGGAACCAGCGCGGGGAGCAGCGAGAGCGTCAGATAGCCGTGCGCGATCGTCGTGCCGAAGGGGCCCGCGGCGGCCTTCTCGGGGTCCACGTGGATCCACTGGTGGTCACCCGTGGCGTCCGCGAACAGATCGATCCGCTTCTGGTCGATCTCCAGCCAGTCGCTGTGGCCCAACTGCTCACCCACCGCGGCCTTCAGCTCGTCTGCGGACTCGAAGATCCTCGGCTCTGCCATGTCCCTGACCTCCCGTATTTCCATGTCTAAGCGACTGCTTAGCATGGTCGGGCGCGGGCCGGATGTCAACGGACCTCACGTGTGGCGAGGTGGGTAGGGTTGGAGAGGTGCCCCAGATCCCTGAGAAGATCCACGAGCTGACCGTCGGCCAGCTGTCGGCGCGCAGTGGCGCCGCCGTCTCCGCCCTGCACTTCTACGAGTCCAAGGGCCTCATCAACAGCCGCCGCACCACCGGCAACCAACGCCGCTATCACCGGGACGCGCTGCGCCGCGTCGCCTTCGTGCGAGCCGCGCAGCGCGTCGGTATCCCGCTCGCCACCATCCGCGAGGCGCTCGCCGAACTTCCCGAGGAGCGCACCCCGACCAGGGAGGACTGGGCCCACCTGTCGGAGGCCTGGCGCTCCGAACTCGACGAGCGCATCAAGCAGTTGAGCCGTCTGCGGGACCACCTGACGGACTGCATCGGCTGCGGTTGCCTGTCCCTGGAGACCTGCGTGCTCTCCAACCCGGACGACGTCTTCGGCGACCGCATGACAGGCTCCCGCCTCATGGCGGAACGCACCCGCCCGACCGACGGACCGGAGAAGCGGGCCGCGCTTACCCCCGCGCCCCAGAAGGAGCCCGAGGACTGCCGATGACCGGCACCCCGGGCTCCGTACGCCCGACTCGCCCCCCCTACTCGTACTCCGTGCCGCCTTTCCGCGTCAGATACGCGGGGCTGACCGCTTTCGCGATGGCCCGGCCGCCCGTCACCGGGCTGTACCGCTCGGTGACGGGGCGGATCACGACCCCCTCGCGCAGGTGCAGCTCGCGCCCGGAGACGGTCTCCCGGCCCGAGGCGATCTCCAGGACGCGGTCGATGTCGTACGGCCCCTCGTACAGCCGCGGCACCAGCGGCAGTTCGCCCTCCAGCAGTGCCGCCGCGTCGAGCCGACGGACCTCGCCGTCGATCTCCGCGGAGACGTCGAACACGGCGTAACCGAGCGTCTCGCGGCGACCGTCGGCGCCGTACGACAGATCCTGTACGCCGGCTCCGTAGACCTCGCCGAAGATGCCGACCCGGCGCGCGCCGAGCCGCTCGGCGAGCCGGGCCGCGGCCTCCGGGACGCCGTGGCCGTGCACGGCCCGCCAGTACAGATTGCGTCGATCTTCTTTGAGGGCAAGGGACTTGGCGCCGAAGCCCTTGGAGGAGACCTGGACGCGGCCCTCGTCCGCGAGGTATGTCAGCAGGCAGGCCGAACCGTGCAGCTTCTCGGTCAGGACGACGGGCTCGCCCGGTGCGAAGATGTCCGGATATCGCTGGATGTTCTCGATGTCGACCCAGGGCAGCAGATCGGGCGCGGACTCGACGTCGCCGCTCATTGTGGGCGGGATCGGCGGCACCCATTTGACGATGCCGAGCGCCTCCGCGAAGTCGGTCCCGTCCTCGGCGGCCTTCACCAGGTCGACGGCCGCCAGTGCCTTCGGCAGGCAGACGATGCCCTGCGACAGCTCACCGCGAAGTCGTACGGCCTTGACCCGGTCCGCCCCGCTTCCCGCGAGTCGCCCGGTCAGGCCCAGCTCCTCGATCAGCGCGGCCGGGAGCACGGACTGTTCCGGGATGTAGAGGGCCCTCTCGCCGGTGCGGTAGGCACCCTTGGCGACCACTGCTCGGTACAGGCCCACCTGGGCCAGTTCGAGTGCGTCGGCGTTCGGATGCTCATGGATGGTCAGGACTTCGGCGGTGACGCGCAGCGTCGACATCGGGTACTCCTCGGGTCCCTCAGCTGTGTCTCATCGCCTCCAACTATCCGGACGGGAAAGGGCTGGAGCGAGTGGATTTGTGGCTGGTAGCGTCGGGATCTTCGACCGCCGGTCCGGCAGTCCGCCGGACCACCTGACCGGCACCGACAAGGCATCTCCCGGCTCTACGACTAACGCTGCTCCCACCCGTAATGGTGCTGGACGAGTCCCTCCGCCACCAACTGACCGTTGGACATGGCCCGTTCACCGTCAGGCATGAGCAGCGTGTCCTCCAGGCCGATCCGGGTGGCGAGGCCCAGCCTCCCCGCGAGCCGCAGCACCGGCCAGGTGCCGCCCTCCATTCCGTGCAGCAGGACGGGGCGGCCGTGGGCGGTGCCCAGGTCGGCGAGCAGGGCGCGGGCCGACTTCTCCGCTGTGTCGGCGGAGGTGTCCAGCACCTCGGCCAGTACCCGCAGCACCCGTGGCCCGAGCGGCGACGCCGCGAACCGCGCGGCGCCCTCCGTGCCGGACCAGATGCCCGCCTCCACGCCGATCCCGCGGTCGAGGAGCGCCGCCGCGACCTCTTCGGCGCCCGGCTCATGCCAGTTGACCGAGGCGTGGTCGGGCAGCACCGTCCAGGAGCGCACGCGCGTCACGCGGGCCGCGGGATCAGGCTCGGCCCAGGCGCCGGTGGTCACGCCGACCGGGACGTGTACCCGTGCCCGGATCGCTTCGAGAGTCGGAGCAATAACCCTCGGTGACAGCGTGTCGTGTCCGCAGGGCGACTTGGGATGGACGTGAACGTCCGACGCCCCGGCCGCGACGGCCTCCGCCGCGGACGCGGCCATCGAGCCGGGCGACAGCGGCACGACGGCACCGTCACCGGCGCCCCGGGCTCCGTTCACACAGACCTGTACCTGCACCATGCCTCGATAGTGCCAGCCGGCACTGACAACCCCGGTTCACGTGCCGCCCCGCCAGACCCACGACATCGTGCGGCTGGGCGCCCAGCCACAGACAACCCGCGGCGGACAGCTCGCTCGCCGAAAACCCGCGGCGGACGGCCCACTCGCCGCCAACCCGCGGCCGACGGCTCACCCGCAGTTCCCGCACCCGGTGACGCACTGTGGCGTACCGCGGCGCGCTTACGCCGATATGAGCAGCCGCCGCCCGCGCCTGGCCTCCGCCAGTGCCTCCGGGGTGAGAACAGGCCGCGGCACCACGATTCCGCAGCGCGTGCAGACAGGTCCGGACGAGGGTTCGTGTGCGAGGTCGTACTTCCAGTCGAGGCGCTCGCCCGTACACACCGGGCACACCGCACCCGGCTCGCGCTCCAGCGCGGCGATCAGTCGGCGCAGCACCTCGGCCAGTGGTTCATGAGGGTGGATCCGCGGGTCGTCGCACCACGCGACCCCGAAGCCGCCCCAGGTCAGCCGGTGCCAGTCGTCGACGGTGCCCGGCCTGCGCAGCCCGTCGTGCTTCTCCTTCTTGCGCCGCTCGGCGAACCCGACCTCGTAGGCGAGCCACACCGAACGGGCTTCCTCCAGCTCGTCCAGTGCGGCCACGAGCCGCACCGGATCGGGGGAGCGGTCCTCGGGGCCGAACCCGGCCCGCGAGGACAGATGGTCCCAGGTCGCCCGATGCCCGTAAGGGGCGAACCTTTCAAGGCACTTGCGCAGTGAGTAGCGCCGCAGTGCCAGATCACTCCTCGGATCTCGCACCTGTCTCGCCAGACTCCGGAAACCGGCCATCGCCCTGCACCTCCGTCACACCTGCACCTGTACTTCGGTCACTTCGGCGTCGTCGCACGGACTTCGCCGAATAGACGTATCGACAAGCGATTCGGCTCCATCCGATTTCCGATGACCTTCAAGAAGTCATCTGCCGAACCCCTCATGGACTACCTCCGCATGCTGTGAGCTGCCTGTTGTCCGCCCGTCAGTTGCGGCGGCGGGCACAGCCCCGTGGCGCGGGAGCCCCCTGGGGAGTACCCGATCTCAAAAAGTGACGCATGTTCATCTTCAAACACGGGGATACCGCCGGTAACGTCCGGCCCCACCCCCCGTCGCGAGGAGCTGCCATGTCACGGCGCACCCGACGCACCATCCTGGACAGACTGAGAACTCCCCGCAGATTGCCCAAGTTCCTGAAGGCCACATCCGTATGCCTTCTCATTGCCGGCCTTTTGTCTCCCCTTACCCAAGCGTCGGCCGCGGGTACGGCGGTCACGGCGGCCGCGGCCAACGACTACTGCGGCAATCAGTGTTCCGACATCCTGCCGCCCGGTGAGAACGGCAACGCCACCCTCGCCCAGGTCCTGCTCAACCAGGTCTTCGGCATCCAGCCGGCCCACGCCGAGGACCAGCTCGGCCCGTACGCGAACCTGGCCTCGGGCTACTCCGGGCTCACCGACGCCAAGATCAACGACTTCTTCAACGACGCATCCTTCGGTGTCCCCGCCGACCAGGTCGAGTCGACGACGAACCCCGGCGGACGCACCGACGTCACGATCGTCCGTGACAAGAAGACCGGCGTTCCGCACATCACCGGCACCACCCGCTACGGCACCGAGTACGGCGCCGGATACGCCGCCGCGCAGGACCGGCTGTGGCTGATGGACGTCTTCCGGCACGTCGGACGCGGCACGCTGACCCCCTTCGCGGGCGGTGACCCCTCCAACCAGGGCCTTGAGCAGCAGTTCTGGCGCACCGCGCCCTACACCGAGGCCGAACTGCAGGCTCAGATCGACAGCGTCACCACCAACAACGGCGCCCGTGGCCAGCAGGCGCTCGCCGATGTCACCGCCTACCTCGCCGGCGTCAACGCCTACATAGACGCCTCCGACAGCGGCCGCTACTTCCCCGGCGAGTACGTCCTGACCGGACACAAGGACTCCATCACCAACGCCGGGACCATCGACCACTTCAAGCTCACCGACCTGGTCGCGCTGGCCTCCGTCATCGGCTCGCTGTTCGGCTCCGGAGGCGGCGGCGAGGTCAACAACGCCATCTCGCTGCTCGCCGCCCAGTCCCAGTACGGCGTGGTGGAGGGCACCAAGGTCTGGGAGTCCTTCCGCGAGCGCAACGACCCCGAGGCCGCCCTCACCCTCCACGACGGCCAGAGCTTCCCGTACGCGGCCAAGCCCGCCGTCGCGCAGGGTCAGGCACTGCCCGACGCCGGTACGTTGACCGAGGAGCCGCTGGTCTTCGACCGCACCGGCAGCGCGGCCACCGCGACCGCGAGCAGCACCTCGGCCTCGGCGGCCGCCACCGCCCTCTCCTCGGCGAAGAAGGGCATGTCCAACGCCCTGGTGGTGAGCGGCGATCACACGGCGAGCGGCAACCCGATCGCCGTCTTCGGTCCCCAGACCGGCTACTTCGCGCCACAGCTCCTGATGCTCCAGGAGATCCAGGGCCCGGGCCTCAGCGCCCGTGGCGCCTCGTTCGCGGGGCTGAGCTTCTACGTCGAACTCGGCCGCGGCCAGGACTACTCCTGGAGTGCCACGACCTCCGGCCAGGACATCATCGACACGTACGCCGTCGAGCTGTGCCAGGACGACTACCACTACCTCTACCACGGCACCTGCACGGCCATGGACAAGGTCGAGCACACCAACGCCTGGGTGCCGACCACGGCCGACCCCACCGCCGCGGGCTCGTACCGCATGCAGGTCTACCGCACCAAGTACGGCCCGGTGACCCATCGCGCGACGGTCGGCGGCAAAAAGGTCGCGTACACCACCCTGCGCTCCTCCTACATGCACGAGGCCGATTCGATCATCGGCTTCCAGATGTTCAACGATCCTGACTACGTCAAGAGCCCGGAGACCTTCCAGTCCGCGGCGCAGCACATCAACTACACCTTCAACTGGTTCTACGCGGACTCGAGCCACACCGCGTACTACAACAGCGGCAACAACCCGATACGCGCCACCGGCGTCGACGCCGAGTTCCCGGTGTGGGCGCAGGCCGCGTACGAGTGGCAGGGCTGGAACGGGGCGACGAACACCGCCACCTACACCCCGGCGTCCGCGCATCCCAACGACATCGACCAGGACTACTACGTCTCCTGGAACAACAAGGTGGCCGAGAACTACGCGACGGCCCCCTGGGGCAACGGCTCCGTCCATCGCGGCAACCTCATCGACGACCGCGTGAAGAAACTCGTGACCGCGGGAGGTGTGACCAGATCCTCGCTCGTGAAGGCGATGGCGGACGCGGCGCTCGCGGATCTACGGGCGGAGGACGTGCTCCCGGACCTGCTGAGGGTCATCAACAGCCAGCCGGTCACCGACACCACGGCCGCGGCGGCCCTGAGCAAGCTCTCCACCTGGGTGACAGCGGGGTCGAAGCGCGCGGAGACCTCGCTCGGTTCGAAGACCTACGCCAACCCCGACGCCATCCGCATCCTGGACGCGTGGTGGCCGCTGCTGGTGCAGGCCGAGTTCGAACCGGGCCTCGGCACCGGTCTGTACACGGCCATCACCAACAACCTCCCCATCGACGAGGCGCCCTCGGCCGGACACGGCCCGACCGGCTCGCACGCGGGAAGCTCCTTCCAGTACGGATGGTGGAGCTACGTCGACAAGGACATCCGGGCGGTGCTCGGTGACTCGGTGCAGGGCCCGCTGGCGCAGAAGTACTGCGGCGGCGGCACCCTCAGTGGCTGCCGGGACATCCTGATCAGCACTCTCAAGACTGCGGCCGGCAAGACGGCGGCTCAGGTCTACCCCGGCGACGCCAGTTGCGCCGCGGGCAACCAGTGGTGTGCCGACTCGGTCATCCACCGTCCGCTCGGCGGCATCAAGCACTACAGCATCAGCTGGCAGAACCGTCCGACCTTCCAGCAGGTGGTGGAGTACACGTCGCACCGGTGACGGTGCGGTACCGGCACGGGTAGCGGTACCGCTACCCGTGCCGGTACCTACGGCTGTTGGCCAACGAGCGTTTCCCCCCACGCTCGTTGGCCAACAGCCATTTGCAAACAGTCGTTGACCGGCAGGCGCTCCCCACCTCACCGATACACGAGGTACTCCTTGCGCACGCGCCGGAACGCCGCCAACTCGTCCTGCCAGGCGGCCACGACCTCGTCGGCCGTCGCTCCCGCGTCGATCATCGTACGGACGCTCGTCGACCCGGTCAGCTTGTCGATCCAGTTGTCGGAGCGCCAAGTGAAGCCGCTCCAGACTGCCTTGGCGGTCACCAGGAGCGCGATCCCCGTGCGCACAGGGTCGTACGCGGCCCGGTCGTGCACATGGATCTGCACCCCGCCGATGGTTCTGCCCTGGAACTTGGAGAAGGTGGGAGCGAAGTACGCCTCCCTGAAGTGCACGCCGGGCAGCCCGAGTTGCCCGACCGCTTCGGCCCAGCCCCGGTCGATGCCCTCCGCGCCGAGCAGCTCGAACGGGCGGGTCGTGCCCCGCCCCTCCGACAGATTCGTCCCCTCGAAGAGGCAGGTCCCCGAGTAGACCAGCGCGGTGTCCGCCGTCGGCATGTTCGGGCTCGGCGGGACCCAGGGGAGACCGGAGGCGTCGTAGAAGTCCGATCGCCGCCAACCCGACATCAGTACGGTCTCCAGCGGCACCGGCGCCGCCAGGAACTCCCCGTTGAACAGCCGCGCCAGCTCCGCCACCGTCATCCCGTGCGACTGCGCGATGGGCTCCCGTCCGACGAAGGTCGCGAACTCCTTGTGCAGGACGGGGCCTTGGGCCGCCCGGCCGGTCACCGGGTTCGGCCGGTCGAGCACCACGAAGCGCTTGCCCGCCAGTCGGGCCGCGTCCATGCAGTCGTACAGCGTCCAGATGTACGTGTAGAAGCGCGCGCCCACGTCCTGGATGTCGAAGACGACGGTGTCCACGCCGGAGGCGGTGAAGATGTCGGCGAGCGGCTGACCGCTCTTCAGATACGTGTCGTAGACGGGCAGTCCGGTCGCCGGGTCGTCGTAGCGGCCCTCCGACCCGCCTGCCTGCGCGGTGCCGCGGAAGCCGTGCTCGGGGCCGAAGACGGCGATCAGGTTCACGCGGTCGTCGGCGTGCATGACGTCGACGATGTGGCGTACGTCCCTGGTGACACCGGTGGGATTGGTGACGACGCCGACGCGCTGCCCGTCGAGGGGGGCGTAGCCACCTGCGGCGAGGCGTTCGAAGCCGGTACGCAGCCTGCGGCCGCCGTTTTCCTCCGCTGCGGCCGGAACCGGTGTCAGAGCCGCCGCGGCAGTACCGGCGGCGAGCAGTGCCCGTCTGGACAAGCGCATTGTGACCTCCGTGATCGCGGAAGGTTGCCACGGGCACGCTAAGCGCTCCCGCCGGAAGTTCGTAGACGGCGGGCAGTCCCTGGCTTGTCGCGCCCACGCGGCGGAGCCGCATATGGCACAGCCCCGCGCCCCTGAAGGCGGCCCTTCCCCCGCAACATACCGACTGGTTAGTCTGGCTACGTAGCAGAGCCGATTCTCGTCGCGTCGAAGGAGACCGATGGTGGAAGCCGTGCAGGATGCCGGAGTGATCGTCACCGGAGCGGGGGGCGGTATCGGGGCCGCGCTTGCCCGCCGCTTCGCCGCTGAGGGGGCCAGAGTCGTCGTCAACGACCTGGACGCCGCCAAGGCGAAGAAGGTGGCCGACGAGATCGGCGGCATCGCGGTCCCGGGCGACGCGTCCACGATCGTGGCGGACGCCAGGGACGCCCTCGGCGGCACCGTCGACGTGTACTGCGCCAACGCGGGCGTCGGCTCGGGCGGGACGGAGGCGGCCGCCGAGCAGGTCTGGGCGCTCGCCTGGGACGTCAACGTCATGGCGCACGTACGCGCTGCCCATGAACTGCTCCCGGCCTGGCTGGAGCGCGGCAGCGGCCGTTTCGTCTCCACGGTCTCGGCGGCCGGACTGCTCACCATGATCGGCGCCGCGCCGTACGCCGTCACCAAGCACGGTGCGTACGCCTTCGCCGAGTGGCTGTCGCTGACGTACCGCCACCGCGGTCTGAAGGTCCACGCGATCTGTCCGCAGGGCGTGCGCACGGACATGCTCGCCGCCACCGGCAGCGCGGGCGACCTGGTGCTCCAGCCCACCGCCATCGAGCCCGACGACGTCGCCGACGCCCTCTTCGCCGGGATGGATGAGGACCGCTTCCTGATCCTGCCGCACCCCGAGGCCGCGGAGTACTACCAGGCGCGGGCCGCCGACCCCGACCGCTGGCTGACCAACATGAACCACATCCAGCAGAAGTGGGAGGCTGGCCGGTGACCGACTCCCTGCACGCCGCCGAGCGACTCCGTCGCCGGGTACCTCGCCGCCTACTGCAAGGAGCTACCGGCCGCTCACACGTTTCCGCGGCGGGTGGAGATCCTGCCCGACTTGCCGAAGGCGGAGAGTGGCAAGATCCTCCGTCGGGAGCTGCGTTCCCGATCAGATAAGAGCCAGTAGGACAGCCAGCGCATCAAGGAAGGCAGGTGGCGGCAGTGCCCAGGACAACGGACGGCGACAGTACGCCCGTGCCGCAGCGGCTCTTGGCCGCCGCCACCCGGCTCTTCGCCGAGCAGGGCTACGACCGGACCTCCGTGCAGGAGATCGTCGAGGCGGCAGGCGTCACCAAGGGAGCGCTCTACCACTACTTCGGCTCCAAGGACGACCTCCTGCACGAGGTCTACGCGCGCGTGCTGCGCCTCCAGCAGGAGCGACTGGACGCCTTCGCGGGCGCCGACGCGCCCGTCGAGGAGCGGCTGCGGGGCGCCGCGGCCGACGTCGTCGTCACGACCATCGACAACCTCGACGACGCGTCGATCTTCTTCCGCTCCATGCACCACCTCAGCCCGGAGAAGCACAAGCAGGTACGCGCCGAGCGCCGCCGGTACCACGAGCGCTTCCGCGCGCTCGTCGAAGAAGGCCAGAAGAAGGGCGTCTTCTCCACGGCCACCCCCGCCGACCTGGTCGTCGACTACCACTTCGGTTCCGTGCACCACCTGTCGACCTGGTACCGCCCCGACGGCCCGCTCACCCCGCAGCAGGTCGCCGACCAGTTGGCGGACCTGCTGCTGCGCGCGCTGCGGCCCTGAGGTCCCGAGGTCCCGAGGTCCCGAGGCCCTGCGGGGTCACGGATCGACGTCCGGCCCGAGTCCCGCGTCGCGCGCCCAGGCCGCCGCTTCCGTGCGGTCCGCCACGCCCAGCTTCGCGAGCACCGCTGACATGTGGTTGCTGACCGTCTTCGGGGACAGACCGAGCCGGGCCGCCACCGTCGCGTTGGGTGTCCCCGCCGCGATCAGTGTGAGCACGTCCCGTTCGCGCGGGGTGAGCGCCGGGCACGGGTCGGGCTGCGACAGCGGACGGCTGAGCTGCCCGAGTACGCGCCGTGCCACGCCCGGCCCGAAGATCGCCTCTCCGGCGGCCACCGCCCTGATCGCCCGGACGATCTCGTCCTGTCCCGCGCCCTTGAGCACATAGCCGCGGGCCCCGGCGCGCATCGCCGCGAACACCGAGTCGTCCTCCTCGACCATGGTGAGCATCAGCACCGCCACCGCGGGCGCCACCCGGCCGATCTCCCGCGTCGCCTCGATGCCGTTCATGTCCGGCATCCGGATGTCCATCACGACCACGTGCGGGCGCAGCGTCACGGCGGCCCGCACCGCCTCCCGCCCACCGGAGGCGACCCCCACGACGGACACCCCCGGCGTCCCGTCCCGCACCGACTCCAACAGCGCGGCCAGCCCCGTACGCACGACGGGATGGTCGTCGGCGAGCACGACCCTGAGCGCGCCCTCCGTCTCGCCACCACCCGCCGGCCTCGGCTGCGGGCCGCCCTCGTGTCTGGGCTCCGTCTGTTCCGACTCCATGCCCGCCTCCCCAACTCTCCAGGCTCTCCCGGGTTTCCCAGGGCCGCCGTGCCGTTCGCGCCCCGTCATGGCGGCTCCCCGAGCGGCAGGGTCGCCACCACCCGGCCCCGCCCCGCCACGCAGCTGCCGCCGAGCTCCGCGGCGCGCTCCTGCATCGACGTGATGCCCACACCGGGGCGCCACGCGGTCTCCTCGTCGACGGGGGAGCCGTCGTCGCACACCTCCAGGCGCAGTCCGTCGCCGATCTCGATACGAAGATCGACACGGGAGGCACGGGCGTGCCGGGCCGCGTTGGTGAGCGCCTCGGTCGCGATGCGGTAGGCGGCGACCTCCACCGCCGCGGGCAGCGGTGGCAGCAGCTCAGGAGCCTGCACCCGTACGGCGATGGAGGTGCCGTCCGCTCGCCAGGACAGCCGTGCCGAGCGTTCGCGCAGGGCGCCGAGCAGCCCCAGCTGGTCGAGGTCCGGCGGCCGCAGCCCGTCCACCAGCCGGCGGATCTCCCCGACCGCCCCGCCGATCTCGGCCCGCAGTTCGGCGAGCAGTCCGGCCGCCCGCTCCGGATCGAACGCGAGCAGATTGCGTACGGCGTCGGCCTGGAAGGCGGCCCCGGCGAGCGTCGGTCCGAGCCCGTCGTGCAGATCCCGGCGGATCCGGCGGCGCTCCTCCTCACGCGCGGCCACGATCCGCTCCCGGGAGAGCTGGAGCTGCCGGGAGAGATCGGTGGCGTGCAGGGCGGCCGCCAGTGGCACCGCGAGCAGTTCGAGCACCGCCAGATCGGCCGGCGCGGGCTGCTGCTCGCCGGGGCGCAGCCCGATCACCAGCTCACCGACGGCCCGCCCGTCGTAGTCGAGCGGTACGACATGCGTGAGTTTCCCCGGCGTTCCCCAACTGCCGCCCGCCACCCCGGACTCCGCGGCCAGCCGCACATACGGCAGGCGCAGCCCCTCACCCACCGCCTCGGGCACCGCCCCGACACCGCCCCCGGCCAGCCGCTCACCGATCCGGGAGACCGCGCGGACCGGGTCGTGACGGTCTCCGTAGAGGGCTCGGTCCACTGTGCGCTGCAACCTGCGCCGGGCGGGTTCGAACGTGATGGCAAGGGCGACGGTGATGAAGGCGGGCCCCAGTAGCTCGGGTTGGGGATCCAGGAGTGTCTGGAAGAAGGTGACGAGGCCGACGTAGGCGGCGACCACTCCGACGGTGAGCGCCCCGTACAGCAGGCCCCGGGAGACGACGAGCCGGATGTCGAGCAGTTCGTGGCGGATCACGGCGATCATGATGGCGACCGGCAGCAGCAGGGTGCCGTACGACGTGTAGGCAGGAGGGAAGCCGAAGATCTGCAGCATGATGCTCAGTACCAGCGGCAGCACCCCGGCCAGCAGCCACAGCAGCTGACGGCGGTCCTGGTCCCCGCCGCGCCGGTGGCGCAGCCACATGACGGCCATGATGGCGGCCAGGACGAGACCGGCCTTGGCGGTCACCACACGCTCGATGACGGGCAACCAGCCGGGTGGTACCGGGAGATACGAGGGCTGGGCAGCGGTGCCGCGGAAGAGCCCCCAGTCGTATCGGGCCCAGACCACGAAGTCCAGTGGCGACGTCACCAGTTGGACGATCAGCGCCCAGCGCCAGCGCCGGCCGGGCAGCCGCCCGTCGGGAAACAGGAAGAACACGAACACGAACGCGGTCGAGCTCGCGACGATCCACGTGTGGCGACCGATCGTGGTGAGCGCGTGCAGCGCCTCCGGTGACCAGCCCGCGCGCAGTCCTACGACCGCGAGGCCGATCGACAGCCCCGTGAACGCGTGGCCCAGCCCGTAGACGATCAGCAGCCATCCGATGGGATTGCGTGGGCGGTGCAGCGCGATCACCGTGCCGCAGACGGGATAGGCGAAACCGTTCGCGATGTCGATGACCATGTCGTAGTGGATCAGGTCCGTCGCGGAAACCCCGGCGACCGCCAACGCCCCCGCCCCCACGCCCACTTGCCCCAGCGCCAGGGCCAGCAGGACGTACGCGATGACCGTGCGCCGCCGGTTCCGCCCGTACTGGTCGTCCATGAGAGCCATCGTCCTGGCTCGCCGCCCGGGTGTCATGGGAACGGTTCCCGGTCCACCCGGGAGAACTCCCGGCGACCGCCCGGCGGCACCCTCTCAACTCCCGGGCCCCCGTGGCCCGATGCTCGTTGCAGCGGGCCGGTGGAAGAGCCGCCGGCCCGGCAACGGGGGAGAACAGTGATGCTTTCAGTGAATCGGCGTCTGGTGGGCCTCGCCATGGGCTCGGCACTCGCTCTCGGCGGCACGGCGGCGGTGCCCGCCGCCACGGCCGCTCCCGCGGGGCCGCCGTCCGCGTGCGGATACCAGCTCAGCAACCGCCTCATCTACGAGCGCTGGAGCGATCTGGGCGGCGTGAACGGCATGCTCGGCTGCCCGCGGACCAAGGTGCTGACCGTCAAGTCGAAGAACGGGACGAAGCTCGGCAAGCGGCAGTACTTCGAGAGCGGGAACGTGACCTTCTCGCCCCGCCAGGGCACGGAGATGGTGGTCGCCGCCTGGGAACGCAACGGCTACGCGTACTTCAACTGGGGCCCCACGAACCCTTACCACTACGACGTCTTCCTGGCCCGCTACACCAGCGCCGCCGACGCTGGCGGCACACAGGTCACCCTGCGCGGCGGCACCTCCGGCGGGATGTGGGTCCGCAAGCACACCACCGGGACCTACAGCTTCACGGTCGAGGGCTGCGACAAGGGCACGTTCGGACTGAAGTGCCGACAGGGCTGGACGCTCACGGCGACCACCCGCAACTGACCAACACCGCTCGGGGGACAGGGCCGGTGAGGGGTGCGCACAGCCCCTCATCGGCCCCGCCGCGCCTCACAGGTGCTTCTTGATCTCCCGCCGGGCCAGCGACCGCTGATGCACCTCGTCGGGACCGTCGGCGAGCTGCAACGTCCGTGCGCTCGCCCACAGTTCGGCCAGCGGGAAGTCCTGGCTCACGCCGCCCGCGCCGTGCAGCTGGACCGCCTTGTCGAGAATGTCGACGACCGTACGCGGAGTGGCGATCTTGATGGCCTGGATCTCGGTGTGGGCGCCCTTGTTGCCGACCGTGTCCATCATCCAGGCGGTCTTCAGGACCAGCAGGCGCAGCTGCTCGACGGCCACCCGGGCGTCGGCGATCCAGTTCTGGACCACGCCCTGCTGGGCCAGCGGCTTGCCGAAGGCGGTACGGGACACGGCCCGGCGGCACATCAGCTCGATCGCCCGCTCGGCCATCCCGATCAGCCGCATACAGTGGTGGATCCGGCCGGGGCCGAGCCGCGCCTGCGCGATGGCGAAGCCGCCGCCCTCCTCGCCGACCAAGTTGCCCACGGGGACCCGGACTTGATGGAAGGCGACCTCCGCGTGCCCGCCGTGGGAGTGGTCCTCATAGCCGTACACCTGCATGGCGCGCCGGACTTGGACACCGGGGGTGTCGCGCGGCACGAGCACCATGGACTGCTGGCGGCGGAGGTCGGACCCCTCCGGGTCCGTCTTGCCCATCACGATGAAGATCTTGCAGTCCGGGTTCATCGCACCGGAGATGTACCACTTGCGGCCCGTGATGACGTACTCGGCGGAGCCGTCGGAGGACCGCTCGATGCGCGTGGTGATGTTCGTGGCGTCGGACGAGGCCACCTCGGGCTCGGTCATCGCGAACGCCGACCGGATCTCACCGGCGAGCAACGGCTCCAGCCACTGCTTCTTCTGCTGCTCGTCGCCGAACTGCGTCAGCACCTCCATGTTGCCCGTGTCGGGCGCCGCGCAGTTCAGCGCGGTGGGTGCCAAGTGCGGGCTGCGGCCGGTGATTTCGGCGAGCGGCGCGTACTGGAGGTTGGTGAGCCCGGCGCCGTACTCGGAGTCCGGCAGGAAGAGGTTCCACAGCCCCTGGCTGCGTGCCTCGGCCTTCAACTCCCCGACCACGGCGGGGGTGTCCCACGGCGACGCCAGCTGGGCGCGCTGCTCCTCCGCGACGGTCTCCGCCGGATAGACGTACTCGTCCATGAAGGCGAGCAGCTTGTGGCGCAGCTCCTCGGTGCGCGCGTCGAATGCGAAGTCCATGGCGGATCAGCCTTCCTGAAGGGTGGTCAGGCCGTGCTCGATGAAGACGGGGGTCAGTTCGCCGATGCGGTCGAAGCCCGCGCCGACCGTCTGGCCCTGCGTGTAGCGGTAGTGGATGCCCTCCAGGATCACGGCGAGCTTGAACCACGCGAACGCCGTGTACCAGGAGACGGCGGACACGTCGCGCCCCGAGCGCGCGGCGTACCGTTCGATGATCTCGGCCGGATCCGGGTGCCCGACGGCGGAGGCCGTCGTGCTGATGGGGGAGTCGGCCGTTTTGAGAGGGATGCTGTACATGACCAGCAGCCCCAGGTCCGTCAGCGGATCGCCGAGCGTGGACATCTCCCAGTCCAGGATCGCGTTGATCCGGTCGTCGGTGCCGATCAGCACGTTGTCGAGCCGGTAGTCGCCGTGCACGACGGTCGGTGCGGGGGAGTCGGGGAGCGCGCGCCCCAGGGCCGCGTGCAGTTCGTCGATCCCGGCCAGCTCGCGGTTCCGGGACGCCTCCAACTGCTTGCCCCAGCGGCGCAGTTGGCGGTCGAGGAAGCCCTCAGGACGCCCGAAGTCCGTGAGTCCCACCTCGGTGGGATCCACCGCGTGCAGCTCGACCAGCGTGTCCACCAGCCCGAGCACCGTGTCGCGGGTGCGCTGAGGGCCGAGCGGGACGAGCTGCTCCGCGGTGCGGTACGGCGTGCCCTCCACGAACTCCATGACGTAGAAGGGCGATCCCAGCACCGACTCGTCCTCACACAGCAGTACCGGGCGCGGCACCGGGACCGCCGTCGGGTACAGCGCGCTGATCACCCGGTGCTCGCGCTTCATGTCGTGTGCGGTGGCCAGTACATGCCCGAGCGGAGGCCGCCGTACGACCCACTTCGCGCCGCCGTCCGTGACCGCGTAGGTGAGGTTCGACCGTCCGCCCTCGATCAGCCGGCCGGTCAGCGGGCCGTTCACCAGCCCGGGTCGCTCGCGGTCGAGCAGGCCGCGCAACTGGTCGAGATCGAGCCCTGGCGGATGGTCCGGGGTCATCGTTGCTCCTACGCGCAGGGAAACAGGACATGACCATGATGCCGACCAGTCGGTATGTCGTCCAGCGCGGGCGCGAAACGTGATCGGCGTCTCCCCCGACCTCAAGGAGCCCAGGAGCCTAAGGAGCCCATGAAGCCCCAGGAGCCCATGAAGCCCCAGGAACCGGTGAAGCCCAAGGAACCCGAAGGCGAAGGTAGCCAAGGACCGGGGAGACGCCCAGTGACCGGACCGTCCTAGTGGTCGTCCCAGTGCCCCGCGTGCTCGGCGTGCCGGTGTCCGTCGTGCACGTAGTCGACATGGTCGCCGTGCCTGACGGCGGGGTGCCCGCAGTCGTCGCCGTGCTGGTGACCGTGCTCGGCGTGGGCGGTGTGGCCGCTCGGCTCGCACTCGTCCCAGTGTCCGGAGTGCTCGCGGTGCAGATGCCCGTCGTGCGCGTAGTCGACGTGGTCGCCGTGCTGCACCGCGGTGTGACCGCAGGTGGGGCCGTGGGCGTGCTCGTGCGCGGAGTGCTCCGCGTGGAGGGTGGTCATGGTGCTCGCCTTCGGAGGTGGTGGGGGGATGGGGTGGGGACCGTGGGGAACAACAACTCAGGCTAGCGGCAAAAAGCGACTCAAATCATCCCATTCCGGCTTGCGTGCTGCCCGTGTTCCCCGGAGGGTCGATGGCATGAAGGCGATCAGCTACAGCCGGTACGGCGGTCCTGACGTCCTGGAGTACGGGGAGGTACGCGACCCCAAGGTCGGGCCCGACTCGGTCCTGGTGAAGGTGCGCGCGGCGTCCGTGAACCCCGTCGACTGGAAGTGCCGCGAGGGCCATCTCGACGGGATCCTGGACGCGGTCTTCCCGGTGATCCCCGGCTGGGACGTCTCCGGTGTGGTGGTCCAGCCAGGCGCGTCCGTCACGGAGTTCGAGGTCGGTGATGAGGTCATCGGGTACGCCCGCGAGGACTTCCTCTCCCGCGGCACCTTCGCCGAGTACGTGGCGGCCCCCGTGCGCACCCTCGCCCGCAAGCCGCTGAGCCTCTCCTTCGAGGAGGCGGCGGGGCTGCCCCTGGTGGGACTCACCGCGTACCAGGTGATGACCAAGGTCCTCGACGTGAAGGCGGGCGAGACCGTACTGGTCCACGCGGCGGCCGGCGGCGTCGGCTCGATCGCGGTCCAGCTCGCCCGGCACCTCGGCGCCCGTGTGATCGGCACGGCGAGCGAGTTCAACCATGACTTCGTACGGTCCCTGGGCGGCGAGCCGGTCACCTATGGCGAGGGTCTCGCCGAGCGCGTACGGGCTCTCGCACCGGAGGGTGTCGACGCGGCCTTCGACACGATCGGCGGCGACACGATGAAGCTCTCGGCGGACCTGCTCGCTCCGGAGGGCCGCCTGGTGTCCCTCGCCGACCCGGACGTCGTCAGTTTCGGCGGCCGCTACTACTTCGTCCGCCCGGACGCGGACGACCTCCAGCACCTGTCCGACCTGGCCGAGCAGGGCGTCGTCTCGGTCCATGTCTCCGAGACGTTCCCGTTGGACCGGGCGGCCGAGGCCCATCGCCTGAGCGCGGAGGGCCGTACGCGGGGCAAGATCGTGGTGACCGTCGACTGGACGGATTGAGAACCCTCAGCCCCTCAGACACCCTCAGCCCCCTTCAGACACCCCCCAAACACCCCTCAGGCACCCCTCGAACTCAGAACACCAGCGCCGCGGCGCACACCGCCAGCGCCACCGTGCACAGCGTCGCGGCCGTCGCGTGCCGGGGCGTCAGTGCGGGCGGCCCGTCCGAGCCCGACACCGCCGTGAGCACCCGGATGCGGCGGTGGGCGATGGCCAGGAAACCCAGCCACAGCACACAGCACAGGGCGCAGACCACGACCCCGGTCACCGACCCGCCGCCTTGCAGCGTCGTCTTCACGGCCAGCAGGGCGGCCACGGTGCTCGACAGGGTCGTACGCCGCCACGCGAGCCGCGTGCGCTCCGGTTGCAGCCCCGGGTCGCGCCCCCGTTCCCCTTCTCCTTCCCGGGCGGGCGTGGTCATCCTTCCCAGCCGAGGAGTACGACGACGATCATGGCCACGGCGACGATCGCGACCGCGATGCTCAGCACGGCCGGGAAGCGTGACACAGGCAGGTCTTCGCCTTTCCGCATCGCCGTCTCGCAGCGCACCCAGTGGTTGACGGCCCGCAGCGAGCAGACCACTCCCGCCGCCAGCAGGGCCAGCGCGAGACCGACGCGCCAGCCCCACCCCAGGTCCGGCAGGAACTGGTCCACCGCGAAGCCGCCGCCGATCAGTGCCAGCGCGGTGCGCAGCCACGCCAGAAAGGTCCGCTCGTTCGCGAGGGAGAAGCGGTAGTCGGGCGTGCTGCCTTCCGCTTCGACGTCCCGGGGCGCGAACCACAGCTGGACGTTCCGTACGAATTCGATCACGCCCTGGACCCTACCGGGAGCGTTGTCAGTGCGGCTCGCTACCGTTCTGGGCATGGACGTTCCCCTGTCATTGGCCCGGTACGCCGAGCCCGGCCACGGCATAGCCCCGGCCGAGGAACTGCTCGGGCTGGCCGGTTTCTGGCCCGCCTACTTCCTCCCGGCCTGGGACGAGTTCATGGAGGTGCCCGCGCTTTTCGGCGCCGATGAGGCGGACGTCGACGCCGCGACCGAGGCGCTGTACAGCGCGCGTGATGTCTGGCCGGCCTACCGAATACCGTTGACCGGCGGGCACCTGCTGTGGATCGTCCACCGAAACTTCCCGGACGACCCCGGCACCGACTATCTGATCACGCACCCCGACTGGGACCGGGACGCACCCCTGGCCTCGCTGGAGGGTCACTTCAGCGGTCCGGGGCTGTCCTGGCCCGAGCTGGTCGCCGTCGCCGACTCGGCCCCGAGGCGGGCCGCGGGCGTACGCGACCCCGCGCTGCGGCTCCTCCTCCTGCTGCCCGCGTTCGGCGACGCGGACGTGCCGGTGGCCCAGGCGGTGTCCCGGACATCCGGCGCGCTCACCGCCGTGGGGGTCACGGCGGAGGCGGCGCCCGGCGTGGCCGGGCGGCTCCTCGACCATCCGTTCTGGGACGTCCCGACGTGGACGACGCAGGGCGAGAGCCCGCTGAGCGGTGGCGCGGTCGCGCCGAGCCCACTCGCGGTGTGCGACGGGCACTACAGCCCGCGCACCCTGCCCCTCGACCTGGGCGGTACCCCCGCCCACGCGCGGGCGCTGGCCGAAGCGCTCGCGGGGAGCGGGTCGGTAGCGCGTGCCGGTGCGGGTGTGGCCGCGTCGGGAGCGGGTCAGGCCGGCGAGCGGTAGCCCTTGAGCCGCTCGTACGCCGCCAGGCCGTCCGGGACCCAGGTCCAGTCGGTGAGGTGGCGCTCCAGCTCGTCCTCCGGGAGGAACTCGTGCCAGGCGACCTCCTCGACCTGCGGGTCGACCGGCAGGTCGCAGCGGACCTCGTAGACGGAGGACCACCAGGTCTGGCCGGCCCCGTTGTCGTACAGGAACTTGAAAAGGGGAACGGGACGGGGGAGCCCGGAGACGCCGAGTTCCTCCTCGGCCTCCCGCAGGGCCGCGTCGTCGTACGTCTCGCCCGCCCCGACGACTCCGCCGACGAACATGTCGTACAGCGAGGGGAACACCAGCTTGGTGGGTGTCCGGCGGTGGACGAAGATCCGGCCTCCGGCGTCCCGGGCCAGGATGAACACGCACCGGTGGCGCAGGCCGAGCGCGTATGCCTCCCCGCGCGGGGACTGCCCGATGACCTGGTCGTTCTCGTCCACGATGTCGAGGATCTCGTCAGCGGCACTGGTGTCCCCAGCCAAAGCACTCATGTCCCCATCCAAGCAGGACCGCGCCACGCCGACAGGTCGGCCCGGGCCGGCCCGAGCCGGCTCACTGTGAATCGGAGTGCCGTGAATCCGCTTGCTCTCAATGCGGCTGAAAATCCAGCGTCGGCTTCGCCTTGGACGTCCCGCGTGGCATCGCCGGATGCATCCCGAGCAGCACGATCCCCACCACGACGGCCGCGAGCCCTGCCGCCTCCCAGGCGAGTGCGCCCGCGTCCGTGCGGAGTCGGTCCCCCAGGAATCCGACTCCACAGACGATCCCGGCCAGTGGCTGGGCCGCGGTGAGGGCCGGCAGCGACATCCGCAGGGGCGCGGTCTCGAAGGCGCTCTGCACCAGCACGAGGCCCGTCACGCCGAGGACGAGAACCCCGTACGGCTGCCAGCCGGTGACCAGCTCGGACCAGCCGCCCTCCCCGAAGCGCTGCCCGCTGATCCGGGTGAGCGCGTCCTGGACGCCGTACAACAGCCCCGCTGCCAGGCCGAGCAGCACGGGCGTGGAGCTGCGCAGGGACCGCTTCGCGTAGGTGGTGAGCAGGAGCGCGAGACCCACCATGATCCCGATGATCAGCCAGTGCCGCACGGGATCGCTGACGGCGTTTCCGCCTTCCGGCTGCCCGGCCACGATGAACGCGCTGACCCCGCCCGCGAGCAGCAGGAGCCCGGCCCAACCCTGCCGGCCCAGCGGCTGCTTGGTCTGATGGCGGGAGAGCGCCAGCGCGAAAAGCAGGTTCGTCGCCAGGAGGGGTTCCACCAGGGAGATCTCGCCCTTGCCCAGGGCCACAGCGCCGAGGATCATGCCGGACGCCATGAGCCCGATGCCGCCCAGCCACCGGGGCACCCGGATGAGGTCGAGCAGCAGGCGGGGGGAGAGGAAGTCGCTCAGGGGGGCGTGTGAGGCGGCGTTCTGCTGGAGCACGAACCCGAAGCCCAGGCAACAGGCCGCGCTCACAGAGAGGACCAGAACGAGAACCGACACGCTGTGTACCTCGATACATCGGGAGTCAGTGCGGGCCACGGGTGCGTATCGCGCCGACTGTAGTGCCACGGGCCGGGGCCTGCCCCCGACAGTACCCGGATCCGGGCAGTTGACTCGGTCGCGCTTCTTGCCGAAGGATCTGACCGATCAGTAACAACGAGTGGTCGAGCACCATCGGCGACCACCGCCTTCCACACCTCCAATGTCTCACCAACCAGCGACGAAGCCGATCGGTTCGTGACGAACCCCTCATGAGTCGGCCCATGACGTATTCATGACGTACCTCATGGCCTGCCTGATGACGTTCCGCATGACTGCGCCGATCCGACCCGTCGGATGCCGAGAGGACGGGCCCATGGCCTACGACGCAGATGTGATCGTGATCGGAGCAGGCCTCGCGGGGCTCGCCGCGACCGCGGAGCTCGTCGACGCAGGCCGCAAGGTGATCCTCCTCGACCAGGAGCCCGAGCAGTCGATAGGTGGCCAGGCGCACTGGTCCTTCGGCGGGCTCTTCTTCGTGAACTCGCCCGAGCAGCGCCGCCTGCGGATCAAGGACAGCCACGCGCTGGCCCTCCAGGACTGGATGGGAACGGCCGGTTTCGACCGTGCCGAGGACCACTGGCCACGTAAGTGGGCCGAGGCGTACGTCGACTTCGCGGCCGGCGAGAAGCGTTCCTGGCTGCACCGGCAGGGCGTCCGCTTCTTCCCGGTGGTCGGCTGGGCCGAGCGCGGTGGCTATGACGCCAACGGGCACGGGAACTCGGTGCCCCGCTTCCACATCACCTGGGGGACAGGACCCGGCCTGGTCGCGCCCTTCGATCGGCGCGTGCGGGCCGGCGTCGCCCGTGGCCTCGTACAGCTGAAGTTCCGTCACCGCGTCACCGGTCTGTCCCGCAGCGCGGGCGCCGTCGACACCGTCACCGGCGAGATCCTGGAGCCGTCCGGCATCGAGCGCGGCCAGGCGAGCAGCCGTACCGTCAGCGGCGCCTTCGAGCTCAAGGCCCAGGCGGTGATCGTCACCTCCGGCGGCATCGGCGGTGATCATGACCTCGTACGCGCCAACTGGCCGGAGCGGCTGGGCAACCCGCCGGAGCGGATGGTCGCCGGGGTACCCGCGCACGTCGACGGCAAGATGCTCGCCATCGCCGAGGAGACGGGCGCCCGCCTCATCAACCGCGACCGCATGTGGCACTACACCGAGGGCATCCAGAACTGGAACCCGATCTGGGAGAACCACGGCATCCGCATCCTGCCCGGCCCGTCCTCGCTCTGGCTCGACGCCCGCGGCAAACGGCTGCCGGTGCCGCTCTTCCCCGGCTTCGACACCCTCGGCACCCTCGAACACATCATGAAGACCGGGTACGACTACACCTGGTTCGTGCTCGACCAGAAGATCATCGGCAAGGAGTTCGCGCTCTCGGGCTCGGAACAGAACCCCGACCTGACCGGCAAGTCCGTCAAGGGTGTCTTCCAAAGGGCGCGCGCCGATGTGCCCGGTCCGGTGAAGGTGTTCATGGACAACGGCGTGGACTTCGTCGTCGAGAAGGACCTGGGCGCGCTCGTACGCGGTATGAACGCGCTCACCAAGGAGCCCCTCATCGACGAGGCGGCGCTGCGCCACGAGATCGTCGCGCGCGACCGGGAGATCGCGAACCCGTTCACCAAGGACCTCCAGGTGATGTCGATCCGCGGCGCCCGCAACTATCTCGGCGACAAGCTGATCCGTACGGCGACCCCGCATCGCATCCTCGACCCCAAGGCCGGCCCGCTGATCGCCGTCCGCCTCAACATCCTCACCCGCAAGACCCTCGGCGGCCTGGAGACCGACCTCTCCTCGCGTGTGCTGACCGAGGGAGGGGACCCGCTGGAGGGCGTGTACGCGGCGGGCGAGGCCGCCGGGTTCGGTGGCGGCGGAGTCCATGGCTACCGCTCCCTCGAAGGCACGTTCCTCGGCGGCTGCCTGTTCTCCGGGCGTACGGCGGGCCGGGCGGCGGCCAAGGCGGTGCGCTGACCCGCGGCCCGTGCCCGTGAACACCGCGCTTGCGCAACGGTGCGTAATAAGTGATTACCGATTTCTGACGAGCACCCGTTGCCCCTGGCCCTTTGGGGGTCGCGGGTGCTCGAATCAATAGGTGAACTCTGAACATCCCGAAGCGCGGGAGCCGGAAGGACCGCAGCCGCGGGAACCGGAACGACCGCGGCCGCGGGAACCGGAACACCCCGAAGAGCGGGGCGCGCCGGTCGGCCGGCGGGTGTTCCTCGGCACGCTCGGACTCGGCGCGCTGGGTGTGCTCGCCGCACCCACGCTCCAGCGCGGCGTCGAATCCGTCCTTGCCGGCGTCTCCGGCAAGGACCCCACCGGCCTGACGGGTCTGCTCCCCAACGGCGGCGGCTTCCGCTACTACTCGGTGGCGTCGTCCGTCCCGCACAAGGACGCCACGGACTACCGCCTCACCGTCGACGGCCTGGTCGACCACCCCACCTCGTACACCCTCGCCGACCTGAAGGCCCTGCCCCAGACCCGGCTCGTGCACGACGTCCAGTGCGTCACCGGCTGGCGGGTGCCGGGCACGCCCTTCGAGGGGGTCCGCCTGTCCGCCCTCCTGGATGCCGCAGGAGTGCGCTCCACGGCCGGCGCGATCCGCTTCACCTGCTTCGACGGCACGTACACGGAGAGCCTCACCCTGGAACAGGCCCGGCGCTCCGACGTCCTGGTCGCCCACCGCATGCAGGACAAGGCCCTCGGCCACAGCCACGGCGGCCCGGTCCGCCTCTACGTCGCCCCCATGTACTTCTACAAGTCCGCCAAGTGGCTCTCCGGCATCACAGTCACCGAGGACGTCCGTCCCGGGTACTGGGAGGACCGTGGCTACGACGTGGACGCCTGGGTCGGCCGCTCGAACGGACGCGACGATGAACCTACGAGTTGACGACACCCCGGCCCTCGCCTCCCGCGTACGGCGCTTCAGCCGCGCGGAGCGCTGGGTGCACCGGGTGACGGCCCTGCTGATGGGCGTGTGCGTGGTGACCGCGGCGTGCCTGTACGTGCCCCAGTTGGCCGAGCTGGTCGGCCGGCGCGAGCTGGTGGTCCGTATCCACGAGTGGGCGGGCCTGCTGCTTCCGGTGCCGGTCCTGGCGGGGCTGGCCTCGCGCGCCTTCCGTGCGGACCTTGGCCGGCTCAACCGCTGGGGGCCGCACGACCGTACGTGGCTCCGTGCGGTTCTACGCCGCGACGACCGCCCTTCGTCCCGGCCCGCCGCCAAGTTCAACGCCGGTCAGAAGACCTATGCCGCCTGGATCGCCGGCGCGAGCCTGGTCATGCTCGGCACGGGGCTGCTGATGTGGTTCACCCACCTCACCCCGCTGATGTGGCGCACCAGCGCGACCTTCGTCCACGACTGGCTCGCCCTGACGATCGGCATCGTCCTCGCGGGCCACATCGGCATGGCCCTCGGCGACCCGGAGTCCCGCCGGGGCCTCCGAACCGGCTCCGTCAGCCGCGAATGGGCGGAACGGGAGCACCGCCTTTGGCGGCCGTAGCGCGACGGGTGCTACCCATTTCCGTCACTTGGGGGCTCCGCCCCGTTTCAGCCCGTCCGGCGTTTGAGGACGAGCGCGTTCAGCGCGATACGGGGGTCTGGGCGCGGAGCCCCCAGGAACAAGGGACGGGAAGGGGCGGAGGGGGCGAAAAACGGCTACGCCCCGAAGTCCAGCAGCACCTTGCACGACCGGCTCCGGTCCGCCGCCAGGGCGAACGCCGACTGGGCGTCTCCCAGAGGAACCACCGCACTGATCAACGCATCGAAGCGCCCCTCACCGCCAAGCAGAGCCAACGCCGCGTCGAACTCGCCGTCGAAACGAAACGCCCCGCGCAGCTCGATCTCCCGGCTGACCACCAGGTTCCCCGCGAACGGACTCTGCCCGGGCGGCAGCATGCCGAGCTGGACGACGACCCCGCCGCGTCGCACGAGGCGGAGGCAGGTGTCGAGACCCGCGGCGACACCGGACGCCTCGATCGCGACGTCGACCTCCGAGGGCCACCCTGGGTCGCCGGACGAGTCGGCCCGCAGAGCCGAGTCCGCGCCGGCCGAGACGGCGTACGACAGCGCCTCGGGGAGGAGATCGGTGACCGTCACCCGCACGGCACCGGCGGCCTTCGCGGCGGCCACGACGAGGCAGCCGATGGGCCCGGCCCCCGTCACCAGGACGTGCCGCCCGGCCACGGAGCCGGCCCGCCGCACCGCGTGCAGCGCGACGGACAACGGCTCGGCGAGCGCCGCCCGGCGCAGCGGGAGCCCGGCGGGCAGGGCGCGCAACTGCTCGGCAGGCACGGTCACTTGGGCCGCGAACCCGCCCTGGACGTGCGGCATCCGCGCCGCGCTCCCCAGGTACCGGGTGTCCCGGCACACGTTCCGGCGCCCGTCTGCACACTCGGGACACACCCCGCACGGAGTGGCCGGGTGCACGGCAACAGCCGTGCCCGGTACGGGGCCTGAGGATCCGTCGCCGTACGACACCACCGCCCCCACGATCTCGTGCCCCAGCACCATCGGCTCCCGCAGTCGGAAGTCACCGACTCCGCCGTGCCGCCAGTAGTGCAGGTCGGACCCGCACACCCCGCCGTACCGTACGGCGACAAGCGCCTGCCCGGGGCCGGGGGAGGGGGCGGGCAACTCGTCGACCCGCAGATCGTTCTCGCCGTGGATCACGCAACCGAGCATGGTCGGGCTCCCTTCACAGCACACTCGTCATGCCAGGTCACAGGGCATGCGTCGGCCCATGTCACAGCACACTCGTCATACCGCCGTCGACGTACAGCACCTGTCCGCTGACGAAGTCCGCCGCGGGAGAGGCGAGGAACAGTACCCCGCCGACCAGGTCGTCCGTACGACCCCAGCGTCCGGCCGGCGTGCGTCGCCGCACCCACGCGCTGAACTCCTCGTCGTCCACGAGGGGTTGGGTCAGCTCGGTCTCGATATAGCCGGGCCCGAGCCCGTTCACCTGTACTCCGCGGGGACCCCAGTCCGCGCACATGCCCTTGGTGAGCATCTTCAGCGCGCCCTTGGTGGCCGCGTACGGGGCGATGCCCGGACGGGCGACCTCGCTCTGGAGGGAACAGATGTTGATGATCTTCCCGTGCCCGCGTTCGGTCATCCCGCGCGCGGCCTCACGCCCGACGAGGAACGCGCTCGTCAGGTTGGTGTTGAGGATCCGGTGCCAGTCGGAGTCCGTGAACTCCAGGAGCGGGGCCCGCAGTTGCATTCCGGCGTTGTTGACGAGGATGTCGAGCGGACCCACCCGCTCCTCGACATCCGCTATCCCGGCGGCGACCGAAGGACCGTCGGTGACGTCGAACGCCGCCGTGTGGACCGAACCGGGCAGCTCCGACGTGGCCTTGCCGAGGCGTTCGGAGTCGCGCCCGTTGAGCACCACCGTGCAGCCCGCCTCCGCCAGCCCCCGGGCCAGCGCGAACCCGATGCCGCGGCTGGACCCGGTGACCAGCGCCGTACGGCCGCTGATGTCGAACAGAGGATGACTCATACCCGTACTCCTGAGTGACGAGCCAAATGGCCCGCTATACGACCTGCTGTGCGAACTGTTGTACGACCCGCTACGCGAACTGCCATACGACCCGCTAAATGACAAGCGACAGCAGTAGGACCAGCCCGCCCGCGACCACCGAGATGATCGTCTCCATGACCGACCACGTCTTGAGGGTCTGGCCGACGTTCAGCCCGAAGTACTCCTTGACCAGCCAGAATCCGGCGTCGTTGACATGGCTGAAGAAGAGCGAGCCCGCGCCGATCGCCAGCACCAGGAGGGAGACGTGCGCGGTCGACATGTCGGCCGCGAGGGGCGCGACGAGACCGGCCGCCGAGATGGTGGCGACGGTCGCCGAACCGGTCGCGAGCCGGATCGCCACCGCGATCAGCCAGGCCAGCAGCAGCGCGGGGATCGACCAGTCCTTGGAGATGTCCAGGATCATCTGGCCGACGCCGGAGTCGATCAGCGTCTGCTTGAAGCCGCCGCCCGCGCCGACGATCAGCAGGATGCCCGCGATCGGGGCGAGCGACTTCTCGACGGTCGTCGACAGCCGGTCCTTGGTGAAGCCGGCCGCGCGGCCAAGGGTGAACATGCCGACGATCACGGCCGCGAGCAGCGCGATCAGCGGCGAGCCGATGACGTCGAAGACCCGCTGCACCATGTGCGTGGGGTCGTCCACGACGATGTCCACCAGCGCCTTGGCCAGCATCAGCACCACCGGGAGCAGCATGGTGGCGATGGTGGCGCCGAAGCCGGGGCGCTTCTCCAGGTCCTCGGAGGCGCGGGCGGGGATCATCCTGTCGGGCGCCGGGACGTCCACCCACCGGGCGGCGTACTTCGAGAAGACCGGACCCGCGATGATCACCGTGGGGATCGCGACCAGGATGCCGAGAGCCAGCGTGAGGCCGAGGTTGGCCCCCACCGCGTCGATCGCGACCAGCGGGCCGGGGTGCGGCGGGATCAGGCCGTGCATCACGGACAGGCCCGCGAGGGCCGGGATACCGATGCGCATCAGGGAGTAGTTGCCGCGCTTGGCGACCATCAGCACGACCGGGATGAGCAGCACGATGCCGACCTCGAAGAACAGCGGCAGGCCGATCACCGAGGCGATCAGGACCATCGCCCACGGCATCGCGCGCCCGCCCGCCCTGGCGAGGATCGTGTCGACGATCTGGTCGGCGCCCCCGGAGTCGGCGAGCAGCTTGCCGAGGATCGCACCAAGGGCGATCAGGACGCCCACACCGGCGACGGTGGTGCCGAGTCCGGTGGTGAAGCTGACGATGGCCTTGTCGAGCGGCGCCCCGGCGAACGCGCCGAGCGCGAGCGAGCCGATGGTCAGGGCCAGGAAGGCGTGCAGCTTGAACTGGGTGATGAGCAGGACGATGACGGCGATGCCCGCCAGTACGGCGATGCCCAGCTGAGCATGGCCCGCCGAGGTGATCGGCTCGACGGTGTCCGCTGCCAGCGACTCGACGCTGAGTCTGGTCACGGTGGTTCCCTTACGTGAGGAAGACAGGCAAAAAAATGGGGTTAGTGGTTAGTGGTTAGTGGGAGGGCTGAGGCAGGTCACTGAGCGCGGCCACGGCCCGCTCCGCGATCTCCCCGGGGTCACCGGAGACCTCCACGGCGACGCCTGCCTCGTCCGACTCCAGCGGCTGAAGGGTGGCGAACTGGGAGTCGAGCAGCGCCGTCGGCATGAAGTGGCCCTGGCGGTGCGACATCCGGTCCTCGATGAGTGCGCGGTCACCGGTGAGGTGCACGAACACGACACCGGGCGCGGACGCCCGCAGCCGGTCCCGGTAGGCGCGCTTCAGCGCCGAGCTGCTGACCACCCCGCCGAGTCCCGCCCGCCCGTCCGCCCAGCGCCCGATGGCGTCGAGCCACGGCCAACGGTCATCGTCGGTCAGCGGGGTCCCGGCCGACATCTTGGCGATGTTGGCCGGGGGGTGGAAGTCGTCGCCCTCGGCGTACGGAACGCCGAGGCGAGCGGCGAGCAGGGGACCGATGGTGGTCTTCCCGGTGCCCGCCACGCCCATGATCACGACGACATGGGGAGTCTGCGTCAGCTGCATCATGCTCTCGCTGTCCTGATCGTCTTCGTCGACACCTGAGACATCTGATGGCGACATCTGATGTCGACGACACTGAAACCCATTAGGTACGACAAATTCAAGAGTCTGTGACGTATAAGTCTGACTTTTTGATCCGGGCGTCGGGCTCGTACGCTGGCTCCATGAGCACACGGGGCCGGGGCCTGCACGAACACGTACTGGGGACCCTCGGGCCGGCGATCACCGCGGGCGAGTACCCGCCCGGGAGCGTTCTGCGCACGGACGAACTCGCGCAGCGCTTCGAGGTCTCACGTTCCGTGATGCGCGAGGCGGTGCGCGTCCTGGAGTCCATGCACCTGGTCGAGTCCCGCCGCCGCGTCGGCGTGACGGTCCTCCCCAAGGTCGAGTGGAACGTGTACGACCCTCAGGTCATCCGCTGGCGACTGGCCGGCGCCGACCGCCCCCACCAGCTGCGTTCGCTCACCGTCCTGCGCTCCGCCGTCGAACCGATCGCCGCCGGCCTCGCCGCCAAGTACGCGACAGCCGCACAGTGCGCCGAGCTCACCGAGTGCACCCTGGGCATGGTCGCCAACTCACGCGGCCACCGCCTGGAGGGCTATCTCGTTCACGACGTCGCCTTCCACCGGGTGATCCTCAACGCCTCGGGCAACGAGATGTTCGCCCGGCTCGGCGATGTCGTCGCCGAGGTCCTGGCGGGCCGAACCCACCACGAGGTCATGTTCGAGGACCCCGACCCCGCGGCCGTCACCCTGCACGTCCAGGTCGCGGAGGCCGTCCGCGAGGGCGACGCCGTCCGCGCCGAGGCGCTCACCCGCGAGATCACGGTCGGGGCGCTCCAGGAGCTGGACATACTCGCGCCGTAACGGCTAGACGATGAAGTCGCCGTCCACGTACACCCACGCCCCGTCGACCCGCTCGAAGCGGCTGCGCTCATGCAGCGAGCCGCCCTGGTAGGAGGCCTGGAAGGTCACGGTCCCCACCGAGTGGAACGCGGACCCGTCACCCGTCTCCAGGATCTCGAGACCGGTCCACCGCATCCCGGGATCGAAGTCGGCGGACGCGGGCCGCGTGCGCGGGTGCCAGGTCCGCAGCAAGTACTTCTCGTCCCGCCGTACGAAGGCGGCGTACCGCGACCGCATCAGTGCCTCGGCGGTCGGCGCGGCCGCGGCGCCGGAGTGATAGCGCCCGCAGCACTCCTCGTACGTCTGGGGCAGCTCGCACGGGCAGGAGCGACTGGTCGTGGCTGTCATGACTGCGAACTCTCTGCGTCTACGCCGAGTCGGCGTTGGTCGGCGGATACGTGGGCCGCGCCGGAACGCGGTTCTCCGCAGGCGAGGGGAGCGGGGGGAGCGCCGTCTCGTAGAGCCACGCCGTGCACACGTCGTCCAGGGGTTCGGGCGCGTAGCGGGCGACATGCGCGGTGAAGGCCGCCGTCGTGACGGCGCCGCCCCGGTGCTGGGTGGCCCAGCCGCGCAGCATCCGGAAGAAGGCGTCGTCGCCCATCGCACAGCGCAGCGCGTGCAGGACGAGCCCGCCGCGTTGGTAGAGCCGGTCGTCGAACATCAGCTTGCGCCCCGGGTCGGACAGGCACAGATCCTGCGGCAGCGAGGACAGCTTCCGGTGGGCGGCGGCGGCGAGTTGATGCGCTCCGCGCCCGCCGGAACGCTCCGACCACAGCCACTCCGCGTACTTCGCGAACCCCTCGTTCAGCCAGATGTGCCGCCAGTCCGCGATGGACACACTGTTGCCGAACCACTGGTGCGCCAGCTCGTGCGCGATCAGCCGCTCCGAACCCCTGGCCCCGTCCACGTGGTTGGCGCCGAACAGCGACAACCCCTGTGCCTCGACGGGGACATCGAGCTCCTCCTCCGTCACCACCACCGCGTACTCGCCGAACGGATAGGGCCCGAAGAGGGTCTCGAACAGCTCCATCATCGCGGGCTGCCGCGCGAAGTCCCGGGAGAACTCGGAGAGCAGGTCCGCGGGCAGATGACCGGTCTGCGGCACTCCGCCGAGGCCGGGGTCGCCGAGCAGCACCGTCTGGTACTTCCCGATCGACAGCCCGACGAGATAGCTGGACGTCGGCGCCGACTGCTCGTAGACCCAGGTGGTCGTCGAAGCCTTCGTCGTACGGGTCAGCAGCCGGCCGCCGGCCACCACGGAGTACGAGGACGGCGTGGTGACCGAGATCTGGTACGAGGCCTTGTCGGCCGGGCGGTCGTTGCACGGGTACCAGGAGGGCGAGCCGATCGGCTGGCTCGCCACCAGGGCCCCGTCCTCCAGCTCCTCCCAACCGAGCCCGCCCCAGGGGCTGTTCACCGGCTTGGGATTGCCGGCCCAGTGCACCTCGACAGTGAAGGCGGCGCCGGCCCGGATCGGCTTCGGGGGGCGGACGCGCAGTCTGCCGCCGCGGTGCGTGTAGTGCGTCGCCTTGCCGTCGACACGGACCCGGCCGATCCGGAAGTCGGCCAGATTCAGCTGGAACTCGGTGAGCGGGGAGCGGCCCGCTATGGCGTTGAGCCGCGCGGTGCCGGAGAGCCGGTTCGGGCCGGGGCGGTAGTCCAGCGCGAGTTCGTACCGGTGCACCCGGTAGCGGGGATCACCGTTGGCCGGGAAGTACGGGTCCGATCCCACTGTCTGCTGAACGCTCACTGCTGCGTCTGCTCCCTGCCCTGTGCTCGTACGACATGCCGGTACACCGCCCTTCGTATCCGATCCGGCCATCTCTTCTATGAACGCCATGACTCGATCGGGTTGCCAAGCCAGCGGGTGTCGTCGGGTACGGACTCCGCCGCCATCACCAGCGACGCGGGACCCAGCGTGGAACGGGCCCCGACAGTGCTGCCGGGCAGGACGATTCCGCCCGGGCCCAGGGTGGCGCCCTCACGGAGGACAACAGTATCCGTCCGCAAGATCCGGTCGTGGAAGAGGTGAGTCTGCAGGACACAGCCCCGATTCACGGTGGAAGCATCGCCGAGCGTCACCAGGTCCGTCTCGGGCAGCCAGTAGCTCTCCACCCAGGCGCCCTTGCCGATCCGGGCACCGAGCCCGCGCAGCCACGCCGTCATCAGCGGCGTACCCGACACGGAACCGGCCAGCCACGGCACGGCCACCACCTCGACGAAGGTGTCCGCCAGCTCATTGCGCCACACGAAGCTGCTCCACAGCGGGTGCTCGCCCGCCCGGTGCCGGCCCACCAGCACCCACTTCGCCACGATGGAAAGCACGCACGCGAGCACACCCACGCCGAGCAGTACCACCCCGGCGAGCGCCCAGGCCCAGACCCCCAGCGCACTCAGCGCGGCCACGGTCAGCACGGCAAGAGCCGCCGAGCAGAACACCGGCACGATCCGGCACAGCTCCACAAGACCGCGGGCCCACAGCAGGTGCGCGGGCGGATCGTACGTGCGGCTCTGATCGCCGCCCTGCGTGGCACGCGGCAGCTTCATCGGCGGCAGCCCCAGATAGGAACTGCCCTTCTTCGCCTTCTTCGGCGTCGCCGACAACACCCCGACCAGACCGCCGTCCGGCACGCTGCGGCCCGGCGCGGTCATCCCGGAATTGCCGAGGAACGCCCGGCGCCCGATCTCGGCCCGCCCGATGTGCACCCAGCCACCGCCGAGCTCGTACGGCGCGGTGAGCGTGTCGTCGGCGAGGAACGCGCCCTCACCGACGGTGGTGAGACTCGGCAGCGCGAGCACGGTGGACACCTCCGCGCCCCGCCCGATCTTCATCCCGAGCAGCCGCAGCCACACCGGCGTGATCAGCCCGGCGTACAGCGGGAACAGCGTCTCCCGCGAGCGGTCCATCAACTGCGTGACCGTCCAGGCCTGCCAGCCGATCCGGCTGTGCGTCGGATACGTGCCCGCGCGCAGCCCCAGACTGAGCAGCCGCACGCCGATCAGGAGCAGCAGTGCGTAGGCGAGCCCGAAGGCGAGCGTCGCAGGCACCAACGCCACCGCGGCGCCGCGCAGCGCCTCGCCGAGCCCAGCGTCCGCGCTCACGAACACATCGGCCACGAGAAGCGCGGCAAGGCCCGCGACCAGCGGCAGCGCGGTCAGCGCGAAGCCGGTCGCGCCGTACATCACGCGCCAGTACGTGCCACGCGCCGGGCGCTCCTTGGGCCAGGCCCGCTTCGCCTTGCCGAGCTTGACGGCGGGCGCTCCGGCCCAGCGCTGCCCGGTGGGAACGTGTCCCGCCACGGCGGAACCGGGGGCCACCTCGGCCCGCTTGCCCACCCGCGCACCGGGGAAGAGCAGGCTGCGCGTGCCGACCACCGCGTGCGCGCCCACCTTCACCGGGCCGATCTCCAGCCGGTCACCGTCCAGCCAATGCCCCGACAGATCCACCTCGGACTCGACGGCTGCACCCCGGCCCAGCTTGAGCATGCCGGTCACCGGCGGCAGCGAGTGCAGATCCACGTCGGGGCCGATCTTGGCGCCCAGGGCACGCGCGTACCGCTCCAGCCAGGACCCGGTCAGCGAGGTCGCGCCACTGAACTCGGCCAGCCGCTCGGCCGTCCACAGCCGCAGATGCACACTGCCACCGCGCGGATGGCGCCCCGCCTTCACGCCGCGCAGCAGCAGCCGCGCACCGCCCGCGGCGATCGCGAGCCGTCCCGGCGGACTGAAGAGGACGAGGGCCCCGACGCCGACGAGCCACCACGACGCCGTCGGCGCCCACGGATACGGCCCGAACCAGTGCAATACGTTGCCGAGCGCGGCCAGCGCCACCGTCCAGCGCAGGCCCATGAGGGTGAACAGCGGGATCAGCAGGAGGAGTTGGGTCGCCTTGGTCCGCAGCGGCACGGGCGCGATGACCCGCTCGGCGCCGTCGCCCTGCGCGGACTCCTCCAGGTGCCGGGCCAGCTTGCGCAGGGTGGGCTGCTGGTAGATGTCGAGGACGGCGGCGCTGGCGTAGCGGGTGCGCAGCCTGGTGGTGAGCTGGGCGGCGGCGAGGCTGCCGCCGCCGATCGCGAAGAAGTCGTCGGACGCGGTGGCGACGGGGATGCCGAGGACCTCGCTCCACTGCTCGGCGAGCCAGGCCTCGGTGCCGTACAGCTGCTCCTTCGCGCCGCTGGTCTGCAGGTTCTCCAGCGGCCAGGGCAGTGCGTTGCGGTCGACCTTGCCGGACGTCCGGGTCGGCAGGTCGTCCACCGGTGCGAGCAGCGGGACCAGGGCGGCGGGCAGCTCGGCGCGCAGTTTCTCGACGGCCGCGGCCTGGTCCCAGCCGTCCTGGGTGACCACATAGCCGACGAGCAGCTGGTTGCCGCTGCGCGCGGTCCGTACGGCGGCTGCGGCGCCCGCGACGCCGTGCAGGGCCTGGAGTGCGGAATCCACCTCGCCGAGCTCGATGCGGCGTCCGCCGAGCTTGATCTGCTCGTCGGCCCGGCCGAGGAAGATCAGCCCTTCGGGCTCCGCCTTGACGAGGTCACCACTGCGATACGCCCGCTTCCAGCCCAGCGACTCCAGCGGCGCGTACTTCTCGGCGTCCTTCTCGGGGTCGAGATAGCGAGCGAGCCCCACCCCGCCGATGACCAGCTGTCCGCTGTCGCCCATCGACACCGGCTCCCCGGCCTCGTCGACGACGGCCAGCTCCCAGCCGTTCAGCGGCAGCCCGATCCGGATCGGCTCCTTGCCGGTCATGAGAGAGGCGCAGGCCACGACGGTCGCCTCGGTGGGTCCGTAGGTGTTCCACACCTCGCGCCCCTCGGTCACGAGCCGCTGGACCAGTTCGGGCGGGCAGGCCTCGCCACCGAAGATCAGCAGCCGGACCTCGTTGAGCGCCTCCGGCTCCCAGAGCGAGGCCAGCGTCGGCACCGTCGAGACGACGGTGATCTCCTGCTCGACCAGCCAGGGCCCCAGGTCGGAGCCGCTGCGCACCTGGGAACGCGGCACGGGCACCAGGCAGGCCCCGTACCGCCAGGCCAGCCACATCTCCTCGCAGGAGGCGTCGAAGGCGACGGAGAGGCCCGCCATAACCCGGTCGCCGGGCCCGATCGGGTCCTCCGTGAGAAAGAGGTCCGCCTCGGCATCGACGAAGGCGGCGGCACTGCGGTGACTGACGGCCACGCCCTTGGGCTTGCCGGTGGAGCCGGAGGTGAAGATGATCCAGGCGTCGTGCTCGGTGCCGGGGCGTGTGGCGGAGGCGCCCGGGGTTCCGAGGGGAGCGGCGGAGGGGTCCGGGGTTGCCAGGGGAGCGGCGACGGCGTCCGGCGCACCGGTGACGGTCAGCTCGTGCCCGGCCCCGACGACCGCACGCACCTCCGCCTCCCCGAAGACCAGCTCGGCCCGCTCGTCCGGGTCCTCGGCGTCCACCGGCACATAGGCAGCGCCGGCGGCCAGTACGGCGAGAATGGCGACGTAGAGATCATTGGTGCCGGAGGGGACCCGGACGCCGACCCTGTCGCCCCGTCCGACACCGGCGTCCGCGAGCCCGCTCCGGAGGGTTTCCACCTCGACGGCCAGCGCGCGGTAGGTGAGGGAGCGCACGCCGTCGTCCAGCGCGGGCTCGTCGGGGTATGCCCGGACAGAGGCGTCGAGGATGTCCACAAGGGTGCGCGGAGAGGCGGCGGAGGAGGCGGAGAAACGCGCCTGGTCACCGAACTCCGCGCGCACCTCCTCGTCGGACAGAGCGAGCGCAGGGCCTTGCTCTAGGGCTGCCATCGGGTCCTCACGTGGTGTTCCCGGGAGCGTCCGGGGCGCTGGTGGGCCCGCAGGTACGCCTGGGGATATTCCGGTCCAGCTCCAAACAAGCGTGGAATTTTAGTACGACGCTAGTCGCGTACCTGCACGTCAGCCATGTGAGGAGGCGTCGGAAGGCCCCTGGAACCACTGAATCCGGGGGCCTGACGGTGCCCTGACGTGGGGGTATGTCATCCTGACGAGATCTGCCCCACATCTTGCCGTAACACGTCCTACGGCAAGGGAATGGGCCTGGTTTCGCTCGGAGTTGGTGGCGTCCACTCCGCCGTCCTTCGCACGTCAACGGGGTTCGAGGGGCCCCGCAGGGGAGTACGGTTGGGGTACCGAGCGCATCCCGCACGCCGTCATCCGTCACGGCGTCGCCCTCGGGGAACGGCAAGGCCGGAGGACGTCACGCCCCGGCGGAAATGGGCCGCCCCATGACTGCTCGCTCGTACTGTCGCGCTGAGTTGCGCATCCCGTCCCGCGCCCCGAGTTAGCGGACTTCCTGGTTCACAAGGTGGTCCGAACGACAACAACTCAATGACGAGGAAGCGTATGAGCCGCACGAGTCCCACGAGCCTGCTGAGTCTGGGCGTACTTGCCTCATCCCGCAAGGAGAACGAGCTCCGACTGCCCTTGCACCCCGGCCACCTCGGCCGCATCGCCCCGGACGTACGCGAGAACATTTTCCTTGAACAGGGCTACGGCGAGCGGTTCGGCGTCGGTGACGACGCTCTGCGACCGCTCGTCGCCGGCCTGCGCTCCCGCGAGCAGCTCATCGCCGAGTGCGATGTCGTGGTGCTGCCCAAACCGACGCACGACGATGTCGCCGAGCTGCGCCAGGGCCAAGTGCTGTGGGGATGGCCGCACTGTGTGCAGGACGACAAGATGACCCAGCTCGCCATCGACCAGCGGCTGACCCTCATCGCCTGGGAGGCCATGAACCACTGGACCTCCACCGGCGCCTTCAGCGTCCATGTGTTCCACAAGAACAACGAGCTCGCGGGCTACTGCTCGGTGCTGCACGCTCTGCAGCTCGGCGGGTTGACCGGCAGCTACGGGCGCCGCCTGCGCGCGGTGGTCATCAGCTTCGGCGCCACGGCGCGCGGAGCGGTCACGGGCCTGGGCGCCATGGGCGTCTCCGACGTCACGGTGCTCACGCAACGCGCCGCGGCGGCGGTGGCCTCGCCGATGCCGTCGGTCGTGATGGGGCACTTCGAGGAGCAGGACGACGATCCGTCGAAGCTGCGGGCCATCACCGCGGCCGGTTCCGCGCCGCTGGCGGAGTACCTGGCCGGGTTCGACATCATCGTCAACTGTGTCCTGCAGGACACCGACGCCCCGCTGATGTTCGTCACCGACGAGGAACTCGCGCTGTTCCGGCCGGGCACCTTCTTCATCGACGTCGCCTGCGACGACGGCATGGGCTTCGAATGGGCCCGGCCGACCACCTTCGGCGAGCCCATGCCCACGGTGGGACAGGGCTGCCACTACTACGGGGTGGACCACAGTCCGTCCCACCTGTGGAACTCGGCCACCTGGGAAATCAGCGAGGCGCTCCTGCCCTACCTGCGCAAGGTCATGAGCGGCCCCGCGGCGTGGGAGGCCGACACCACGGTCAAGAAGGCCATCGAGATCCGCGACGGAGTCGTCCAGAACTCGAAGATCCTTTCCTTCCAGCACCGGGCAGCCACCTACCCACACGTACGCGAGGTCCCGGCTCCGGCACTTTCCAGCTGATGCCCGCGCGGAGTTGACGTACGACGACGAAACGCGAATGGTGCCGACCAGGACTGGTCGGCACCATTCGCGTAGAAGATCTTGTGTCCGAGGGGGGACTTGAACCCCCACGCCCGATAAAGGGCACTAGCACCTCAAGCTAGCGCGTCTGCCATTCCGCCACCCGGACAAGGTGTCTGTCGCACGGGGTTGCCCCTGCGGCGACAGAGAAAACATTACCAGGCTTCCGAGGGCGTCCGATCACGCCCCGTTCCCACGTGAACGGCGTGTGACGGGCCGGGTCCGGCCTTGGTCGCGGCGGGGGTCGGAGAGAGGATGGAGGGGGACCACCAGCAGTGACAGTGGGAGGAAGCAGCGTGAGCGAGTCGAACACGGCCAGGGGCGTCTCTGGCGAGGACGAGGTCGTGGACCTCTGTCGCGAGCTGATCCGGATCGACACCAGTAACTACGGGGACCACTCCGGGCCGGGTGAGCGCAAGGCCGCGGAGTACGTCGCCGAAAAGCTCGCCGAGGTGGGGCTCGAACCGCAGATCTTCGAGTCGCACCAGGGGCGCGCCTCCACCGTCGCCCGGATCGAGGGCGAGGACCCGTCGCGCCCCGCGCTGCTCATCCACGGCCACACCGATGTCGTACCGGCCAATGCCCAGGACTGGACCCACCACCCCTTCTCCGGCGAGATCGCGGACGGCTGTGTGTGGGGCCGGGGCGCGGTCGACATGAAGGACATGGACGCCATGACGTTGGCGGTCGTACGGGACCGGCTGCGCAGCGGGCGCAAGCCGCCCCGTGACATCGTCCTGGCCTTCCTCGCGGACGAGGAGGCGGGCGGTACGTGGGGTGCGCGGCACCTGGTCGACAAGCACCCGGACCTCTTCGAGGGCGTCACGGAGGCGATCGGTGAGGTCGGCGGGTTCTCCTTCACGGTCAACGAGAACCTGCGGCTGTATCTCATCGAGACCGCCCAGAAGGGCATGCACTGGATGAAGCTGACCGTGGACGGCACCGCCGGACACGGGTCGATGATCCACCGGGACAACGCCATCACCGAGCTGTCCGAGGCCGTCGGGCGGCTGGGGCGGCACAAGTTCCCGGTCCGGGTGACCAAGACGCTGAGGCACTTCCTCGACGAACTCGGCGACGCGCTCGGCACCGAGCTCGACCCGGAGAACATGGACGCGACGCTCGCCAAACTCGGCGGCATCGCGAAGCTCATCGGTGCCTCCCTGCAGAACACCGCCAATCCGACCCAGCTGGGCGCGGGTTACAAGGTCAACGTGATTCCGGGGCAGGCGACCGCGCACGTCGACGGGCGTTATCTGCCGGGCTACGAGGACGAATTCCTCGCCGACCTCGACCGGATTCTCGGCCCGAAGGTGAAGCGCGAGGACGTGCACGCCGACAAGGCGCTGGAGACCACCTTCGACGGCGCCCTCGTCGACGCCATGCAGATCGCGCTGTCCGCCGAGGACCCGATCGCGCGTGCCGTCCCGTACATGCTGTCCGCCGGCACCGACGCCAAGTCCTTCGCCGATCTAGGCGTTCGCTGCTTCGGCTTCGCGCCGCTGAAGCTGCCGCCGGAGCTGGACTTCGCGGGCATGTTCCACGGTGTCGACGAGCGAGTGCCGGTCGATGCGCTGAAGTTCGGCGTGCGCGTTCTGGACCGCTTCATCGACGCGTCCTGAACTGGCCCGGCGATGCGGTGAATTGGCCCACTGAAACGAAACTTCACTATTCGCCAGCCTGTGCGGAATTGACTGAGAAGAGTGAATGAGACGATAAGCTCGTAGCCCCATTACTTCCTCCTCGTTACAGGTGATGCGATCCGAAGCTGGGATCGCATTTGCCAACAAGGAGGAATAATGATCAAGAAGATCGTCGCCGCTGCGGCTGCCACCGGTGGTCTGGTTCTCGCCGGTGCGGGCCTGGCCGTCGCCGACTCGGGTGCCCAGGGTGCCGCTGTGGGCTCCCCGGGCGTCGTCTCCGGCAACGTCATCCAGGTGCCCGTTCACATCCCGGTGAACGTCTGCGGCAACACGATCTCGGTGATCGGGCTGCTGAACCCCGCCTTCGGCAACACCTGCATCAACAAGTGACGTTGTGCCTCATCCCGTGAGGACCTGTCCCCGCTGGGGACTGTGCTCATGAGGAACTGACTCCATGAGGGTCTGAGCCCGTCGGCCCCGGAGCGCGCGCCATGCGCTCCGGGGCCGACCGGCTTTCCGCGCACGCGTCGGACGGGTGCGTGCGCGTTCCGGATGGTCCAAGCCAAGGGCGAAGGCAGGGATATAACAATGCGACAGGTCACCCGCAAGGGCCTGATGACCGTGGCGGCGGCGAGTGGCGTACTCGCCGTCACCGGCGGCCACGCACATGCCGACTCGGGTGCGAACGGCGCTAGTTCGGACTCGCCAGGTGTGCTGTCGGGCAACACGGTGCAGGCGCCGGTGCACGCGCCGGTCAACGTCTGCGGCAACACCGTGAGCGTCGTCGGGCTGCTCAACCCGGCGATGGGCAACAAGTGCGCCAACCAGGGCGGTGGCCGCGGTTCGTCCGGGGGCGGTTACGGGGACGACGGCTCCCACTCCGGCGGTGGCTCGGGGGCCGGCGGGCACGCGAGTGACTCACCGGGGGTCGGCTCGGGGAACCATGTACAGGTGCCGATCGACGTGCCGGTCAACATCTGCGGCAACAGCGTGAACGTGGTCGGCATCGGCAACGCCGTGACGGGCAACGAGTGCGGGAACGGGACAAGTGGCGGGCACTCCACCACCCCGCCCGGCGGCGGGCCCGAGACGCACACCCCGGGCAAGCCGTGGCAGCCGGGGCACCCGGGCGAGCCCGGCACTCCGGGTCAGCCGGGCACCCCGGGCCACCCGGGCACTCCGGCCAAGCCGGCCGGCTGGGACGACCAGAATCTGGGCGGCTCCGCGGCGCACGCGGACCACCTGGATGCCCGGTCCGTCACCCAGCCCCAGGGTGTCGAGCAGCTTGCCCACACCGGCGGTGACCTGCCGCTGGGCGTGATCGTCCCGGCGGGCGTCGGCGCACTGCTCGGCGGCGCCGTGCTGTACCGCAGGGCGCGCTCGGCGGCGTAACCGGCACAAGTATGAACACAGCGCCATAAACATCTCCATGGTGAGCGGAACGGAGCGGGCTCCGCGTCGGTGGGGCCCGCTCCGTTTCAGCCTCTTTCGCTCACCATGTCGCGCGCACCTGGCGGATGATCCGCCGACGCAACCGCACCTTGCGGCTGCCGTCGCGCAGCAGGCTCAGACGGTCCAACTCCCAGTGTCCGTACTCCGCGTGGTCTGTCAGCAGGCGTGTGGCGTCCTTGCGGGAAACCCCGCGCGGTACGTACACGTCGACAAATTCGTATTCCGGCATCGCATCTATTGTGCGGGCAGAGGCCCTGTACGGATAGCGTCTGCACTATGTCTGATGCTGTGCAGCCCACCGCTGCCGAGGTACGCGCCGCCGCCGAGGCGATCAAGACCGCGCTCGACCGTCACCTGGCCGCGGTCGAGCGCAGGACGGGCGATGACGACCCGGCCGTATACGAGGCGTTCAACGAGCTGGCCTCCGCGGCCGAGGAGTACGACGAGCTCCTCTACGAGCGCTATGACGAGGTCACGCCCTTCGAGATCCCCGGTTCGGAAGACACGCTGCCGCCGTACACGGGCCCGGAGGAGCCGAACGCGCTGAGCGTGCTGATCCGCCGGGACTACGCGGTGGTGGAGCCACAGCGCCTGCTGGCGCAGGCCCAGCGGGTGGAGGCCGTGGAGGAGGACGGGGCCAGTGTCAGCGCGGCCTTCGACGCGGCGGCCGGCACGGTGCACGGGGCGCTCGGCGTCCTGTTCGGCGAGTTCGAACCGGACGAGATCGCCTCGCGGCACAAGGAGTTCGGCCTGGAGGAGGGCGACTCCACGCTCTGGGTGACAGCCGCGGACGAGGCCGCCGAGCCCGGCGAATGGCTTGAGGCTCCGTTCGACTCGATCGACCCGCAGCGCGTCGTCTGCCGTTTCGACGTCAGTGCCGTCTTCGACGACGACTCGGACGACGAGGACCTTGAGGACGACCTCGGCGCCGACGGCGATCTGGAGCCGCTGGACGCGGATCGCTGAGCCTGTTGTAGCGGATAGCTGAGCTTGTTGTAGTGGACAGCTGAGCCTGTTGTACGGGGTGGCGGTCACCGGGGCCCGGTGACCGCCACCTCTGTGCGTACGGGGCTCAGCCCGCTGTCGTCACCGGCACCGGCACCTGCGCCGTGAGCAGGGCGGACAGGCGGGTCGTGCGCGGCTTCTGCGGGACCTCCGCCACCGCGCGCGCCAGCGCCTGGTCGACTCCGTGGACCACGGACAGGTGGCGCTCGGCGCGGCCGAAGGCCGTGTAGATCCAGGGCCTGGTCAGGGACTGTGCGGCGTCACCGGGGAGCACCACGACCGCGGCGGGCAGGCGCAGGCCCACAGCCTGGTGCGCCGTGAGGGCCCAGCCGAGCCGCACGGACTGCTCCACCCGCTCCTTGGGTACGACGACGGGGGCGCCCGCGCACTCCAGGTGCAGCCCGTCGGCGTCGGCCTTCACCACGTGCCCAGGCACCGTACGGCCAGGCTCGGGGGAGTACGCGATCCGGTCGCCCGGGTCGAAGCCGCCGAAGCGGCCGGGGCCGGGGTTGAGCCGCTCCTTGAGCGCGATGTTCAGCGCGCGTGTACCGGCCGCTCCACCGTGCCCCGGAGTGATCACCTGTGTCTGCTCGGCCGGGATGCCGATCGCGCGGGGCACCGAGTCAGCGACCAGCTGCACCGTGCGGTGCACCGCCTCACCGGCGTCACGCACCGGGACGATCACGACCTCCTTGCCGGGCGCCTCGACCTGGTTCAGCTCACCGATCCCGATGCCGGAAACCAGCTCGCCGATGGGCCCGGGGTCCGGTGTGCGCGAGGCGACCTGCGGGCAGACGCGGGCGGCGAGAAGGTCCGCGAAGACCCGCCCGGGGCCCGCCGACCACAGCATCCCCGGGTCCCCGCTCAGCACCAGCCGTGCCCCGTCCGGCAGCGACTCGGCCAGCATCGCCGCCGTCTCGATGTCGAGCTGCGGCGCGTCCAGGACGACGAGCAGGTCGAGGTTGAACGTGCCCTCCGTGTCCCGGCCGGGACCCTCCGCGCCGGCGAGCAGACCGGCGACGGTGACAACTGCCTGGTCGTCGCCCGCGGAGGCACTCTCGTCCGCCTCACGGCGCGCGCCGCCCTGTGGTTCCGCCTCCGCGAGCAGCGCGGCGAAACGGCGACGGCCGTCCGGCGTGTGTGTGGCGGCGTACGCCCGCAGGCCCAACTGCCGCGCAGCGGTGACCAGCGCCGCCGGTTCCGCGCGGGACGCCTCGCCGCCGGTGTGCAGGACGATGCCGTGACCGGCGACCGCGCCGATCAGCTCAGCGGTGGAACCGGACGCCGAACCGGTGACGGACGCCCAGTCGGTCGCGTCCTCCTTCGGCAGCGAGTTGACCACGCGGGCGAGGCCGTCGGCGAGGCTCTCCTCGGCCAGCGCGTACCGCTCCAGGCCGACGAGGACGCGGACCGGGCGCTCCTCGGGCTCCTCGTCCTCCTCTTTCGGCGCGGGGGCGGCGGTGTCGAGCGCGTCCTGGAAGACCAGGGCCTCGCCCTCGGCCAGGGTGCTCTGCACGGCCGCGTCCGGGTCCGGCACCGAGCGCTGGGTGAGCGCGGCGGTGAGCGCCGCGGCGTCGAGGGCGGTGTGTCCGGCGAGGGCCGCCTGCTCGAGGAGCCAGACGGTGACCGCCCGGCCGCGCCGCTCGTCGTCCGGGCCGCACTCCGCGCCGAGCAGCGCCCGGGCGAACCCGTCGGCCTGCTCGGGCCGCACCCCGGGGACCCGCAGCAACTGCCAGGGATCCTCGCGCAGTTGCTCGTCCGCACCCTCGCCCAGAGCGGCGACGACCTGCGGTGCGAGCGTGTCGGGCGCGCCGCCCTCGGTGAGAACCGCGCGTACGGTCTCGACGGCCTCCGGTGCGACGGCCGAGGGCGCACCGGCCGGGGTCGGAACGGGCTGGGGCTGTCGCACGGGCTCCGGCGCGGCGCTGCGAGGCGTCGGCACGGGCTCACGGAACGCCCTGGCCACGGGCTTCTCGCCGCTCTCCACGGCCCGTACCGCGGCCAGTAGCTCGGCGGCCGTCCCGCTGAGTTTGCCGCCGGCCTCGACGGGCCCCTGCTTCTCGGCCTTCCGTCGCGCGATCCGCTCGCGCTCCAGACGCTGGGCCGCCAACTCGGCCGCTGCCTCGGACAGCTGCTTGGCGGTGCCTTCCGTGCCCTCCGCGGTGCCTTCCGCGGTCGCGGTCGAACCGTTGTCCGTGTCGGCGTCCGTGGCCCCGCCCTCGGGGGCGTCCGCACCAGGCGCCCCCGGTTCCGCGTCCTCCGTGGTCTCGGGCTCCGTGCTCACAGCGTGCTCCAGTCGTGATCGGGATAGTGGTGCACCGGTGCTGACACGTCGTCGAGCGCCCGGCAGATCTCGTCAGGAAGACTAAGGGTCTCCACTGACAACGCGGCCGTGAGCTGCTGCGCGTTGCGCGCGCCGATGATCGGGGCGGCGACGCCCGGCCGGTCCCGGACCCAGGCGAGGGCCACCTGGAGCGGTGTCACCGCGAGGCCGTCCGCCGCCGTCGTCACGGCGTCCACGATGCTGCTCGCCGCCTCGTCCAGGTACGGCGCGACGAAGGGCGCCAGGTGCTCGGAGCCGCCCCGGGAGTCGGCAGGAGTCCCCTTGCGGTACTTGCCCGTGAGCACGCCCCGCCCGAGCGGTGAGGAGGGGAGCAGGCCGACGCCCAGGTCGAGGGCGGCCGGCAGCACCTCCCGCTCGACGCCGCGCTGGAGCAGGGAGTACTCCATCTGCGTACTGGCCAGCCGGGTCCGTACCCCGGGCGCCGCGAGCTGCCAGGTCGCCGCCTTGGCGAGCTGCCAGCCGCAGAAGTTGGACACCCCCGCGTATCTCGCGCGGCCGCTGCTGACGGCCAGGTCGAGCGCCTGGAGAGTCTCGTCCAACGGTGTCCCCGGGTCGAAGGCGTGGACGTGCCACAGGTCCACATAGTCGGTGCCGAGGCGGGTGAGTGAGGCGTCGAGGGCCGACAGCAGATGCCCGCGCGAGCCGTCGAAGCGGCGGTCCGGGTCGGGTACGCTCCCCGCCTTCGTCGAGATGACCAGGTCCCGGCGCGGCACGAGCCCCTCTATGAGCTGTCCGAGCAGATACTCGGCCTCCCCGTCCCCGTACACGTCCGCGGTGTCGACGAGGGTCCCGCCCGCTTCCCAGAACGCCTTCAACAGGTGCGCGGCGTCATGCTCGTCGGTGTCCCGGCCCCATGTCAGGGTGCCGAGTCCGATCCGGGACACACGCAGGCCTGTACGGCCGAGATGCCTCTGCTCCATGGACGCCGAGATTACTGGCCATGACTCCCCGAGTGGGGGGCCTGTGGACAACCAGAATCACCCGAGGCTGATCCCGTCCCTGCCACGGCGCCCACCAGCGCGCTAGTGTCTCGGACACAAGGGACGTTACTGATCGGTAAGGGGAATCGGCCATGCAGCTCGGGATCAACCTCGGCTACTGGGGCGGCGGAATGGACGCGGACAATCTCGCCGTCGCCCAGGAGGCCGACCGGCTCGGATACGCGGTCTGCTGGGCCGCCGAGGCCTACGGCTCGGACGCGGCCACCGTGCTCAGCTGGGTCGCCGCCAAGACCGAGCGCATCGACGTCGGCTCGGCCATCTTCCAGATCCCGGCCCGCCAGCCCACGATGACCGCGATGACGGCCGCCACCCTGGACTCGCTGTCGGGCGGCCGCTTCCGCCTCGGCCTCGGCGTCTCCGGACCGCAGGTCTCCGAGGGCTGGTACGGCGTCAAGTTCGACAAGCCGCTGGCCCGCACCCGCGAGTACGTCGAGATCGTCCGGAAGGCCATGACGCGCGAGCGTCTCTCGTACGAGGGCACGCACTGGACGCTGCCCCTGCCGGGCGGCCCGGGCAAGCCGCTCAAGCTGACCGTGCACCCGGAGCGCGAGCACATCCCGCTCTACATCGCCGCGATCGGCCCCAAGAACCTGGAGCAGACCGGCGAGATCGCCGACGGCGCGCTGCTGATCTTCCCCTCGGCCGACCATCTGGGGGACACCGCGATCACGCACCTGCGCGCCGGCCGCGAGAAGGCCGGCAAGACGATGGAGGGCTTCGACGTCTGCCCGACGCTGCCGCTCGCGCTCGGCGACGACAAGGACGTGACGGCGCTGGCGGACATGTTCCGGCCGTACACGGCGCTGTACGTCGGCGGTATGGGCAGCCGCAAGCAGAACTTCTACAACCAGCTCGCCCAGCGCATGGGGTACGAGAAGGAGGCCGCCGAGATCCAGGACAAGTACCTGTCCGGCGACAAGGCGGGCGCGGCCGCCGCCATTCCGCACTCGCTGATCGACCAGACCACGCTGCTCGGCTCCGTCGACCGCATCGCCGACCGGATGAAGGCGTACGCCGCGGCCGGGGTCACCACGCTCACGCTGGCCCCCGCGGGCTTCTCGCTGAAGGACCGGCTCGCCTCGCTCAGGGCCGGTACCGAGGCCCTGGAGCGCGCCGGTCTGGCGTAACGCGGCGAATCGCCTGCGAATTGGTTTCTGCGGCCGTGGTGGGGGCTCGGGGGTCTCCCCGCCACGGCCGTCACCGGGAACAACGCGCCAGGGCCCCCTCGGGTTACGCCCCTGAGTGTCCCTCTCCGTCCTTCGTTTGGCGGAGTTGTCCGACATATCGGTTGCCGCGCTCCTGCCAACCCATTTGACTCGGTTTCTGCGGGAACCCTGTATGGAGGTGGCAGTGATGCTTTCGGCCAAGAGTCTGTTCCAGGAGATCCTCGGCAACGACGAGTCGTTCCAGCTCTTCTGCTCCATCGCTGCCAGCGGGGAGTCGCAAGGGGGCTGGGAGAACGCGCGGATCGCCGCGCTCGTTCCGCAGAGCGAACGGGAGCTCGCCCCCAAGATCACCCGGCACGGCGCCGACGAGGACAAGCACGGGCGGATCTTCAACGCCCTCATGAAGAAGCGCGGCCTGACACCCGTCGAGGTCCCGTCCGACACCGACTACACCATGCTCCTCGAGCGGCACGGGATCGGTCTCGCGCACGACAAGCTCAAGAGCGACGAGCCGCTGAGCGTGCAGGACATCGTCACGTATCTCGCCCACAGCAGGGTCACCGAACAGCGCGCCTCCGAGGAGATGGAGCTGCTGCGCAAGCACTTCGCCGACCACCCCGATATCGGCCGCGCCGTGAAGATGATCTCGAACGACGAGGACAACCACCTCGCCTACTGCCATGAGGAACTGCTGCGCTTCGCGAACGCCGGGCACGGCCGTGCCATCCAGCGGACGCTGCGCGAGTGCGCGCACGCCGAGGTCCGCGTCTACCGGGACGTCAGCCTCGCCGTGATGGCCCACATGGGGTGCATTCTCGGCTGGTCCAGGGCCAGGTCCGCGACGCTCGTCGCGGCCATCCACGCCGTCTACGCCTACGAGCGGGCCCTGGGCTGGCGCCGGATGGTCTCTCTCCGCATGCCCGAGCGGCGCGACGCGCTGGGCGGGCCCGCGGCGGCGGCACCCGAGTTCGCCTAGGGGGTGTCGCCCTCGAAGGGCCCGATCACAGCCATCCCCTGCGCTTGAAGAGCCGGTACAGGAGGATCTCCAGCACCACCATCAGCAGGATCACCGCCGGATACGACCACACCCAGTTCAGTTCCGGCATGTGGACGAAGTTCATGCCGTAGATGCCCGCGATCATCGTGGGGACCGCGGCCATGGCCGCGAACGCGGAGATCTTCCGCATGTCGTCGTTCTGGCGCACGCTCATCTGGGCCAGATGAGCGGCGAGGACGTCCGAGACCAGTCGGTCCAGGTTCTCCACGGACTCGTTCACGCGCATCAGGTGGTCGTTGACGTCGCGGAAGAAGGGCTGTGCCTTCTCGTGCACGAAGGGCACGGTGCCGTAGGGGCCCGTGCCCGCGAGCCGGGTCAGTGGGACCGACAGGGGGACCGTGGCCCTGCGGAACTCCAGGATCTGCCGCTTGAAGGTGTAGATCCGAGAGGCGGTCGTCCGCGAGCCGCCGACATTCGGCGAGAAGACCTCCGCCTCCAGCTCCTCCAGGTCGGTCCCCAGCTCGGTCGCCACCTCCAGATAGTGATCGACGGTGGCGTCGGCGATCGAGTAGAGGACCGTTGTGGGCCCGAGACGGAGCCTCTCGGGGTCGCCCTCCAGGTGGTGCCGTACCGCCGCGAGAGGCGAGCCCTCGCCGTGCCGGACGGTCACCACGAAGCAGTCACCGATGAAGACCATGACCTCGCCGGTGGTAACGGTGTCGCTGTCCGGCTCGTACACGACCGGCTTGAGGACCATGAACAGCGAGTCGTCGTACACCTCCAGCTTGGGCCGCTGGTGTGCTTTGAGGGCGTCCTCGACCGCCAGCGGGTGCAGCCCGAACTCCTCGGTGACGAGGTCGAACTCCCGCTCCGTCGGGTCGTGCAGCCCGATCCAGAGGAACGCGTTGCCCGACGCACGGGCCTCGGCCAGGGCGTCGGAGAGGTCGTCGGGTCCCTCCGTGCGGTGCCCGTCGCGGTAGATGGCGCTGTCGACGATCACGGAGCGTATTCTTCCGTCGAAGGGGTCGGGGCGCACTCCGGCCACCTCCTCCCGTGGTCAGGACCTGGTACCCGGGGCGCCCGTTTACGCTGGGCCGCATGCCCACCCTGATCCTTGTCCGGCACGGACGTTCCACCGCCAACACCTCCGGACTGCTCGCCGGCTGGACGCCCGGCGTCGCCCTGGACGAGCGCGGCGCCCAGCAGGCCGCAGCCCTCCCCGCGCGGCTCGCCGCGCTGCCGATCTCCGAGATCGTCACGAGCCCCCTGCAACGCTGCCAGGAGACCGTCCAGCCGCTCCTCGACGCCCGGCCGGAGCTGCGGGCGCACACCGAGGAGCGCATAGGGGAGGCCCACTACGGCGACTGGACCGGCCGCAAGCTCGCCGAGCTGATGGACGAGCCGCTGATGGAGGTCGTCCAGACGCATCCGTCGTCCGTGGCTTTCCCGGGCGGCGAGTCGATGCGGGCCATGCAGACGAGGGCCGCCGAGGCGGTGCGCGAGTGGAACGCGCGCGTGGAGCGCGATCACGGCGGTGACGCCGTGTACCTCATGTGCTCGCACGGCGACATCATCAAATCCCTTGTGGCGGAAGCACTCGGACTTCATCTCGACCTCTTTCAGCGGATCTCTGTTGAACCGTGTTCCATCACCGCGATCCGCTACACACGAATGCGGCCGTTTCTCGTGCGCCTCGGGGACACCGGTGATTTCGCGTCCCTGGCGCCGCGCGAGGAGCCCCCGAGCAGTGACGCTCCGGTCGGGGGCGGTGCGGGCGCAGCGTGATCGTCGGCCGCAGTAGGGTGAAGCGGTCGAAGCAGCGCAGTAGTTGTGATCCGTAGTTGCATCCGTAGTTCTCAGCAGACTTGTCAGCAGCCGATGCGGGCCGACGCCGTCAGCCGGCCCTCATGCCGAATCAATGGAGACAGGACGTGTCCCGTCAGGTGTTCCTCTACGACCCCCCGGACCGTTTCGTCGCCGGTACGGTCGGGTTGCCCGGGCGCCGTACCTTCTTCCTGCAGGCCACCTCGGGCCCCCGGGTGACCAGCGTGGCTCTGGAGAAGACCCAGGTGGCCGCGCTGGCCGAGCGCATGGACGAGCTCCTCGACGAGGTCGTACGGCGTACCGGGGGCAGCGCGCCCGTTCCGGCGGTGGCCCCCACCGAGGTGTCCGACACCGCCCCGCTCGACGCCCCCGTCGAGGAGGAGTTCCGGGTCGGCACCATGGCGCTGGCCTGGGACGGTGACGAGCAGCGCATGATCGTCGAGGCGCAGGCCCTCGTGGAGCTCGACGCCGAATCCGACGAGGACCTCGCCGAGGCCGAGGAGCGGCTGCTCCAGGACGAGGAGAACGGTCCGCCGATGCTCCGGGTCCGGCTCACCGGCGCGCAGGCCCGTGCCTTCGCCAAACGCGCCCTCGACGTCGTCAACGCCGGCCGGCCGCCCTGCCCGCTGTGCAGCCTCCCGCTCGACCCGGAAGGACACGTATGTCCGCGCCAGAACGGATACCGCCGCGGAGCGTGACCACGGCCGAGCTGCTCGCCAAGGGCGAGCTGAAGGTACGCGGACGCATCCGCGAGGCCTCGAACGCGGTGCTGTACTGCTCCGTCTCGTACGAGGGCCGGGACGCGTTCTGCGTCTACAAGCCGGTCGCCGGTGAGCGGCCCCTGTGGGACTTCCCTGACGGGAACCTCGCGCAGCGCGAGGTCGCCGCGTACGAGGTGTCCGAGGCGACGGGGTGGGGGCTCGTGCCGCCTACCGTGCTGCGGGACGGGCCCCACGGCGAGGGCATGTGCCAGCTCTGGATCGAGGCGGCGCCCGAAGCGGAGCTGCTGGCCCTGGTGGACGGCGAGGAGCCGTCCGAGGGCTGGAAGGCGATCGGATTCGCCGAGGTCGCCGAAGGGAAGACGGCGCTGCTCGTGCACGCCGACGACCCGCGGCTGCGGAGGCTGGCCGTCCTCGACGCCGTGATCAACAACGCGGACCGCAAGGGCGGGCATCTGCTGCCCGGCGGTGAGGGGCGGCTGTACGGCATCGACCACGGGGTCACCTTCAATGCCGAGAACAAGCTGCGGACGTTGCTGTGGGGGTGGGCGGGGGAACCGCTGACCCCGGAGGCGGTCTCGGTGCTCTCCGCTTTGCGGGACGGACTGGCGCCCGGCGCGCCGCTCGCCACCCGGCTGGCCGAACTCGTCACCGCCGCCGAGCTCGACGCCACCCGCGCGCGTGTCGAGGCGATGCTGGTGTCCGGGAAGCATCCCGAGCCGAGCGGGGAGTGGCCCGCGATTCCCTGGCCGCCGGTGTGACGTCGCCTACGTAGCCGCAGCAGTACCGGAAACACCGCAGACGCACAGCGCTGTGCTGCGCGCAAGACCGCCTTCCCGGCCATCAGAGCTGGTCCGGTTCGTATACGTAACTTCCGGCCGGTTACGCTCATTGCATGTATGCCTGGCCCGCTTCCGATGTCCCCGCCCTGCCTGGTGAGGGCCGCGACCTCCGGATCCACGACACCGCGACCGGTGGGCTCGTCCGTCTTGACCCCGGTCCCGTCGCCCGTATCTATGTGTGCGGCATCACGCCGTACGACGCGACCCATCTGGGACACGCGGCGACCTACAACGCGTTCGACCTCGTTCAGCGTGTGTGGCTCGACACCAAGCGGCAGGTTCACTACGTCCAGAACGTGACCGATGTGGACGACCCGCTGCTGCAGCGCGCGGAGCGGGACGGCATCGACTGGGTGGCGCTCGCCGAGAAGGAGACCGCCCTCTTCCGCGAGGACATGACCGCCCTGCGGATGCTGCCCCCGAAGCACTACATCGGCGCCGTCGAGGCGATACCGGGGATCGTTCCGCTCGTCGAGCGGCTCCGGGACGCGGGAGCGGCGTACGAGCTCGAAGGGGATGTCTACTTCTCCGTCGAGTCGGATCCGAACTTCGGCAAGGTGTCCCACCTGGACGCCGCCGCCATGCGCCTGCTGTCCGCCGAGCGCGGTGGCGACCCGGACCGTCCGGGCAAGAAGGACCCGCTCGACCCGATGCTCTGGATGGCCGCGCGTGAGGGCGAGCCCAGCTGGGACGGGGGCTCACTCGGACAGGGCCGTCCCGGGTGGCACATCGAGTGCGTCGCCATCGCCCTCGATCACCTGGGGATGGGCTTCGATGTCCAGGGCGGCGGCTCCGACCTCGTCTTCCCGCACCACGAGATGGGCGCCTCGCACGCCCAGGTGCTGACCGGTGAGTTCCCCATGGCCAAGGCGTACGTCCACGCCGGCATGGTCGCGCTGCACGGCGAGAAGATGTCGAAGTCCAAGGGCAACCTCGTCTTCGTGTCCACGCTCCGCCGCGCCGGGGTCGACCCGGCCGCCATTCGGCTCGCGCTGCTCGCACACCACTACCGGGCCGACTGGGAGTGGACGGACTCGGTTCTCGACGAGGCCCTCGCACGGCTGGAGAGCTGGCGGGCCGCGGTGTCGCGCCCGGACGGGCCGTCCTCCGACGCGCTCGTCGAGGAGATCCGCGAAGCCCTTGCCAACGACCTGGACGCACCGACGGCGCTCGCCGCTGTCGACCGCTGGGCCGCGCTCCAGCGCGAGCAGGGCGGTACGGACGAGGGCGCCCCCGGCGTCGTGTCGCGCGCCGTGGACGCCCTCCTCGGAGTGGCTCTCTAGCAACAGATGGGCGCCGGGCGGGATTTCACCCGCCCGGCGCCCGCTGTGCTGCGAGCCCGCCCGCCGCTACTTGTTCACGATGACGGCCTGGATTGCGTTGCTGTTCGACTCGTAGATCCCGATGACCTGCTGCCCGAAGGCGAAGGCTTCCTGGACCTCGTCATGCGTCACCTGGTTGGGGTTCACCAAGGGGCGCCACGCCTGGTTGATGTACAGGTACAGAATCGACGGCTGGCCCGGCAGCGGGGTCACGACGTCCCAGAAGTGCTCGGCCACGCCGCTCACCAGCGCCTGGGTCTCGACGGCACTGCGCACGACCAGCGGCTGAGCTTGCTGCTGCTCGCCGAACTGCTGCCCGCCGAGCTGGTGAAGCAGCTGCTGGAACGGCGGCTGCTGCCCTAGCTGTTGCAACTGCTGCTGTAGGTGCTGCGGGATCTGATGCTGCTGCTGGTGCTGTGGAGGTTGCTGAGGGATCTGCTGCTGTTGCTGGCCGATGCCCTGCTGGCCAAGGCCGCCCTGTTGACCAATGTCGCCTTGTTGACCGATGCCCTGCTGGCCGAAAGGCTGCTGACCGCCACCCTGTTGGCCGTACGGCTGCTGCAGCTGCTGTCCGAACGGCTGCTGCTGGCCGGAACCCTGCTGCTGCCCGTACGCCTGCGGGGGCGCCGTGCTCGGGCCCTGCCGGCCCTGGTTCTGCTGACCCTGTTGCCCTTGCTGTCCCGGCTGTTGTCCTTGCTGCTGTCCGAGCTGGCTCATCTGCGGGGTGGTGCTCATGCGGGTGCCACCTTCCCTCATGGGTTGAGCATTGATGGGGTTCCGTCAGCCCGTGACGACCAGGCCGACGATCTCGTCGTCCGAGAACCAGACACGTACGTCGGGCCGTCCCCCGGCGAAGGCGGAGTGCACCGCCTGGCGGATCTCGGAGGACGGGTTGTTCAGGTTGCGCCAGTCGCCGGCCACGAACAGCCGGAGCCTGGGCGGGAGTTCACGCGGATACGGCAACAGCTCGTCCCAGTACCGCTCGGCCTGGCCCGAGCCGACCGCGTCCGGCAGCAGATAGGTGACCGCCGCCTTGATGTCCGGCCGGTTGCCGATCCGCTGGGAGGCGGGCCGGCCGGGCGCGTCCTGCTGCGGGGAGCCCGTGGCCCGTAGCAAGTCGCGGGCACGATCCGGGGAGATCGGGTCCTGTGCGGCCGCCCTGAGCATTCCTTGCAGCGCGGCCAGGGCGCCGACCACCACCGGAGAGGCGGATGAGGTCCCGGAGAAGGTGTCCGTGTACCAGCCGATCTCCTCGGCCCCGCCCTGCAGGTCACCGGGCCTGTCCCAGGTGCCGCCGGTGGTCGTGACCTCGCGTCCCCAGCCCTGCGCGTCCACGCGTGCCCCGTAGTTGGAGAACGCGAGCCGCGAGCGGTCCGGGCCGTGGTCGCGGCCGTGGGTGCCGGGCGGCGGTGCGCCCGCGCCGACCAGGATCGCGCCGGATGACTGGTTGGAGGGGTTGAACGGGTTGCGCCACCACTCCGGGAACTCGGCGGGGCGGCGCTCGTACACCCCGTCGTCGAGCGACTCGGCGCCGTTGCCCGCGGCCGCCACCACGACCACGCCCTTGGCGGTCGCGTACCGGACGGCCGCGAAGTTGTCCGGCCACCACTCGATCGGTATGTAGCCCTGCTGGTCGTCGCGCTCCTCGAAGTCGAACCGCGGTCCTGGAGCGTGCAGTTCGATCAGGATGATGTCGCCGGGGCCGAGACGATCGGCCGCCGCGTGGATCGCGGGCGCCGTGCCGATGCCCTGGAAGGCCGCGGCCGCGGTCACCGTGTCCGGCACGATGCCGGTGATCCCGTGCTCGTTGCGGTCACCGCCGATCACGCCGATGACGGCCGTGCCGTGGTTGCGCCAGGCGAGGTCGGTCAGCGGGGTGCCGACGACGACGCCCGCGAGCTTCGCGGTCAGGTCCTGGTGGCCGAGTTGCCAGGCCCCCTCCACATCGATCACCGTCACGCCCTGGCCCGTACCGCCCGGCCGCTGCCAGGCCCAGTACGCGTCGATCCCCTCGGGCGCCGGGCGCAGATAACCCTGGCGGCTGGTGAAGTCCGGGGTGACGGGCGCCCCTTCCTTCACCCGCTGACTGTCCTCGGCGCTCGCCGCCGCCCGCCCCACCGATCCCACGGACGCCGGTACGGCGCCGGGCTTCACGTACGCCGTGTCGATCTCCGGCAGTGCCGCGATCCGTGAGCGCAGTTCCTGGGCGCGACTCTCGATGCCGCGCACGCGGTAGAAGAGCGCGAGGTCGGGGCCGCTCCCGGTGTCCGCCGCCGCGGACTGCCGCAGACGTTCCTCGCTCCCGAACAGCGGCTCCAGGGAGAGCTGTTCGTCGCTGAGGAACATGTTGAGGGCCGACACATCGGCGCCCGCCGCCGAGCGGACGCCCTCGGCCCGGGCACGAAGCCTGGCCTCGCCACGCGCGACGACGATCAGCTCCTGCTCGGCTCCTCGGTAGGTGAATCCCGCTCCGTCGGGCCCCGGCCCGGACATTCCCGGGCCCTGCGCCGGCTGTACCTGGTCGGTCATCGCGTACCGCTCCCTTCGGTCCATGCGGGTGCTCTTGGCTCGGTCCACAGGGGTGCTCTGTCGCGGTAGAACGCGGTGCCATGTCCCGTCCCCGGGCCGCGCCTTCGCGGCACACCCTGCTCCTCGCACGCCGAGTCGTCCACCCCTGTCCGCGTCAACTTGGTTTGAAAACAAGTTGAATTGGGAACCCTGTGCAATCCGTCCTTAAACAGATGTCACGCCGGAATCAGGCCAAATGCTGAGGAGGCGGATGTCATGTGATGGGACGACAGGGTCTGTTGACCGCTCCGCCTCATGCCCCCGGGCCAGGGCGCGCCTGCGACGACTGTGGGGCGGTGCGCGTCCAGCGCACCGCCCCACAGTCGTTCAGTCCTCGCGCTTCAGTCCTCGTGCCTCAGTCCTCCGAGGGATCCTTGGACGTGTCGTCAGGACCCTCGCCGTCCGTGCCGGTCTCGTCCGACCCGGTTCCGGCCTCCGTCCCGGGCAGCTGCGGCTTCGGCGGCCGGGGGCGGCCACCGGGGCCGTCCCGGAGATACGAGGCGGCGTCGCCGCTCTCGGTCGCGTGGCCCCCGGCCTGCGCGGCCGGACCGCCGTCCCGTCTGCGCAGATAGCGCTCGAACTCACGGGCGATCGCCTCGCCGGAGGCTTCCGGCAGATCGGCGGTGTCCCGGGCCTCCTCCAGCGACTGCACGTACTCGGCGACCTCGCTGTCCTCGGCGGCCAGCTGGTCGACGCCCAACTGCCAGGCCCGCGCGTCCTCGGGCAGCTCGCCCAGCGGAATGCGCAGGTCGATCAGGTCCTCCAGGCGGTTGAGGAGGGCCAGCGTCGCCTTCGGGTTCGGCGGCTGCGACACGTAGTGCGGTACGGCCGCCCACAGCGACACAGCCGGTACGCCCGCGTGCGTGCACGCCTCCTGGAGGATGCCGACAATGCCCGTGGGGCCCTCGTATTTGGTCTCCTCCAGGTCCATGGTGCGGGCCAGGTCCGCATCGGAGGTGACCCCGCTGACCGGCACCGGACGTGTGTGCGGGGTGTCGCCGAGCAGCGCGCCAAGGATCACCACCAGCTCCACGCCGAGCTCGTGCGCGAAGCCGAGCAGCTCGTTGCAGAACGAGCGCCATCGCATCGACGGCTCGATACCCCTGACCAGCACCAGGTCACGCGGCTTCTCGCCGCCTACCCGGACCACCGACAACCTTGTCGTCGGCCATGTGATCTTGCGGACACCGCCGTCCAGCCACACGGTGGGGCGGTTCACCTGGAAGTCGTAGTAGTCCTCGGCGTCCAGCGCCGCGAACACCTCGCCCTTCCATTCCTTGTCCAGATGTGCGACCGCGGTGGAGGCGGCGTCGCCGGCGTCGTTCCAGCCTTCGAACGCGGCCACCATGACCGGGTCGATCAGCTCGGGAACCCCCTCGAGCTCGATCACCCAGTGCCTCCTTCCGACGTGCCCTCACGTACGCCTCAACCTTACGGCGTGCGAAGGGGGCCTCCGCAGCCCCCTTGCACGGGGGAGTGAACGGATCACTGCCCCACCGAGGCACCGGAAACACGGGGAGAAGGAGGACTGACGTCAGTTGCCGCCGCATGGTTCCCCTCAGTAGCCGGAACCATCCAGCGAGTGACTCTCCGTGACGGCGGGGCGATCGCACGGCCAGGATGCCGAATTGTGAACCGTATTCCTGCAGGTCGGCGTGTCCGCCGCGTCGGGCTCGTCTATCTGGGCCTGCTCGCCGCCGGAGCCGCGGGAGCGCTCCTGGCCGCCCGGCGGCTGGATGACCCGGCCGCCGTCCTCGCCGCTCTGCTGCCGACCGCGGCCGGCGCCTGTCTGGCCTGGGCCACGTTCCGCGCCGACCGCTCGGAGGCCGCCGCCGCAGCCGGTCCTGGCGCTGTCGCGGACCAGCTCTCCACCTCCACCGCCGTACGACTTCAGTGGGAGGCCGAGGCACGGGTGCGGCGGCTCGACGATCCCTGCGCGCTGCCCGTAGCCTGGCGCGCGGCCGACGCCGAGCTGGTCGAGGACTGGGACGCCGTCTGCGCCCTGGCCGGCGCGGCGCCCGGCGCGGGGCCGGGGCAACTCGCCGGAAGCGACGGGGAGATCGGTACGGTCTTCGCGGAACGGGTGCCCACGCGGCGGCTGTTGGTGCTCGGTGATCCCGGTTCGGGGAAGACCCTGCTGCTCGTACGGCTGTTGCTGTCGGTCATCGGGCGGAGGCGGTGCCGTCTACCAGTTCCGGCACATCGAGTTGCAGCACCATCTGGCAGGCCCACAAGGGCAGTTCACAGGGTCGAGCGTCACAGGGTCGAGCGCAGCCACTGTTCCACGCTCGCGATATGCACCGTCGCCCACGAGCGGGCCGCCTCCGCGTCGCGGTCGCGCAGGGCCGTGAGGATCGCCCGGTGCTCGTGCAGGGTGCGGCTGACCGCGTCCTCCTGGGTGAGCCCCCGCCAGATGCGGGCTCTGGTCGTGGGCCCGGAGAGGCCGTCGAGGAGCGAACAGAGCACCGAGTTCCCGGAGCTCTGCACGATGCCGCGGTGGAACTCCAGGTCACCGGCGACGAGTTCCTCCACCGAGGGTGCGTCGCCGAGCATGTCCAACTGGGCGGTCAGCGCTGCCAGTTGCTGTTCGCTGATGCGGGAGGCCGCCATCCCCGTGGCGGCCGGCTCCAGGATGCGGCGGACCGCGAGGAATTCGAGCACCGTGTCGTCGCGGTGGAAGTCGACGACGAAGCTCACCGCTTCCAGCAGGAGTTGGGGGTCCAGGCTGGTGACATAAGTGCCGTCGCCCTGCCGGACATCCAGGATGCGGATGAGCGACAGGGCGCGCACCGCCTCGCGCAGGGAGTTGCGGGACAGCCCGAGTTCGGCGGCGAGTTCGCTCTCCTTGGGAAGCCGGTCGCCGGGGCGCAGCGAGCCGGAGACGATCATTTCCTTGATCTTCTCGATCGCCTCGTCGGTGACTGCCATGGCGGGCCTCCCTGTCGTTCAGCATGCTGTTCGGGATGTCGCCAAGGCATCCGCTCAGACATCCGATGTCTCAGCCTCATTATGAGGGTCAGCGGGCTGAACAGGGCACGGAATTCGACGTCAGCTCAGGCGAGGGCCTCCAGGTCGGCCGGCGGTCCCGCCCCGTACCCCCGTAGCTGAAAATCAGCCCCTCCGGCGTTTGAGGAGCGGGGTCTGGGGCGGAGCCCCCAGAAACAAGGGACGGGTAGGGGCGGAGGGGGCGGAAAACCCCAAGCCCAGCCCCTCACGCCACCACAGGGTCTACTCGTCGAGCAGACCCTGCACCTTCCCCCGCACCTCGTCCGTGGCAAGCCCGCGAATCGTCAGCGTCGTACGACGGCGCAGCACGTCGTCCGCCGTCTCGGCCCACTCGTTGTCGCGGGCGTAGACGACCTGCGCCCAGATCTCCGGGGCATCGGGGTGGACACGCTCGGCGAGCTCCGCGTTGTCGTCGGCGAGGCGCGCGATCTCGAAGGCCAGCGAACCGTAGTGGGTGGCCAGGTGGTTCGCGGTGTCGGCCGCCATACGCGGCCCCGCCGACGATCCGTCGGCGAGCAGGCGGTGCGCGACCGCGCGGGGATTGGCGACACCCGGCAGCGGCATCTTCCTCGGCAGCGAGGAGATCGGTTCGAAGTCGTCGCCCAGCGGGTGCCCGGGCAGCGACTCCAGCTTCTTCATGACCGTACGGCCGATGTGCCGGAAGGTGGTCCACTTGCCGCCCGCGACGGACAGCATCCCGCCGCGGCCCTCGGTGACGACCGTCTCCCGCTTGGCCTTCGACGTGTCGCCGGGCCCGCCGGGCAGGACACGCAGCCCGGCGAAGGAGTACGTGATCAGGTCACGGGAGAGCTGCTGGTCGCGGATGGAGAACGCGGCCTCGTCCAGGATCTGGGATATGTCCTTCTCGTTGACCGCGACATCCGCCGGGTCACCCTCGTACTCCTCGTCCGTGGTGCCGAGCAGCAGCATGTCCTCCCAGGGGAGGGCGAAGGTGATGCGGTACTTGTCGATGGGGGTGGCGAGCGCTGCCTTCCAGGGGGCGGTGCGCTTCAGTACCAGGTGCGCGCCCTTCGAAAGGCGGATGGAGGGAGCCGAGTCGGGGTCCTCCATCTTGCGCAGGTGGTCGACCCACGGGCCGGTGGCGTTCAGCACCAGGCGCGCCGACACACCGAACTCGTCACCGGAGAGACGGTCCCTGAGCTCCGCACCGGTCACCCGGCCCTTGGTGAAGCGCAGCCCGGTGACCTCGGCGTGGTTGAGGACGACGGCGCCCGACTCGACGGCTCCGCGGACCGTCATCAGGGCCATCCGGGAGTCGTTCATCTGGTCGTCGCCGTACACGGCCACGGCCTTGAGGTTGTCGGTGCGCAGCTCGGGCACGTCCTGCGCGGCCTTCGAGGGGCTCAGCAGGTGCCCGACGCCGTCGCCGAAGGCGGACAGCGCCGAGTAGGCGAACACACCGGCACCGAGCTTCGCGGCGCCGTGCGGGCCGCCCTTGTACACGGGGAGGTAGAAGGTCAGCGGGTTCGCCAGGTGGGGGGCCACCTGACGGGAGACCGCACGGCGCTCGAAGTGGTTCTCCGCCACCAGCTTCACCGCGCCGGTCTGCAGGTAGCGCAGACCGCCGTGGAGAAGCTTGGAGGAGGCGGAAGAGGTGGCGCCGGCGAAGTCGCCGGAGTCCACCAGGGCCACCCGCAGCCCGGACTGCGCGGCATGCCAGGCGGTGGAGATGCCCAGGATGCCGCCGCCGATGACGAGAAGGTCGTACGACGCCTTGGAAAGCTGCTCCCGGGTCTCGGCGCGACTCACCGCTTTGAAATCGGAGACAGCCGAGCCGGCGGCCGGGCGCGCACCGAGGGCAGGTACGGACTGCAGGGTGGACTGGGTAGTCATGCGGGTTTTTACTCCTCGACAGAGTCGTCGTCGAGCCAGCCCATGGACCGCTCGACGGCCTTGAGCCAGCTCTTGTACTCACGGTCGCGCGTCTCCGCGGCCATGTTGGGGGTCCATTCCGCGGCCCGGCGCCAATTGGCGCGCAGGTCCTCGGTGTTGGTCCAGAAGCCGACGGCGAGACCGGCGGCGTAGGCGGCGCCGAGGCAGGTGGTCTCGGCGACCATCGGGCGCACCACGGGGGCGTCCAGTACATCGGCCAGGGTCTGCATCAGCAGGTTGTTGGAGGTCATGCCGCCGTCGACCTTGAGGGCCGTGAGCTCGACGCCGGAGTCCTTCGTCATGGCGTCGCTGACGTCACGGGTCTGCCAGGCGGTGGCCTCCAGGACGGCGCGCGCGATGTGCGCCTTGGTGACGTAGCGGGTCAGGCCGGTGATCACGCCGCGGGCGTCCGGACGCCAGTACGGCGCGAACAGACCGGAGAAGGCCGGCACGAAGTAGGCGCCTCCGTTGTCCTCGACCGACAACGCGAGCGTCTCGATCTCGGCGGCGGACTTGATCAGGCCCATCTGGTCGCGCATCCACTGCACCAGCGAACCGGTGACGGCGATCGAGCCCTCAAGCGCGTAGACCGGCTTCTGGTCGCCGATCTGGTAGCCCACGGTGGTCAGCAGTCCGCTGTAGGAATTGATGATCTTTTCACCGGTGTTCATCAGCATGAAGGTGCCGGTGCCGTACGTGGACTTGGCCTCGCCCTCGGAGAAGCAGGTCTGGCCGAACAGGGCCGCCTGCTGGTCGCCGAGCGCGGAGGCGACGGGGATGCCGCCGAGCAGCTCGCCGAGCCTGCCGCCGGTGATCTCGCCGTACACCTCGGCGGAGGAGCGGATCTCGGGCAGCATGTTCAGCGGAACGCCGATGGATTCGGCGATCTTCGGGTCCCACTTCATGGTGTGCAGGTTCATCAGCAGGGTGCGGGAGGCGTTGGTGACGTCGGTGACGTGCCTGCCGCCGTTGACACCGCCCGTCAGGTTCCAGATGACCCAGCTGTCCATGGTGCCGAAGAGGATGTCGCCGGCCTCGGCGCGCTCGCGCAGGCCCTCGACGTTGTCGAGCAGCCAGCGGGCCTTGGGCCCCGCGAAGTACGAGGCGAGCGGCAGGCCCGTCTCGCGGCGGAAGCGGTCCGCGCCGACGTTCCGGCCGAGCTCCTTACAGAGCGCGTCGGTGCGGGTGTCCTGCCAGACGAGCGCGTTGTAGACGGGCTCACCGGTGTTCTTGTCCCACAGCAGCGTGGTCTCGCGCTGGTTGGTGATGCCGATGGCCTTGATGTCGTCGCGGGTGATGCCGGCCTTCTCGATGGCCGAGGCGACGACCTCCTGGACGTTGGTCCAGATCTCGGTGGCGTCGTGCTCGACCCAGCCCGGCTTCGGGAAGATCTGCTCGTGCTCCTTCTGGTCGACGGAGACGATGCGGCCGTCCCGGTCGAAGACGATGCAACGGCTGGACGTGGTGCCCTGGTCGATCGCGGCGATGAACGGCCCTGTGCCGTGCGAGGAAGTGCCTGTGGTCTGTGCGTCGGTCACGGTGTGCTCCTGAAGGTTCCGTGTGAAGGGGCTGTATCTACGATCTACGGCGCTGTGCTGTGCGGCGCTGCTGTGTGAAGCGGTGCAGTGAAGCGTGCGGCTCTCAAGCGGTGCTCACAAGCGGTGCTCTAAGCAAAGGCGACGTTGTAGATGCCCGCAGCGATCGCGCCGCCGATCAGTGGACCGACGACCGGGATCCAGGCGTAGCTCCAGTCGGAACCGCCCTTGTTGGGCAGCGGGAGCAGGGCGTGCACGATGCGCGGGCCGAGGTCACGGGCCGGGTTGATCGCGTAGCCGGTCGGGCCACCGAGGGAGAGGCCGATGGCCACCACGACGAGCGCGGTGATCAGGGCGCCCAGGGTGCCGAGGCCGTCGCCGTTGCCGTTCAGGCCCTGCGTGAGGATCGCCAGGATCAGCACGAAGGTGCCGATGATCTCGGTGGCGAGGTTCTGCCACACCTTCCGGATCTCCGGTCCGGTGGAGAAGATGCCGAGCACGGGGCCCGCGCCCTTCTCCTCCGCCTCGACGGCCTTGGTCCTGGCCTTCTCGCCCGGATCGCCGACGATCTCAGGGTCGGTGAGGTGCGCGTGGAACTGGCCGTAGTACGCGATCCAGACCAGTGTGGCGCCGATCATGGCGCCCAGCATCTGACCGGCCCAGTAGATGGGGACGTTGTCCCATCCGCCGTTCTCGATCGCGAGCGCGAGGGTCACGGCCGGGTTGAGGTGAGCGCCGGAAAGGGGCGCCGAGATGTAGACCGCGGTCATTACCGCGAAGCCCCACCCGAAGGCGATGGCGAGCCATCCGGCGCCGCGTGCCTTGGAGGCCTTCAGTGTGACGGCGGCGCACACGCCACCGCCCAGCAGGATAAGTACGGCGGTACCGATGGTCTCGCCGATGAAGATGTCGGAGCTGGACACCCGCGACTCCTTTGTCCTTCGTCCAGGGGAAGCCGAACCCCGGGTCCCTCCGGTGGTTCGTGCTCTCAGGGAAAGAGAGCGATCCGGCCCATGGCGTTGTCACACTCTAGCGCGTATTGCCGTCAAGTGTTCGACAATGCCGACCGATGGACGGGAGTCTTGCTCTCGTGTTACCGGCACGTCAAGAGCTCTGTTGTCGGAAACGCGATCGTTACTGATTGCTGTGAGCTGTTGATCTTGCGAGCGAACGACGAAGGCCGGGACGCCCTTGGCATCCCGGCCTTCTCCTGTACGGACGTAAGAATCCTGTGGGTTTCAGAACCGCCCGGCGCCCAGGTCACGCGACACGGCGCGGGCGCAGTCCCGAACCGCAGCGATCAGCTCGGGGCGCAGCCCCCCGTCCTTGCAGACCCGCTCCACGGCCCCCGTTATGCCCACCGCGCCGACCGGCATCCGCCGCCGGTTGTGGATGGGGGCGGCGACCGAGGCGACACCTGTCCAGGTCTCCTCGACGTCGTCCGCGTACCCGCGCGCGCGGGTCACGTCCAGCACGCCCTCGAACTGGTCCAGCTCGCTCACGGTGCGCGCCGTGAACGCCTTGCGCTCGGCCTCCAGGACCTCGCTGTGCGCCACCGGATCGTATGCGGAGAGGACCTTGCCCAGCGCTGTGGAGTGCAGCGGCTGCATGGCCCCGACCTCCAGTACCTGGCGGCTGTCGTCCGGCCGGAACACGTGGTGGACGATCAGCACCCCCTGCTGGTGCAGCACGCCCAGATAGACGCTCTCGCCGCTGGAGCGGGCCAGATCGTCCGTCCAGACCAGGGCGCGCGCCCGCAGCTCGTGCACGTCGAGATAGGTGGTGCCGAGCCGCAGCAGCTCGGCGCCCAGCTGGTAGCGCCCGGAGGCGCCGTCCTGCTCGACGAAGCCTTCCTGCTGAAGTGTGCGCAGGATGCCGTGGGCCGTACCCTTGGCCAGACCGAGCGAGGAGGCGATGTCCGACAGGCCGAGCTGCCGCTCGCCGCCCGCGAGGAGCCGCAGCATCGCCGCCGCCCGCTCGAGCGACTGGATGTTCCGTGCCATCGCCGTACTGCCTCCGTCCCCTTCGACCGACGGCGGACGATTCGCTACCACCGTTCGGCAATGTCGAACACTACCGGTCGTTGCCGACCTCCCGCTAATGGATGGTCGCCACAAATTCCGTCCGTCTGGGCACCGTCGTCGCATGCGCCGCGTCCGTCCGTCCCGTGGACGACCCGACCCTATGGCCGCGCTCCGGGCTAACCTGACCGGGTGCGTGTTCCATGAGAAGCGCATAGCCGACAGCCGTCGCACTCCAGGGAGCATCTTCATGGCCTCGTTGCCGAACCCGTCCCCTTCGTCCGAACTTGCTGAGAGCCGGACGCGTGCCGAAGCGCTCCGCCAGGCCCTCGCCACCCGCGTCGTGGTGGCCGACGGGGCGATGGGCACGATGCTCCAGGCGCAGGACCCGACGCTGGAGGACTTCCAGCAGCTCGAGGGCTGCAACGAAATCCTGAACGTCACCCGCCCCGACATCGTCCGTTCCGTCCACGAGGAGTACTTCTCCGTGGGCGTCGACTGCGTCGAGACCAACACCTTCGGCGCCAACCACTCGGCGGCGACCGAGTACGAGATCGCCGACAGGATCTTCGAACTGTCCGAGTCGGGCGCCCGGATCGCCCGCGAGGTCGCCGACGAGTTCGGCGCCAAGGATGGCCGCCAGCGCTGGGTCCTCGGCTCGATCGGTCCGGGCACCAAGCTGCCGTCGCTCGGCCACATCTCGTACGACGTACTGCGCGACGGCTATCAGCAGAACGCCGAGGGACTGCTCGCCGGCGGCGCGGACGCACTCATCGTGGAGACCACGCAGGACCTGCTCCAGACCAAGTCCAGCCTGGTCGGCGCGCGGCGCGCGATGCAGGCCCTCGGCCTGGAAGTGCCGCTGATCTGCTCACTCGCCTTCGAGACCACGGGCGTCATGCTGCTCGGCTCGGAGATCGGCGCGGCGCTCACCGCGCTGGAACCGCTGGGCATCGACCTGATCGGGCTGAACTGCTCGACGGGCCCGGCCGAGATGAGCGAGCACCTGCGCTATCTGGCCCGCCACTCGCATACGCCGCTGATGTGTATGCCGAATGCCGGTCTGCCCGTGCTGACCAAGGACGGCGCCTACTTCCCGCTGACCGCGCCCGAGATGGCCGACGCGCAGGAGACCTTCGTACGCGACTACGGCCTCCAACTGGTCGGCGGCTGCTGCGGATCGACGCCCGAGCACCTGCGTCAGGTCGTCGAGCGAGTGCGCGACATGACGCCGGGGACCCGCGACCCGCGCCCCGAGCCCGGTGCCGCCTCCCTCTACCAGACGGTGCCGTTCCGTCAGGACACCGCCTACATGGCGATCGGCGAGCGGACGAACGCCAACGGGTCGAAGAAGTTCCGTGAGGCCATGCTGGAAGCCCGCTGGGACGACTGCGTGGAGATGGTCCGCGACCAGATCCGTGAGGGCGCGCACATGCTCGACCTCTGCGTCGACTATGTCGGGCGTGACGGTGTCGCCGACATGAAGGAGCTGGCCGGCCGCTTCGCCACCGCCTCCACGCTGCCGATCGTGCTGGACTCCACCGAGGTCGACGTGCTCCGCGCGGGCCTGGAGAAGCTGGGCGGCCGGGCGGTCATCAACTCGGTCAACTACGAGGACGGCGACGGCCCCGAGTCGCGCTTCGCGAAGGTCACCCAGCTGGCCCGCGAACACGGTGCCGCGCTGATCGCGCTGACCATCGACGAGGAGGGCCAGGCCCGCACCGTCGAGCACAAGGTCGCCATCGCCCAGCGGCTGATCCAGGACCTGACGACGAACTGGGGCGTCCTGGAGTCGGACATCCTCATCGACACCCTGACCTTCACCATCTGCACCGGCCAGGAGGAGTCCCGCAAGGACGGCATCGCCACCATCGAGGCCATCCGCGAACTCAAGCGCCGCCACCCGGACGTACAGACCACCCTCGGCCTCTCCAACATCTCCTTCGGCCTCAACCCGGCCGCCCGCGTCCTGCTCAACTCGGTCTTCCTCGACGAGTGCGTCAAGGCGGGCCTGGACTCGGCGATCGTGCACGCGTCGAAGATCCTGCCGATCGCGCGCTTCGACGAGGAGCAGGTCCAGACAGCCATGGACCTGATCTACGACCGCCGCGCCGAGGGCTACGACCCGCTGCAGAAGCTGATGGCACTGTTCGAGGGCGCCACCACCAAGTCGCTGAAGGCGGGCAGGGCCGAGGAACTGGCCGCGCTGCCGCTCGACGAGCGGCTCAAGCGACGCATCATCGACGGCGAGAAGAACGGCCTCGAACAGGATCTGGCCGACGCCCTGGAGACCCGCCCCGCCCTCGACATCGTCAACGAGACGCTCCTGGACGGCATGAAGACCGTCGGCGAGCTGTTCGGCTCCGGCCAGATGCAGCTTCCGTTCGTGCTCCAGTCCGCCGAGGTCATGAAGACCGCGGTGGCCTACCTGGAGCCGTACATGGAGAAGTCGGACGCGGAGGGCAAGGGCACCATCGTGCTGGCCACGGTCCGCGGCGACGTCCACGACATCGGCAAGAACCTCGTCGACATCATCCTGTCCAACAACGGCTACAACGTCGTCAACCTGGGCATCAAGCAGCCGGTCTCGGCGATCCTGGACGCCGCCCAGGAGCACCGGGCCGACGTCATCGGCATGTCCGGCCTGCTGGTCAAGTCCACGGTGATCATGAAGGAGAACCTTCAGGAGCTCAACCAGCGTGGGATGTCCGCCGACTACCCGGTGATCCTCGGCGGTGCGGCGCTGACCAGGGCGTACGTCGAGCAGGACCTGTACGAGATCTACCAGGGAGAGGTCCGCTACGCCCGCGACGCCTTCGAGGGCCTGCGCCTGATGGACGCGCTGATCGGGGTCAAGCGCGGCGTACCCGGAGCGGTGCTGCCCGAGCTGAAGCAGCGCCGGGTGCGGCCCGCGGCCGTCGCCACCGAGGTCGAGGAGCACCCCGAGGAAGGGCACGTACGCTCCGACGTCGCCATCGACAACCCCGTGCCCACCCCGCCCTTCGCGGGCACCCGGGTCATCAAGGGCGTCCAGCTCAAGGAGTACGCCTCCTGGCTCGACGAGGGCGCGCTGTTCAAGGGCCAGTGGGGCCTGAAGCAGGCACGCGCGGGCGACGGGCCGACGTACGAGGAACTGGTCGAGACCGAGGGCCGGCCCCGGCTGCGCGGCCTGCTGGACAAGCTGCAGACCGACAACCTGCTGGAAGCGGCTGTCGTCTACGGCTACTTCCCGTGCGTCTCCAAGGACGACGACCTGATCATCCTGGACGAGCAGGGCAACGAGCGCACCCGCTTCACCTTCCCGCGCCAGCGCCGCGGCCGTCGGCTGTGCCTGGCCGACTTCTTCCGCCCCGAGGAGTCCGGCGAGACCGACATCGTCGGCCTCCAGGTCGTCACCATGGGCTCGCGGATCGGCGAGGAGACCGCCAAGCTCTTCGAGTCCAACTCCTACCGCGACTACCTCGAACTGCACGGCCTGTCCGTCCAGTTGGCCGAAGCCCTCGCCGAGTACTGGCACGCGCGGGTGCGCTCCGAACTCGGTTTCTCCGGCGAGGACCCGGACGCGATGGAGGACATGTTCGCCCTGAAGTACCGGGGCGCCCGCTTCTCCCTCGGCTACGGTGCCTGCCCCAATCTGGAGGACCGCGCCAAGATCGCTCAGCTGCTTGAGCCGGAGCGCATCGGCGTCGTGCTCTCCGAGGAGTTCCAGCTCCACCCGGAGCAGTCCACGGACGCGATCATGATCCACCACCCGGAGGCGAAGTACTTTAACGCGCGCTGATCGGACAAGCCGTACACTGGTCGGTCCACTGCAGGCCGGTTGCCCCTTTGGCTAAAAAGGGCGACCGGCCTGGTTGTCCCTCAAGGAGGTGCGCCAGGATGACCAGTACGGTCCCCGCGCTCGGTACCCGTACGGCCGAAGGCTCTGCCCTGGAAGCCGTGCTCCTCGACATGGACGGCACCCTGGTGGACACCGAGGGCTTCTGGTGGGACGTCGAGGCAGAGGTCTTCGCGTCCCTCGGCCATGTGCTCGAGGATTCCTGGCGCCATGTGGTGGTCGGTGGCCCGATGACCCGCAGCGCCGGTTTCCTCATCGAGGCCACCGGGGCGGACATCACCCTCGCCGAGCTGACGGTCCTGCTGAACGACGGGTTCGAGGCCAGGATCGGCCGCTCGTTGCCGCTGATGCCGGGGGCGGCGCGACTGCTCGCCGAACTGGCGGCGCACGAGATCCCCACCGCACTGGTCTCCGCCTCGCACCGGCGCATCATCGACCGCATCCTGGCCTCGCTCGGCCCCCAGTACTTCGCGCTCACCGTGGCGGGCGACGAGGTGGAGCGGACCAAGCCGTTCCCCGATCCGTATCTGCTGGCGGCCGCGGGACTCGGGGCGACACCGGCTCGGTGCGCTGTCATCGAGGACACCGCGACGGGTGTCGCCGCCGCCGAGGCAGCCGGCTGCCGGGTGGTCGCCGTGCCCTCGCTCGCCCCCATCGCACCGGCCGCCCGACGCACCGTCGTGGCTTCCCTGGAAGAGGTCGACCTGCCTTTTCTGCGCGGCCTGATGACGGAAATGCGCTAGGCGTTCACCCAGCGTGCGGAACTGAATGCGCGATGTGGCCCGCGCACCCCTCGGTGGATCTGCGACGAATCCTCCCGAGGGAATTGAACACGGGCCGGATGGCCGAATTCCGGTACTCTCCGGCCGAGTTGCCTGTGTGACGTTCACCACTCAACTGGGGGTCGACATCGAGTCTGGCATATGCCATCGACGCCCTTTCGGGGGTGGGTGACGTGCCCTTGTGTCCCGATTGGTGAATCGCTGCACGAATCCTTCCACTGTCGGGTTATCGGTGTGTCCACGCCCGGTATCACAGCGTGATGGGAACTCAACTCCAGTCCCTGGGAGCCGCGCTGGCGGTGCGGACTAATGTCGTCGCGAGAACATCGCCGTATCCCCGTGACCCGCAGCACCACCCCTGCATGCCGGGCTCGCGGAATCTACAGCTCTGGAGAAACTCGAGCATGAACCGCAAGACTTTGGTGCTGCCGGCCGTGATCGGCCTGCTCGCCCCGGTGCTCGCCGCGTGCGGGGGGTCCGACGGCGGGAGCGACAGTGGCGACCCGATCGTTGTCGGCACCACCGACCGGTTCATCGCATCGAAAGATGCCCCGGCTCCCCTCGACCCGGCGTACGCGTACGACGTCGGCAGCTGGAACATTCTCCGCCAGACCGTGCAGACGCTGATGATCATCCCGCGCGGTGACGGCGAACCCCAGCCGGAGGCCGCCGAGGAGTGCGGTTTCACCGACACGGGCAACGAGCGCTACGCCTGCACCCTGCGCAAGGACCTGAAGTTCGCGAACGGCGACCCCGTCACCGCGAAGGACGTCAAGTACTCGATCGACCGTGCCAACTCGATCCAGGCCGACAGTGGTGTCTTCGCCCTGCTGTCCACCATCGACACCGTCGAGACCCAGGGCGACCGCGAGGTGATCTTCCACCTCAAGACCGCGGACGCCACCTTCCCGTTCAAGCTCTCGACCCCGGTCGCCGGCATCGTCAACCCCGACGACTACGACGAGGGCAAGCTGCGCAACGGGTTCAGCATCGACGGCTCCGGCCCGTACACATTCAAGGCCGAGGTGAAGAACGACGAGCTCGTCAACGCCGTCTTCACCAAGAACCCCAACTACAAGGGTGTTCTGACGACCAAGAACAGCCAGGTCGAGATGCGCTCCTTCGCGGACGCCGACACGATGGGCACCTCGCTCAACAAGGGCGACATCGACCTGATGACCCGCTCGATGACGCCTGAGCAGATCAAGAAGCTCGGCAGCGCCACGGGCAGCGACATCGACCTGATCGAGATGCCCGGCCTGGAGATCCGCTACCTGGCCTTCAACACCAACGACCCGTCGGTGAAGTCCGCGGCCGTCCGCCAGGCGATGGCCCAGGTCATCAACCGTGGCGAGCTCGTCTCCAAGGTCTACGGCACCTCGGCCGACCCGCTCTACTCGCTGGTCCCGGCCACCATCACCGGCCACTCCAACTCGTTCTTCAACAAGTACGGCGAGCCGAGCGTGAGCAAGGCCAAGACGATTCTGGAGCAGGCCGACATCGTCACGCCGGTGAAGCTCACCCTGAACTACACGACCGACCACTACGGCTCGGTCACCGCGGACGAGTTCGAGCAGCTGAAGCAGCAGCTCAACGCCAGCGGCCTGTTCGACGTCGACATCAAGGGCGCGGCCTGGGACACGTTCGTCCCCGCTGAGCGTGCGGGCAAGTACGAGGTCTTCGGCATGGGTTGGTTCCCCGACTTCCCGGACGCCGACAGCTTCCTGGCGCCGTTCCTCGACAAGGACAACTTCCTCAAGTCGCCCTACTCGAACAGCACGATCATCGACACCCTGATCCCGGAGTCCCGCCAAGAGGCCGACCGGCTGACCGCCTCGAAGAGCATCACCGAGATCCAGGACATCGTGGCCACCGACGTGCCGGTGCTGCCGCTGTGGCAGGGCAAGCAGTACATCGCCGCGCGGGACGACATCACCGGCGCTGAATGGGCACTCAACTCCTCCTCGACCCTGCAGCTGTGGGAGCTCGGCCGCGGAGTGAGCGGCTGACGGACTTGCCTCGCCGGGCCCGACGTCGGGCCCGGCACCGGCGAGATCCGGCCGCTCCCGAGAATCAACGACAAGGCACAGCACGTGAATTTGCGAAACCAGTGGCCAGTCCTGTCCGTCACGACGGGGCTGGCCGTCGGCCTGCTCACCGGCTGCGGCTCGCAGTCCGGCGGCTCGGCGGGCAATGGCTCCTCCATCGTGATGGGGATGTCCGACGACGTCCTGGCCACCGACCCGGCGTCCGGCTACGACCCAGGATCCTGGCTGCTGTTCAACAACGTCTTCCAATCGTTGCTGAGCTTCCCCAAGGGCGGTACGGAGCCGGAACCCGAGGCCGCCAAGGAGTGCTCGTTCACGGACGCGACCACGACGGTTTACTCGTGTACGTTGCGGAGCGGGCTGAAGTTCAGCAACGGTGACGCGCTCACCTCGACGGACGTCAAGTTCTCCTTCGACCGCATGCTGAAGATCAACGACGACGCCGGTCCCGCGATCATGTTCCCCATGCTCGGCAAGGTGGAGACACCGGACGCCACGACCGTCGTCTTCAAGCTCAAGTACGCCGACGCCACCTTCCCCAGCAAGATCGCCTCCGGCGCCGGCTCGATCGTGGACCACCAGCAGTACGCCGACAACGGACTGCGCACGGACAACGAAGCCGTCGGCTCGGGCCCGTACAAGCTGGACTCGTATCGCAAGGACGAGGCCGTCTTCTCCGTCAACAAGAGCTACCGGGGCACCGCCAAGGTGAAGAACTCCGGTGTGACGCTGAAGTTCTTCCACGGGGACCAGACCGCGCTGAAGAACGCGTTGGAGAACAACGAGATCGACATCGCCTACCGAGGCCTCGCCGCCGACGACATCGCGGACATCGAGAACGACACCTCCACCGGCAAGGGCGTCAACGTCGTCGAGGGCACCAGCGCCGAGGTGCAGCACCTGGTCTTCAACATGAACGACCCGGTGGCGGGCAAGCTCTCGGTGCGCAAGGCCATCGCCTATCTCCTCGACCGCCAGGCCCTGGTCGACGAGGTCTACCAGGACACGGCGACGCCGCTCTACTCGATCATCCCGGCCGGCATCGCAGGCCACAACACGGCCTTCTTCGACACCTACGGCGCCGACCCCTCCCGGTCCAAGGCCGAGGCCGAGCTGCGCGCCGACGGCATCACCGACAAGGTGAAGCTGACCCTCTGGTCGACGCCGTCGCGCTACGGACCCTCCACCGACCAGGAGTTCAGGGCGATCGCCAAGCAGCTCAACGCCAGCGGCCTCTTCGACGCGACCGTCAAGTCCGTCGCCTTCGACCAGTACGAGAAGGACATCGCCAAGGGCAAGTACGGCGTGTACGTGAAGGGCTGGGTGCCCGACTACCCGGACCCGGACAACTTCACGGCCCCCTTCTTCGGCAAGGGCAACGTGCTGAGCAACAACTACACCAACAGCACGATCACCGGACAGCTCATCCCGGAGACCGCCGCCGAGAGCAACCGCGGCTCGACCGAAGCCGACTACGGCAAACTCCAGGACATCGTGGCCGACGAACTGCCCATCATCCCGCTCTGGCAGGCCAAGCAGTACGCGGTCATCCGCGACAACGTCTACGGCCTGGAGTACTGCCTCGACGCCTCGACCGTCTTCCGCTTCTGGGAGATCAGCAAGGACTGACCCCGGCTCGGCGTACACAGAGGGCGGCCCCTACCTCCCGGAGGAAGGGGCCGCCCTCTGCGCTGTGGGTACGGTCTACTGCGCGCCGGGTCGCACCAGCCCGCTCTCGTACGCGTACACCGCGGCCTGCACCCGGTCGCGCAGCCCCAACTTGGTCAGCACGTGCCCCACATGCGTCTTGACCGTGGTCTCGCTGACGAACAGGTCGGCCGCGATCTCGGCGTTGGACAGCCCGCGCGCCACCAGCTTCAGCACCTCGACCTCACGGTCGGTCAGCGTGTGCAGGGTGTCCGGCACCGGGTCGTCGCCGGACGGCAGATGGCTCGCGTACTTGTCGAGCAGGCGGCGGGTGATACTCGGCGCGAGCATCGCCTCGCCCGAGGCGACCACCCGGATCGCCTGGACCAGCTCGTTGGCCGGCGCGTCCTTGAGCAGAAAGCCGCTGGCGCCCGCGCGCAGCGCCTCCACCACGTACTCGTCGAGGTCGAAGGTCGTCAGCACCAGCACCTTCGCCGGACCGTCCCGGCCGGGGCCGGTGATCTGCCGGGTCGCCTCGACACCGTCCATCCGGGGCATACGGATGTCCATCAGAACCACATCGGGCTGCAGGGCACGGACTTGGTCGAGTGCCTGGAGACCGTCACCGGCCTCGCCGACGATCGCCAGGTCCTGCTCCGCTTCCAGGATCATCCGGAAGCCGGTGCGCAGCAGCGGCTGGTCGTCGACCAGTAGGACGCGGATGGCCACGTGAGTCTCCTTCGCTAGTCCGGCCCCATTCTGCCCTGCTGGACGGCACCGGACTCCGGCGCCCTGACCGGCAGCGGATACGGCGGGGGAGTACCGCCGAATTCCGGACATACCGCTTGGTGATCGCACCAGCCGCAGAGCTTGGTGGGCCGGGGCCGCCAGTCACCCGACTCGGTGGCCTCCCGGATCGCCTCCCACAGCGCGTGCAGCTTGCGTTCGACGCGCTCCAGGTCCTCGATCACCGGGTCATACGTCAGTACGTCGCCGCTGCCGAGATAGACGAGCTGGAGTCGGCGCGGGACCACCTGCTTCAGCCGCCACACCACCAGGGCGTAGAACTTCATCTGGAACAGGGCACCCTCGGCGTACTCGGGCCTCGGGGCCTTGCCTGTCTTGTAGTCGACGATCCGGACCTCGCCCGTCGGCGCCACGTCCACGCGGTCGATGATGCCGCGCAGCTTGAGCCCGGAGTCGAGCTGGGCCTCGACGAACAGCTCCCGCTCGGCGGGTTCGAGCCGAGTCGGGTCCTCCAGCGTGAACCAGCGCTCCACCAGCTGCTCGGCCTCGGTGAGCCAGCGCGCCAGCCGCTCGCCCTCGGGGTCGTCGGCGAACAGCTCCACGACCTCCGGCCGGGTCTCGCGCAGCCGGTCCCACTGGCCGGGGATCAAGGACTTAGCGCGCGGCGCCGTACGCTCTGTCGCCGGCGCGTCGAAGAGCCGCTCGAGCACCGCGTGCACCAGCGTGCCGCGGGTGGCCGCCTCGCTCGGCTTCTCGGGGAGCTTGTCGATCACCCGGAACCGGTAGAGCAGCGGACACTGCATGAAGTCGCTCGCGCGCGACGGCGACAGGGACGCGGGCGGCAGGGCCGCCACCGTCGCCACGGCTTCGGCGGGCGCGTCCGCGTTGCCGGTCTCAGCCGCGCCTTCGGTGCTGGTTTCCATGACGACAGACCTTACGGCTCGCCACTGACAGTGATACGGCCGCGGGCTCGCTGAACGGCGCGGAAAACAGAGGGGGTGCCGGGGCGGAACGCGCCGCGACGGCCGCATACCATCGACCACAGACCCTGCTCCGCATGATCGGGAGCGGAGGACGCTTCGAACGAGGGGACATCGTGGACGAGAGCGGCGGGAGCGGAAAGCCGCGCTCCGGTACCGACGAAGCGACCGAGCGCCACGAGGGGCCGCAGGCCTCCGAGGGCCCGGCCGCGGACGCCACGCGCCCTGAAGGGGAGGGGCCCGAGCGCCCCACCGAGCCCACACGTACCGAGCCCACACCCACGGAGCCCACACCCACGGAGCCCGCACCCACCGAGCCCACACCCACGGAGCCCGGCGACAGCACCGAGTCCGGCGGCAGCACCGAGTCCCCCCGGCCCGTGGCGGGGACCGAGCCCGGCACCGACACCTCGGACGAACCCCCGGCCACCCCCAGTCCCTCCGACGAGCCCCAAGCCCACCAAGGCCCCACTGACCACGCCCGTCCGCACACAGGTGCCCCGGGTGAACCCGGTACAGAGGACGCCGCCAGGACGCGCGCCACGTCCGGCACCGGCAAGGGACGCCCGCCGCGCCGCGAGAAGGGCCCCGGCGGCGGACTGCTCATGGGCCGCCCCTTCGGCGTACCCGTGTACGTCGCCCCCAGCTGGTTCCTCGTCGCCGCCCTGATCACCTGGGTGTTCGGCGGCCAGCTCGACCGCGTGCTGCCCGAACTGGGCGGCCTGCGCTACCTCGTCTCCCTCTTCTTCGCGGTCGCCTTCTACGCCTCCGTGCTGGTCCACGAGCTGGCCCACACGGTCGCCGCCCTGCGCTTCGGGCTGCCGGTACGCCGGATCCAGCTGCAGTTCTTCGGCGGGGTCTCGGAGATCGAGAAGGAGTCCGAGACCCCGGGCCGGGAGTTCGTACTGGCCTTCGTCGGGCCGCTGCTCTCCCTGGTCCTCTCGGGCCTCTTCTACCTCGCCATGCGGGCCGTCGAGCCGGGCACCGTGCCGGGCGTCCTGCTGGGCGGCCTGATGATCTCCAACCTCATCGTGGCCGCCTTCAACCTGCTGCCCGGGCTGCCACTCGACGGCGGCCGCATGCTCCGCGCGGTCGTCTGGAAGATCACCGGCAGGCCGATGAGCGGCACGATCGCCGCCGCCTGGGTGGGCCGCGCCCTCGCCGTCGCCGTCCTCATCGGGCTGCCCCTGCTCACCCAGACCGGAGCGCTCGGCGAGGCCCCCGACGACATCGGCGGCATGGACACCGTCACTGACGCCCTGCTCGCCGCCATTCTCGCCGCGATCATCTGGACCGGCGCCGGCAACAGCCTTCGGATGGCCCGCCTGCGCGAACACCTCCCGGACCTGCGCGCCCGCGCGCTCACCCGGCGCGCCGTCCCGGTCGAGACCAGCACCCCGCTCTCGGAAGCACTGCGCCGCGCCAACGACGCGGGCGCCCGCGCCCTGGTCGTGGTCGACGCCGACGGTCAGCCGCTCTCCCTGGTCCGCGAGGCCGCCATCGTCGGCGTACCCGAGCACCGCCGCCCCTGGGTCGCGGTCAGCGGCCTCGCCCAGGACCTCACCGACGGCATGCGCGTCTCCGCCGAGCTGGCCGGCGAGGACCTCCTCGACGCCCTGCGCGCGAACCCCGCCACCGAGTACCTGGTCGTCGAGGACTCCGGTGAGATCTACGGCGTCCTGTCCGCCGCCGACGTGGAGCGCGCCTTCGTGAAAGCCATGGCCCGGCCCGCCTAGCGGTGGCCCGCGCGGTGGTCGGGTGCCCCTTGCGGGACCGGTAGGCTGGTCACATGTCCGAACCGACCGGTGCCGCCCGCAGGCGCGGGCCCTTCAAGGTCGGGGACCAGGTTCAGCTGACCGACCCCAAGGGCCGCCACTACACGTTCACGCTCGAAGCCGGAAAGAACTTTCACACCCACAAAGGTTCCTTCCCGCACGACGAGCTGATCGGTGCTCCCGAGGGCAGCGTTGTCCGCACCACGGGGAACGTCGCCTATCTCGCGCTGCGCCCCCTGCTCCCCGACTACGTCCTGTCCATGCCCCGCGGCGCCGCCGTGGTCTACCCCAAGGACGCGGGTCAGATCCTGGCCTTCGCCGACATCTTCCCCGGCGCCCGCGTCGTGGAGGCGGGCGTCGGCTCCGGCTCCCTCAGTGCCTTCCTGCTGCGCGCCATCGGCGACCAGGGAATGCTGCACTCCTACGAGCGCCGCGAGGACTTCGCCGAGATCGCCCAGCAGAACGTGGAGCGCTACTTCGGCGACAAGCACCCCGCATGGCAGCTGACCATCGGCGACCTCCAGGACAACCTGTCGGACACCGACGTCGACCGCGTCATCCTCGACATGCTGGCCCCCTGGGAGTGCCTGGAGGCCGTCTCCAAGGCGCTCGTCCCCGGCGGCATCCTTTGCTGCTATGTCGCCACCACCACCCAGCTCGCGCGGACCGTCGAGTCCATCCGCGAGATCGGCTCCTTCAACGAGCCGACCGCCTGGGAGTCGATGGTCCGCAACTGGCACGTCGAGGGCCTGGCCGTCCGCCCGGACCACCGGATGATCGGCCACACCGGCTTCCTGCTCACCGCCCGCCGCCTCGCGGACGGCGTCGAACCGCCCATGCGCCGTCGCCGCCCCTCCAAGGGCGCCTACGGCGACGACTACACCGGTCCGAACGCCGACGGCGGCATGGGTCGCTGACGTAACCAACGCACCACAACTGTGGCCGAGTTCCCGGGAGAGCCCGGGAACTCGGCCACAGCGCTTTCCTGTTGACACGCCGCCAGAAGTACGTCAGAACTCCGGACCCGCCGTTCCGCCGCAGTGTGACGTGTGGCACCATGCGGGACACCCCCACCGGCACAGCCCTCACGGGAGACACTCCTAGTGCAGCAATCCGCCGTCCCGGAACTGGCACACACGCACACCAGCCCCATCCAGTGGGTCGCCACGGCCACCGCCATCGCCGGAGTCGTCGCGCTCTCCTCCGTACTGCAGCCCGACCCGGCCACAGCGGCCCAGCCCAGCTCCGACGCGAAGCCGGCCCAAGCCGCCGCCGCGGCCCCCGATCCGGCCGGCGTCGACTTCCCGATCGAGTGCGGGCCCATCAAAGTCCTCGTCCAGAAGAAGGCCTCCGGAGACCTCGACGGCGACGGACGCCCCGAGACCGTGGCCGTGGTCCGCTGCGACGCGGGCTCGGGCACCCCGCCCAACGGTGTCTACGTCCTCACTCAGGCCGTGGACGAGTCCAAGCCCCGCGTCGTGGCCACCCTGGTCGACCCCAAGGACCGCCTGAGCGTCACCGACTTCGCGCTGAGTGACGGCGCCGTCACCGCCACCCTTCTCGGGTACTCCTCGTCCGACGTGCCGAGTTGCTGCCCGGACGTGAAGGATCTCGCCAAGTGGCAGTGGAAGAACGGTGCGTTCGTCCGTTCGACGCCCTCCGGAGCCCAGAGCGTGTGAACGTCCTGCACGGCTCCGGGCATACGGAAACACCCTCCGCGCCGCGGAGGGTGTGAGCAAGCAGACAGCGGTGACGCGGGGTGCTCCGCGCGTCACTCCGCGTCAGGTCCGTAAACCTCGACCTTGTCCGAAACCCGACGTACGTGGATACAGTCGCCCGGGCACTCCTTCGCGGAGTCCGTCACATCGCGCAGAAGCGGAAGTGGTACGGGCGTTGTGGCGCCCGGGGCCTGTAGCAGCTCGTCGCCGGAGCTCTTCACGTACGCCAGGCCGTCGATGTCCAGCTCAAAGACCTCGGGCGCGTACTGGGCGCAGATCCCGTCTCCGGTACAGAGATCCTGGTCGATCCAGACCTCAAGCGCCTCGCCGCTGGTTCCGGCCTCCTGCTGCACGGTCTTTTCTCCTGCCGTTTCCTGCGCCGAACCACCCGATATCTCAGCAAGTCGGGCCAGCTCTGACGGGTGTTGAACACTTCGACCCTACCTCCGTCCGCTTCCCAATCATGTTGGGTGGGTATTCCACTGGCGTGAGGGAGAGCGCAAGGGTGAAGATCGGACACACCCCGACAGTCTTTATGATCTAGGGGTTTCAATCGACACCCACCCAGGTAGGGTCTGGAAGCGTCCAGCTCCCCTTGGAGGAGGTGAGGACCGTGGCAGCCCACGACGACGACATGAACCGCGGCATCCGCCCGGGAAGAGGGTCCGATGACCCCGCCGGGCAGGTTGCCTACCTTGAGCAGGAGATCGCCGTCCTGCGACGCAAGCTCGCCGACTCTCCGCGACACACGAGGATTCTCGAAGAGCGGATCGTCGAGTTGCAGACGAACCTGGCCGGCGTGTCCGCGCAGAATGAGCGGCTCGCCAACACGCTCCGTGAGGCCCGCGACCAGATCGTGGCCCTCAAGGAAGAGGTCGACCGGCTCGCACAGCCGCCGGCAGGCTTCGGTGTCTTCCTCGTGGCCAACGAGGACGGCACGGCGGACATCTTCACCGGGGGCCGCAAGCTCCGGGTGAACGTCAGCCCCAGCGTGGAGCTCGAAGAGCTCAGGCGCGGCCAGGAAGTGATGCTCAACGAAGCTCTCAACGTGGTGGAGGCCATGGAGTACGAGAGCGTCGGCGAGATCGTCACCCTCAAGGAGATCCTTGAGGACGGTGAACGCGCCCTCGTGCAAGGGCACACCGACGAGGAACGGGTGGTACGGCTCGCCGAGCCGCTCCTGGACATCGTCATCCGCTCTGGCGACGCCCTGCTTCTCGAACCCCGTTCCGGCTATGTCTATGAAGTCGTTCCGAAGAGTGAGGTCGAGGAACTCGTCCTCGAAGAGGTCCCGGACATCGGCTACGAGCAGATCGGCGGCCTGGGCAACCAGATCGAGGCGATCCGCGACGCGGTCGAGCTCCCGTACCTCCACCCCGACCTCTTCAAGGAGCACGAACTGCGGCCGCCCAAGGGCGTCCTGCTGTACGGGCCCCCCGGATGCGGCAAGACGCTCATCGCCAAGGCTGTAGCCAATTCGCTGGCCAAGAAGGTCGCCGAGGTGACCGGACAAGCCACGGGCAAGAGCTTCTTCCTCAACATCAAGGGCCCCGAGCTCCTGAACAAGTACGTCGGTGAGACCGAGCGGCAGATCCGCCTCGTCTTCCAGCGTGCACGTGAGAAGGCCAGCGAGGGAACCCCCGTCATCGTCTTCTTCGACGAGATGGAGTCCCTCTTCCGCACCCGTGGATCAGGCGTCAGCTCGGACGTGGAGAACACCATCGTCCCCCAGCTGCTCGCCGAGATCGACGGCGTGGAGGGCCTGGAGAACGTGGTCGTGATCGGCGCCTCGAACCGCGAGGACATGATCGACCCCGCCATCCTCCGCCCCGGCCGACTCGATGTGAAGATCAAGATCGAGCGCCCGGACGCCGAGGCCGCGAAGGACATCTTCGCGAAATACCTGACAGAGCGCCTTCCGCTGCACTCCGACGACCTCGGTGAGCACGGCGGTGACCGGGCGGCCACGGTGAACAACATGATCCAGACCGCCGTGGAGCACATGTACGACGAGTCCGAGGAGAACCGCTTCCTCGAGGTCACCTACGCCAACGGTGACAAGGAAGTCCTGTACTTCAAGGACTTCAACTCCGGCGCCATGATCGAGAACATCGTCGGCCGTGCCAAGAAGGCGGCCATCAAGGCCTTCCTCGATCAGAACCAGAAGGGTATTCGGGTCTCCCACCTCCTCCAGGCATGCGTGGACGAGTTCAAGGAGAACGAAGACCTGCCGAACACCACCAACCCGGACGACTGGGCCCGAATCTCCGGCAAGAAGGGCGAACGGATCGTGTACATCCGTACGCTGGTCACCGGAAAGCAGGGCGCGGACACCGGACGCTCCATCGACACGGTGGCCAACACCGGTCAGTACCTGTAAAAGACAGGGCGGCTGCGGGTGCCCTCCGTGGGTACCCGCAGCCGACTGTTTTTTGGGTCACGGCTGGAGCGAGGCAATGACGCAAATGATCTCCCCACCAGTGCAAAGGCGTTCTAGGCTCTTTCGTACCGCCGAGTCGCGCAGTGCGGGGACGGGCACCGCACACGCGCCGGAGAACGAGCGGTACTTGAGCAGCGCCCCCGACCGAGGGCACTGCCGGGCAAGGAGGGCCGCATGACCGTACGGCGAGTAATGGGCATCGAGACGGAGTACGGGATCTCCGTCCCCGGCCACCCGAACGCCAATGCCATGCTCACCTCGTCCCAGATCGTCAACGCGTACGCGGCGGCGATGCACCGGGCGCGCCGCGCCCGCTGGGACTTCGAGGAGGAGAACCCGCTGCGGGACGCACGGGGCTTCGACCTCGCCCGCGAGTCCGCCGACTCCAGCCAGCTCACCGACGAGGACATCGGCCTGGCCAATGTCATCCTCACCAACGGGGCGCGGCTGTACGTGGACCACGCACACCCGGAGTACAGCTCGCCGGAGGTCACCAACCCGCTGGACGCCGTCCTGTGGGACAAGGCCGGCGAACGCATCATGGCGGAGGCCGCCGAGCGCGCGGCCCAGCTCCCCGGCGCCCAGCCGATCCACCTCTACAAGAACAACACCGACAACAAGGGCGCCTCGTACGGCACGCACGAGAACTACCTGATGAAGCGGGAGACCCCCTTCTCGGACATCGTGCGCCACCTCACGCCGTTCTTCGTCTCACGTCAGGTCGTCACCGGAGCGGGCCGCGTCGGTATCGGTCAGGACGGGCACGAGCACGGCTTCCAGCTCAGCCAGCGCTCCGACTACTTCGAGGTCGAGGTGGGCCTGGAGACCACCCTGAAGCGCCCGATCATCAACACGCGCGACGAGCCGCACGCGGACGCCGAGAAGTACCGCAGGCTGCACGTGATCATCGGCGACGCGAACCTCTCCGAGATCTCGACCTATCTGAAGCTGGGCACGACGGCCCTGGTCCTCTCGATGATCGAGGACGGCTTCATCGCCGTGGACCTGGCGGTCGACCAGCCCGTACGCACCCTCCACCAGGTCTCGCACGACCCCACGCTCAAGCGCCTGGTCACGCTCCGCAGCGGCCGGACACTCACCGCTGTCCAGCTCCAGATGGAGTACTTCGAGCTGGCCCGCAAGTACGTGGAGGAACGGTACGGGTCGGACGCCGACGACCAGACCGTGGATGTCCTGCTCCGCTGGGAGGACACCCTGAACCGCCTGGAGAACGACCCGATGAGCCTCTCCGGAGAGCTCGACTGGGTCGCCAAGCGGGAGGTCATGGAGGGCTACCAGCGCCGTGACGGCCTCGACTGGGACGCCGCCCGGCTGCACCTGGTCGACCTCCAGTACGCCGACGTACGGGCCGAGAAGGGCATCTACAACCGCCTGGCGGCGCGCGGCAAGATGAAGCGCCTCCTGGACGAGCAGGACGTCGAGCGGGCCCGTACTAAGCCGCCGGAGGACACGCGCGCGTACTTCCGCGGGCGCTGCCTGGAGCAGTACGCGGACGACGTCGCGGCGGCCTCCTGGGACTCGGTGATCTTTGATCTGCCGGGCAGGGACTCGCTCCAGCGCGTCCCAACCCTGGAGCCGCTTCGCGGAACGCGTAATCACGTCAAGGAGCTCCTCGACCGCTGCCGTACGGCTGAAGACCTGGTCAAGGTCCTGTCGGGCGGCTGAGCGGCCTCGCCGGGGCTCGCACGGCCGGAGCGGCGGATCGAGGTGGAAAGAAGCCGTGTCCGGGAATCATCGAGGTGGCTCCCGGACGTTGTAGCAACTGCGGGGCCGATGTCGGACCCTGCTTGTAGGGTCTGATCAAGAACGTCGAACCGAGCGGGGTGAGGGTTTATGGCGACCAAGGACACCGACGGCGGACAGCAGAAGGCCACGCGTTCCACCGAGGAGGCCGAGGAGCAGGCGCAGGACGCGCAGGGTTCCGAGGACCTCAAGGAGCGCCAGGAGAAGCTGAGCGACGACGTGGACTCCGTCCTCGACGAAATCGATGATGTGCTCGAAGAGAACGCTGAGGACTTCGTGAGGTCCTTCGTTCAAAAGGGCGGAGAGTAACGCCCGTTGTCCGCCCCGGAGTCGGCCTGATCCAGCGGGTCGGCGCCGGGACGGATGATCGGCGTTCGCGCGGGTATGGTCCGTGCACAGATTTGATGATCGGCTCGGCCGTCCACGGCGGGCCGCAGCCTACGTGGAAGGAATCGCGTGGAAGCCAACCCTCGTAGCACCGGGCGTCTGCCGGCTGCCTTCCTGACGCCCGGATCGTCGTCCTTCATGGACTTCCTGTCCGACCACCAGCCCGACATGCTCCCCGGCAGGCGGCAGCTGCCGCCGATTCAGGGCGTCATCGAGGCCCCGCACGGCACGACCATCGTGGCCGTCACGTTCCCCGGCGGTGTGGTTCTCGCCGGTGACCGGCGAGCCACCATGGGAAATGTCATCGCGCAGCGAGACATCGAGAAGGTCTTTCCGGCCGATGAGTACTCGGCGGTGGGCATCGCCGGTACGGCGGGTCTGGCCGTCGAGATGGTGAAGCTGTTCCAGCTGGAGCTGGAGCACTTCGAGAAGGTGGAGGGCGCCACGCTCTCCCTGGAGGGCAAGGCCAACCGCCTGTCCACGATGATCCGTTCGAACCTCGGCATGGCCATGCAGGGCCTCGCCGTGGTTCCCCTCTTCGCGGGCTACGACGTGGACCGTGAGAGGGGCCGCATCTTCTCCTACGACGTCACCGGCGGCCGCTCCGAGGAGCACGGCTTCGCCGCCACCGGCTCCGGCTCCGTCTTCGCGCGCGGCGCCATGAAGAAGCTCTACCACAAGGACCTGGCCGAAGCGGAGGCCACGACTCTCGTGGTCCAGGCCCTGTACGACGCGGCAGACGACGACTCTGCGACCGGTGGTCCTGACGTCGCCCGCCGGATCTACCCGATCGTCACCGTGATCACCGAGGGCGGATTCCGCCGTCTGGGCGACGAGGAGTCCTCCGAGATCGCCCGCTCGATCCTGGAGCGGCGCCTTGAGCAGCCCGATGGCCCACGGGCAGCGCTGCTCTGACAGTGGGCTGCCCGGCAGTGGCTGCCTGGTAGTTGCTATGACAGCGACTTCTCGGCAGCTGCTCCGACAGCGACTTCTTGGCAAGTGATCCAGTGACTTCGACAGAAAGGGACGGATAGCCGGTGTCGACGCCGTTCTATGTCTCACCCCAGCAGGCGATGGCCGACCGGGCGGAATACGCCCGCAAGGGCATCGCCCGTGGTCGCAGCCTCGTTGTGCTGCAGTACGCCGACGGCATCGTGTTCGTCGGCGAGAACCCGTCCCGTGCGCTGCACAAGTTCAGCGAGATCTATGACCGGATCGGCTTTGCCGCCGCCGGCAAATACAACGAGTACGAGAATCTGCGGATCGGCGGTGTGCGCTATGCCGATATGCGGGGTTACACCTATGACCGTGCCGATGTGACCGCCCGCGGCCTTGCCAACGTTTATGCCCAGACGCTGGGCACGATCTTCTCCAGTGCGGCCGAGAAGCCGTATGAGGTGGAGCTCGTGGTCGCCGAGGTGGGGGAGACCCCCGAGGGCGATCAGATCTACCGGCTGCCGCACGACGGGTCGATCGTGGATGAGCACGGGTCGGTCGCGGTGGGTGGCAATGCCGAGCAGATCAGTACGTATCTGGATCAGCGGCATGAAGATGGCATGTCGCTTGCCGAGGCGTTGAAGCTGGCCGTGCAGTCCCTGTCGCGTGAGGCGAACGGGGGGGAGCGGGAGATTCCTGCGGAGCGGCTCGAGGTTGCGATTCTGGACCGGACGCGGCCGCAGCAGCGGAAGTTCAAGCGGATCGTTGGGCGGCAGTTGGCTCGGCTGCTTGAGGCGGATGGGGCGTCGACGGCTACGGAGGCGGAGGATCCTGAGGACGACGAGTGACCTCGTCTTCCTCGTCTTCATCCTGATCATCGCGTGCCCCGGTCCTTGGTGGCCGGGGCTGCGTGGTTTTCTGACGCTCGTCGTTTGCGCCTGCGGGCCGGTGGGGGGACGGGGCCGGTGGCCGGTACATCCGCCCGTCGCCGACGGGCACTTTTGTTTGTTGTAGGGCTTGGCCTCGGTGTGACCACGTACGCGACGGGCATTTGATGTACCGGCCCCCGGCCCCTTCCGCCGGTGGGCGGCTGCCGGGCCTCTCGCCTTGCGGGTGCGGGGGCCTGAGGGCCTAAGGGCGACGTGGTGGGGCTGTGGAGCCTCTTACGACCAGTTGTACTGGGATGTCGCCTTGGAGGGGGGTGTGGCCCTCCAGGACGGCCAGGAGGGCCTGCATGCCGCGTTCGCCGAAGAGTTCGGCGTTCAGGTGGACTGTGGTCAGTTCGGGGTCGATGGCTCTGGCCAGGGCCAGGTCGTCCAGGCCGGTGATGGAGAGGTCGTCGGGGATGTGGAGGCGCAGGCGGCGGGCCGCCTTGTAGGCGCCGGCCGCGAGGTTGTCGTCGTCGCAGACCAGGGCGGTGGGGCGGGGGCCGGGGGCTGCCAGGGCGGTCTCGGCGGCCTTCAGGGCGCCCTCGATGGAGAGCGGGGCGCGGGCGGTGCGCAGGTGTGTGCCGGGGACCTCGGCCAGGCGTGTGGTGAGTTCCTGGGCGCGGATCTCGAAGGTCCAGGAGGGGATGTCGGCCGCCAGGTGCAGGAAGTGGCGGTGGCCCAGGGCCAGGAGGTGTTCGGCGACCTGGCGTACGCCGTCCTTGATGTCGAGGTTGACGGTTGCCGAGCCGAGGCTGCCCTCGGGATTGCTGTCGAGCATGACCAGGGGGAGCTGGTCGCCGCGGATCGCGGTGAGGGCGTCGGCGGCCATGGAGGAGGCGATCACGCCGTCCAGGGCGGCGCGTGCCGAGCCGAAGGGGTCGCGGGCGGGGCCGATGCCCTCGGGGGAGGGGTAGAGGACGACTCCGAAACCGTGCTCGGCGGCCACTCGGGCGGCTCCCGTGTAGACGCCCGCGAAGAACTCGGTGGTCAGGGCGGGAACCACGAGGAGGACGGTGCGGGTGCGGCCGAGGCGCAGGTTGCGGGCGGCCAGGTTCGGGCGGTAGCCGAGCTCCTGGGCGGCTTCGCGGACCCGTTCGGCCGTCGCTTCGGAGACCCGGCCGCGCCACTTGTCACCGAGCACCAGCGAGACGGCGGCCTGGGAGACCCCGGCGGCCTGGGCGACGTCCCGGCTCGTGGGGCGCGTACTACCTCGTGCCACCGTCGACCTGCTCCCTCGTCTGGACTCGCGGACTGCGCACATGGTACGTATGGGAGAGGAAGTTATACGTAAAACTTCGGACGCCACGGGATATACGAGAAGGGCGCGTCATGGCCGCGGGATATGTGGAGATCCTCCGGGCGCGGCATGCGGCCCGGCTGCTCACCGGGACGCTCATAGGGCGGTTGCCGAACGCGACCGCCGCCATCGCCGTCGTGCTCTTCATCCGCGCGGAGGGTGGCACGTACAGCATGGCGGGTGCACTGGCCGCCGTGTACGGGGTGGCCAATGCCGTGGGGCAGCCGCTGCTCGGGCGGCTCGTGGACCTGTACGGGCAGCCGCGTGTCCAGTTGCCGGCCGCGCTCGTCTCGGCCCTCGGGATGGCGCTCTTCGCGTTCTCGGGTACGGACCCGCTGCCGCTCGCCTATGTCGCCATGGTGGTCGCCGGGCTCTTCACGCCGCCCCTGGAGGGCGGTCTGCGGGCGTTGTGGCCCTCGGTCCTCCGCAAGGAGGAGCAGGTGCACACCGCGTACGCGATGGACGCCGTGGCGCAGGAAATCATGTTCACCGTCGGGCCGTTGCTGGTGACGCTGTGCGTGGCGCTCTGGTCCGCCCAGGCCGCGCTGCTCGTCCTGAACGTCATCGGTGTCCTGGGCGCCCTCTCCGTAGTCGTGTCGCCCCCCTCGCGCGCGTGGCGCTCGGCGCCGCGGGAGGCGCACTGGCTCGGTGCGCTGCGTTCGGCGGGTCTGGTGGCCCTGCTCGGCGCGTTCCTGTTCGTCGGGATCGCGCTCGGGTCGATCACGGTCGCCGCGGTGTCGTACTCCGACAGCCACGGCGGGGACGCGGTGTACGGCTGGCTGATGGCGGGCATCGGCCTCGGTGCGCTCGTCGGGGGCACCGTGTACGGCGCGCGGCAGTGGACGGGTGCGCCCGAGCGGCGGCTGCGGCTGCTCGTGGCGCTCCTGGCGGTGTGTTATGTGCCACTGCTGCTGGTGCCGGGTCCGGTCGCCATGACGGCCCTCACCGCCCTCGCCGGAGTGTTCCTGGCGCCCTGCATCGCGTGCGCTTTCGTGCTCGTCGACCGGCACGCTCCCAAGGGCACCGTCACTGAGGCGTTCTCCTGGCTTGTGACCACGTTCACCGTGGGAGCGTCCGTCGGAACGGGCCTGGCGGGCCCCGTCGTCGAGCGGGGCGGAGCGGTGTGGGGCTACGCCGTACCGGGTGCCGCGGGCGCCGCGGCGCTGGTGGTTCTGCTGGCCACGGGGCGGGTCCTCGCAGCTACCGGGAACACGGAGGTCGTTGCGGTCTCATCGGAAAATGATCCAAACCGTGCCGTCGAACCCCGTTTGCGGTCAGTGGATCGGGCGTAATGTTCAGTCATGGACCGCCGCATTTTCGGGCTGGAGAACGAGTACGGCGTCACGTGTACGTTCAGGGGACAGCGCCGCCTGTCTCCCGACGAGGTGGCGCGGTACCTCTTCCGCCGTGTCGTGTCATGGGGCCGCAGCAGCAATGTCTTTCTGCGGAACGGTGCCCGCCTTTATCTCGACGTGGGATCACATCCGGAATACGCCACACCCGAATGTGACAACCTGATCGAACTGGTCACCCACGACAAGGCCGGCGAGCGCATTCTCGAAGGACTCCTGGTAGATGCCGAACGACGCCTGCACGAGGAAGGAATCGCGGGCGACGTCTACCTGTTCAAGAACAACACAGACTCGGCAGGCAACTCCTACGGGTGCCACGAGAACTATCTGGTGGCCCGGCACGGGGAGTTCTCCCGGCTCGCAGACATCCTCATTCCGTTCCTCGTGACGAGGCAGCTGCTCTGCGGTGCCGGCAAGGTGCTGCAGACCCCGCGGGGTGCCGTGTACTGCGTCAGCCAGCGTGCCGAGCACATCTGGGAGGGCGTCAGCTCCGCGACGACCCGCTCCCGGCCGATCATCAACACACGCGACGAACCGCACGCGGACGCCGAGCGCTACCGCAGGTTGCACGTCATCGTCGGCGACTCGAACATGTCCGAGACGACCATGCTCCTCAAGGTCGGCGCCACCGACCTGGTGCTGCGCATGATCGAGGCGGGCACGGTGATGCGCGACCTGACCCTGGAGAACCCGATCCGGGCGATCCGCGAGGTCAGCCACGACATCACGGGCCGGCGCAAGGTGCGTCTGGCCAGTGGCCGGGAGGCCTCCGCCCTCGACGTGCAGCGCGAGTACTACGAGAAGGCCGTGGACTTCGTGGAGCGCCGCGGCATCCGCACCGGAGTTGTCGAACAGGTCCTCGAACTGTGGGGCCGCACACTCGACGCGATCGAGGCCGAGGACCTCGACCGGATCGGCACCGAGATCGACTGGGTCATGAAGTACCAGCTCATCGAGCGGTACCGGGCGAAGCACAACATGACCATGTCCAACCCGCGCGTCGCGCAGATAGACCTCGCCTACCACGACATCCACCGTCGGCGAGGTCTTTACTACCTCCTGGAGAGGAAGGGACAAGCCGCCCGTATCTGCAACGACTTGAAGATCTTCGAGGGCAAGTCCGTGCCCCCGCAGACCACTCGGGCTCGGCTGCGCGGCGACTTCATCCGACGCGCTCAGGAACAGCGCCGGGATTTCACGGTCGACTGGGTGCATCTCAAGCTCAACGACCAGGCGCAGCGCACTGTGTTGTGCAAGGACCCGTTCCGCAGTGTCGACGATCGGGTGGAGAAGCTGATCGCGGGAATGTGAGTAGAGCGTTCCGGCTTTGATTCCGGAGCGCAACGCTGGGCGCCGTACGTTTTCCGTACGGCGCCCTTCTCACGTCGACAGCGCTGTTCAGGGGGACAACGCCCTGGCCCCCGGCCGTAATCCAGGGCGGGCCGGAACTCCGGACGGTGCCCAAACGTCAGTAAGGTAGCGCGCACGCCATCAACCAAGATCGACCGAACGAGGGCCCCCACCGTGCGCCGACGCTCACTTCTTCTAGCCGTACCCGCTGGACTTGTCACACTCGCCGGATGCAGTGACGACGGCAAGTCGGACACGGCCGAGTCCAGCAGCAGCCCGTCGGCTTCGGCCTCCGGCTCGGCCGCGCCGCCGCCGAAGATCGTCGACGGTCCGCTGCCGGCCATCACGGCCGGTGCGAAGTTCGGTGAGAAGCCGACCGTCGCCAAGGGCAGCGGCGACCCGTCGAAGGACCTGGCCGTCAAGACGGTCATCGCGGGCAGCGGCAAGACGGTCGCGGAGAACGACTACATCGAGGCCCACTACCTCGGCCAGGTCTGGGCGACGGCGAAGGTCTTCGACAACTCCTACGACCGCAAGACGCCGTTGCTCATCCAGCTCGCGCAGGGCGGCATCATCGACGGCTGGCGCTACGGCCTGGTGGGCAAGAAGGTCGGCAGCCGCGTCGAGCTGTCCGTGCCGCCGACCTGGGGCTATGGCACGGAGGGGAACACGCAGGCGGGCATCAAGGGCACCGACACCCTGGTGTTCGTCGTCGATGTGCAGAACACGTTCAACTCCAAGAGCTCCGCCAAGGGCAAGACGGTCGCGCAGGACAACATCGACCTCCCGAAGGTCGGCACCAACACCGACGGCAAGGCCCCCTCCATCGACGTACCGAAGTCGGCCGCCCCGACGAAGCTCGTGGCGGACTACGTCATCGAGGGCGACGGCGCGGAGGTCGCGGCCGACAGCACCGTCCTGGTGCAGTACAAGGGCGTGCTCTGGGCCGACGGCAAGGACTTCGACTCGACGTACAGCAGGGACGCGCTGACGTCGTTCTCGCTCACGCAGGTCGTCAAGGGCTGGGCCCAGGGCCTGACGGGCAAGAAGGTCGGCAGCCGCGTCCTGATCGTCGTCCCGCCGAGCCTGGGCTACGGCGACAGCCCGCCGGAGGGCAGCGGCATCCAGAAGGACTCCACACTGGTGTTCTCGGTCGACATCCTGGCGAAGATGTAACGCCTGCGGGGATGTGAGACTGTCGGAGTTGCTTAAAGGCCTTTACGCGAACAAGCAGGAGCTAGAGACGTGAGCATCGAGAAGCCCGAGATCGACTTCCCGGGCGGCGAGCCCCCGGCGGACCTCGAGATCAAGGACATCTGGGAGGGCGACGGGACGGTGGCCAAGGCTGGCGACTTCGTCAAGGTCCACTACGTGGGCGTTGCCTTCTCCACCGGCGAGGAGTTCGACGCCTCCTGGAACCGCGGTACCCCGCTCGAGTTCCAGCTCGGCGTCGGCCAGGTCATCAGCGGCTGGGACAAGGGCGTGCAGGGCATGAAGGTCGGCGGCCGCCGCCAGCTGGTCATCCCGGCGCACCTCGCGTACGGCGACCGCGGCGCCGGTGGCCGGATCGGTCCCGGCGAGACGCTGATCTTCGTCTGCGACCTCGTCGCGGTCTGAGTCGCGTCTGATCGACAGAGTCGCGGTCTGATCGTCGTACATCATCTGGCGAGGTCTGACCGGACTTGATCATCTGGGGCCCATGCCTGTCCGGGCATGGGCCTCGGCTTTTGCCACGACACTCCTGAGCGGTACGGTCATCGGTCGGAAGCACCATAGGAAGGGCGTCGATGGCCATTGCCAAGGCCGAGCGGCTGATGAACCTGGCGCTGTGTCTGCTCGGGACACGGCGGCCGCTCAGCAAGCGCGAACTGCGCGAGTCCATCGAGGCCTATCTGGAGGCGAGTTCGGACGACTCCTTCAACAGGATGTTCGAGCGCGACAAGGACGATCTGCGCGAACTCGGCCTGGTCATCGAGACGGTGGAGAACCTCGACGGTGAGGTCGGCTATCTCGCGCGCCGTGACAGCAACCGGCTGCCGGCCATCACGCTCGACGCCGAGGAGGCCGCCGCCCTCGGCCTCGCCGCCAAGGTCTGGCAGCAGGCCCGCCTCGCGGGTGCCGCGAGCGGTGCCCTGCAGAAGCTGCGCGCCGCCGGCCTGCCCGAGGACGTCGACCCGTACGAGCCCCATGGCGCCCTGGAACCGTACATTCCCGTGCACGAGGCCGCCTTCGAGCCGCTGATGCTCGCCTGCCGCGACCACCGCCCGGTCGCCTTCGACTACCGCAAGGCCACCGCCGTACGCCCCGAGCCCCGCCATGTCGAACCGTGGGCCCTCGAATGCTGGCGCGGCCACTGGTACCTGGCGGGCTGGGACCGCGACCGGGGAGCCGAGCGCGTCTTCCGGCTCTCGCGGATCACCGGCAAGGTCCGCACTCGGGCGGGCCGGTACACCGCCGACGTGCCCGACGTCGTCACCGTGCGCGAGACGGTCGCGGGCTGGGCGGGCGAGATCGCCGACCGCTCCGCGCTGATCCGGCTGCGCACCGGCGCCGGCTACCCGCTGCGGGCAAAAGCCGTCTCCGTACGGGAACTCGGAGGCGGCTGGGACGAGTTGGAGATTCCGTACGGGCACGGTCTGGACGCCTGGCTGGTCGAGTTCGGGCCAGACGTGGTGGTCCTGGAGCCGGCCGAGCTGCGGGCGGATGTCGTTGACCGGCTGCGCGCCGTGGCCAAGGGCTGAGGGGAAAGTCAAGAAAGTGGCAGGAAAACCGGCCAGGCCCACGAACGCGATCGACCAGACCCGGCGGATGCTCTCCCTGGTGACGTATCTGCGTGAGCGCCCCGGCGCGCGTGTCAGCGATGTAGCCCGGGCCTTCGGGATCACCGAGGACGAGTTGATCTCCGACCTCGACGTGCTGCCGCTGTGCGGGACCAGCTTCCGCGGCGGTGACCTGCTCGACATCGACACCGACGGCGACCGGATCTGGTGGCGCAACCCCGGTGCCCTCGGCGCGGACGCGGCCGAGCCGCTGCGGATCGCCGCCGACGAGGCGACCGCGCTGCTCGTGGCCGCCCGCGCGGTGTCCACGCTGCCCGGACTGCGCGAGGGCGACCGGCAGGCGCTGCTGCGCGCCACCGCCAAGGTGGAGGCCGCCTCGGGCGAGGCGGCCGGAGCCAGCTCCCGGCTCTCGGTCACCTTCGAGTCCGAGGGCGGGGTCTTCGCGGACGTCGACCGGGCCATCTCGGAGCGGCGCCGGCTGTGGATCCGCTACTACTCGCCCTCGCGCGACGAGCTCTCCGAGCGTGAGATCGACCCGATCCGCCTGGTCAGCGTCGGTCACACCTATGTGGAGGCCTGGTGCCGCCGTTCCGAGGCGCGCCGCACCTTCCGGCTGGACCGGGTCGCCGAGATCCGCATCCTGGACGAGCCGTCCGCGCCGCCCGAGATCGAGATGCGGGACCTCTCCGAAGGACTGGTGCAGCCGGCGGCCGAGGACCCCGAGGTGGTCGTCGAGGTCGGGCCCGGCGGGCGCTGGGTCGCCGAGTACTACCCGCACGACAGCGCGGACGAACTGCCGGACGGCGGACTGCGTATCACCCTGCGGACCCCCGATCCCACGTCGTTGCGGAGACTGGCGCTGCGCCTTGGCCGCGACGGCCGGATCGTGTCACCGCAGGATCTCGCGGACAGCGCCCAGCAGGCGGCCCGTGAGGCCCTCGCGGGCTACGACGGGCTTCGGGGAGTTCAGGACGAGCCGTACGACAGGCAGGAGCAGGGGCTTTGAGCACGTCGTCGATGTCTGGTGTGTCGGAGAAGACTGGCGTGGCTGGGAAGGCCGGTGCCTCGGATCGGGCTGCCGGTGCGTCCTCGAGCGTCCCGGAGGTGTCCGTCGTCACGGCCTTCGCCGGGATGAGAAGGGTGGTCGAGACGATCTTCAGGGCCGGCTGCCCCGACTGCCGGACCGATTTCGAGCTCAGGGCGAGCGCCCTGATGCTGGCCATCGGCGCATCCAGTCGCACCACCTTCTACTCCTTCACCTGCCCGGAGTGCGGCACCGCCGTCCGCAAGCCCGCCGGTGAGCGCATCGTCGAGCTCCTCACCGGGGGCGGAGTGCGGACACTGCGCCTGCACTCGACGGTCTGAGCCGATGGCCTGGGGGAAGTCGAGGGCGGTCCCCAGGCCGTCCACGGTCGTCTAGGGTCGGTGTCATGTTCTGGCCGATGTTTGCGATCGCTGTGGGTTTCCTGGGAATCGCCGTCCTCGGCGTGCTGGCTGTCCGAGTCTTCCTCGAAGCCGAGCGTCTGGGCAGGCAGGTGTCCGATTCCGCACAGCGCATCAACAGAGCCGCCGAGGACCTGGAGCGCGCGGCCGTGACCACGGCTCGCTCCGTGGACGCCCTGTGAGTCGTGGGTTCGCCGCGCTTTGAGTGGCTTTCGCCCTGTCACCTTTCCGGGAACGGCAGGTACGCTGCTGGTCGCGGCCCCGATAAACGAGGCGCGGGTCGCGAACTGGGAGTACGCACAGGGATTGCCCCGCGTTTACCCCTGAGCGTTACGATCGCTGTCAGCGCGACGGTCGGACACATGTCCGATCGATCGGACAGCCCCCAATCCATGCCGCCTCGGTGAGAAGGTAAAGACTTATGTTCGGAAGGCTCGGAGCTCCCGAGATCATTCTCATCCTCGTCGTCATCATCCTGCTGTTCGGCGCGAAGAAGCTTCCGGACATGGCGCGCTCCCTCGGCAAGTCCGCGCGCATCCTGAAGAGCGAGGCCAAGGCCATGAAGACGGAGGGCCAGGACACGGGCGCCGCTCCGGCCGCCCCGCCGGCCACCGACGAGCAGCCCCCGGCCCAGCGCACCATCCAGGCCGCGCCCGGCGACGTGACCAGCTCCCGCCCGGTCACCGAGCCGACGGACTCGACGACCAAGCGCTGACGCAGGGCCGGTGACCTCCGGCCCGCCGCACGAGATGGGAACGTGGGTTGCTGAAGCCTGCCCGCCAGAAGGAGAAGGATCCCGAGGGGCGGATGCCCCTTGCGGAACACCTTCGTGAGCTCCGCAACCGGCTTGCGAAGGCGATGCTGGCGATCGTCGCTATCACTGTCGTCGCCGCCTTCTTCTACAACGACATCATCAATCTCATCACCAGGCCGATCCTCGACTCGGTCGGTTGCCAGCAGAGCTTCGAGCAGTTGGCGAAGTCGTCGTCGACCGAGCCGTGCGCGCAGATCACCATCAACGGTCTGCTCACCCCCTTCACGCTGGCGCTGAAGGTGTCGCTGACGGCCGGTGTCGTGCTGGCCTCGCCGGTCTGGCTCTACCAGCTGTGGGGCTTCGTCGCCCCCGGTCTGCACCGGCACGAGAGGAAGTACGCCTACGCGTTCGTCGGCACGGGCGCCCCGCTCTTCCTGGGCGGCGCCTACTTCGCCTACACGGTGCTGCCCACCACGGCGAAGGTGCTGCTCGAATTCACCCCCGACCAGACGTCCAACCTTCTGCCGCTGGACGACCTGCTCGACCTCGTCACGCGCATGGTGCTCGTCTTCGGCCTCTCCTTCGAACTGCCCCTGCTGCTGGTCTTCCTCAACCTCACCGGGGCGATCACCGGCAAGCGGATGCTCGGCTGGTGGCGCGGCATGATCATGGGCATCACGGTCTTCGCGGCCGTGGCCACGCCCAGCACCGACCCGCTGACCATGCTGGCGCTCGCCGGGCCGATCTGGATCCTGTACTTCGGCGCGGTCGCCTTCTCGCTGCTGAACGACCGGCGCAGGCGTCGGCGCGACGCCTCGGGACCGGCCGACGACGAGGCCTCCGAACTGGACCTCACTCCCGAGGCCATCGGCGAGATCGAGACGGTGTCGGCGAGCCGGGCGACATTGCCCGAACAGGCGAGCACGGAGCGCGTCAACGGTTATGACGACGTGACCTGATCAAGCGCGGAGAGATCATAGGGTCGGGCTCGTGACCAGCGAGATCACCCTCTTCGTCAATCCCACCGCGGGACGCGGCCGGGGCGCCCACGCGGCGCAGCCGGCCGCTTCTGCTTTGCGGGCGGCGGGATTCTCCGTCCGTACGGTCCTCGGGGAGAACGCCGAGGACGCCCTCACGCGTGCGCGTGGCGCCGTCGCGGACGGAACGGGCGCGCTGATCGCCGTGGGCGGGGACGGCATGGCCAACCTGGCACTGCAGGCCGTCGCCGGGACGCGCACCCCGCTCGGCCTGGTCGCCGTGGGTACCGGGAACGACTTCGCGCGGGCCCTGGGCCTGCCCGTACGCGATCCGACGGCCGCGGGGCGGCTGATCGCCGAGGCCCTCAAGAGCGAACGGCTGCGTGACGTCGACCTGGGCAGGGTGGGCGGCACCTGGTTCGGCACCGTTCTCGCCTCCGGCTTCGACTCACGGGTCAACGACCGAGGCAACCGCATGCGCTGGCCCGCCGGCCGCTTCAAGTACGACCTCGCGATGCTCGCCGAACTGGCCGCCTTCAAGCCCGTCCCCTACCGGATCACGCTGGACGACGGCGAGGCCCAGGAGGTCGAGGCGACACTTGTGGCGGTCGGCAACGGATCGTCGTACGGCGGCGGTATGAAGATCTGCGCGGGCGCGGACCTGGGCGACGGACTGTTCGACGTGACCGTGGTCGGGGACTGCAGTCGTACGACACTGCTCAAGGTGTTCCCGAAGGTCTACCGGGGCACGCATCTCGATCACCCCAAGGTCACCGTGTACCGGGCGGCCAGGGTCGCGCTGGTCGCCGACGGTGTCACGGGGTACGCGGACGGGGAGCCGTTCGGGCCGCTGCCGCTCACGGCGGAGTGCGTGCGCGGTGCGGTGCGGGTGGCGATTGCCTGAGCTGCGGGGACCTCCGGGTTTCGCGGGTGTGGATCCGGATATTGATCGTTGTGTTGTCAGTGGCTCCCGGTAGTCTCGAAAGCACGATGACAGAGGAACTCTCTCCGGCCGAGCGGTACGCGGCAGCACGGAAGCGCGCTGTCGAGCAGGCCACCGCTCTCGCCGGCTTCCGCGAGATGTATGACTTCGGCCTCGACCCCTTCCAGATCGAGGCCTGCCGGGCCCTCGAATCGGGCAAGGGGGTGCTCGTCGCCGCACCCACCGGCTCGGGCAAGACGATCGTCGGTGAGTTCGCCGTCCACCTCGCCCTCCAGCAGGGCAAGAAGTGCTTCTACACGACGCCGATCAAGGCGCTCTCCAACCAGAAGTACGCCGACCTCTGCCGCCGTTACGGCGCGGACAAGGTCGGCCTGCTCACCGGTGACAACAGCGTCAACTCCGAAGCTCCGGTGGTCGTGATGACCACCGAGGTGCTGCGCAACATGCTGTACGCGGGCTCGCAGACCCTCCTCGGACTCGGCTATGTCGTGATGGACGAGGTGCACTACCTCTCCGACCGTTTCCGGGGGGCCGTCTGGGAAGAAGTGATCATTCACCTCCCCGAGTCGGTGACCCTGGTGTCGCTCTCGGCGACCGTGTCGAACGCGGAGGAGTTCGGCGACTGGCTGGACACCGTGCGCGGAGACACCCAGGTGATCGTCTCCGAGCACCGGCCCGTGCCGCTGTTCCAGCATGTGCTGGCCGGGCGGCGGATGTACGACCTCTTCGAGGAGGGGGAGGGCCACAAGAAGGCGGTCAACCCCGACCTCACGCGCCTGGCGCGGATGGAGGCGAGCCGCCCCTCGTACCAGGACCGCAGACGGGGCCGCGCGATGCGCGACGCGGACCGGGAGCGCGAGCGCAGACAGCGCTCGCGGGTCTGGACGCCGAGCAGGCCCGAGGTCATCGAGCGGCTGGACGCCGAAGGGCTGCTGCCCGCCATCACGTTCATCTTCAGCCGCGCGGCCTGCGAGGCCGCCGTTCAGCAGTGCCTGTACGCGGGCCTGCGGCTGAACGACGACGACGCACGCGTGAGGGTGCGCGAACTCGTAGAGGAGCGCACGGCCTCCATCCCGACCGAGGACCTGCACGTCCTGGGGTACTACGAGTTCCTGGAGGGCCTGGAGCGCGGCATCGCGGCCCACCACGCGGGCATGCTGCCGACCTTCAAGGAGGTCGTCGAGGAACTGTTCGTACGCGGCCTGGTGAAGGCGGTGTTCGCGACCGAGACCCTCGCGCTGGGCATCAACATGCCTGCCCGCTCGGTGGTGTTGGAGAAGCTCGTCAAGTGGAACGGCGAGCAGCACGCCGACATCACACCCGGCGAGTACACCCAGCTGACCGGCCGCGCAGGACGCCGTGGCATCGATGTCGAGGGCCACGCCGTGGTGCTCTGGCAGCGCGGCATCAGCCCCGATCACCTGGCGGGACTCGCGGGCACCCGCACGTACCCGCTGCGCTCCAGCTTCAAGCCGTCGTACAACATGGCCGTCAACCTGGTCGAACAGTTCGGGCGGCACCGCTCGCGCGAGCTGCTTGAGACGTCCTTCGCGCAGTTCCAGGCCGACAAGTCGGTCGTCGGGATCTCCCGGCAGGTGCAGCGCAACGAGGAGGGTCTCGACGGCTACAAGGAGTCGATGACCTGCCACCTCGGGGACTTCGAGGAGTACATGCGGCTGCGCCGCGAGCTCAAGGACCGCGAGACCGAACTGGCCAAGCAGGGTGCGGCGCAGCGGCGCGCGGAGGCGGCCGTCGCGCTCGAGAAGCTGAAGCCCGGTGATGTCATCCACGTCCCGACCGGCAAGTACGCGGGTCTCGCGCTGGTGCTGGACCCAGGGCTGCCCGCCGGCCGGTCGAACGGCCACCGGGGCTTCGAGCAGCACGACGGGCCGCGCCCGCTGGTGCTCACCGCCGAGCGCCAGGTGAAGCGGCTGGCCTCGATGGACTTTCCGGTGCCGGTCGAGGCGCTGGAGCGGATGCGGATCCCGAAGACCTTCAACGCGCGCTCACCGCAGTCGCGTCGCGATCTGGCGTCCGCGCTGCGCACGAAGGCCGGGCACCTCGTCACCGACCGGCACCGCAAGAAGCGGGCCGAGGCCGCCGACGACCGCGAGATCGCGCGGCTGCGTTCGGATATCCGGGCGCATCCCTGCCACGGGTGCAGCGACCGTGAGGACCACGCCCGTTGGGCCGAGCGCTACCACCGGCTGTTGCGTGACACCTCGCAGCTGGAGCGGCGTATCGAGGGCCGGACCAACACGATCGCACGCACCTTCGACCGAATCGTCGCGCTTCTCACCGAGCTCGACTACCTGCGTGGCAACGACGTCACCGAGCACGGCAAGCGGCTCGCGCGGCTGTACGGCGAACTCGACCTGCTCGCCAGTGAATGCCTGCGGGCCGGGGTCTGGGAGGGGCTCAGTCCGCCTGAACTCGCCGCCTGTGTTTCGGCGTTGGTGTACGAGTCCCGGGTCGCCGACGACGCGATGGCGCCGAAGGTGCCGTCCGGTAAGGCGAAGGCCGCGCTCGGGGAGATGGTGCGGATCTGGGGGCGGCTCGACGCCCTGGAGGAGGACTTCGGGATCACTCAGACCGAGGGGGTCGGACAGCGCGAGCCGGATCTTGGGTTCGCGTGGGCCGCCCACGAGTGGGCCTCCGGCAAGGGGCTTGATGAGGTGCTGCGTGAGGCGGAGATGCCTGCGGGGGACTTTGTGCGGTGGTGTAAGCAGGTGATTGACGTGCTGGGGCAGATTTCGGCCGCTGCGCCTGTTTCTGGGGCGGCGGCGGGATCGACCGTCGCGAAGAACGCGCGTAAGGCGGTGGATGGGCTGTTGCGGGGGGTGGTGGCGTACTCGTCGGTGGGGTGAGCTTTGGTGGGGGTGGGGTTTGGTCTGGGGGTGCGGGTGGGGGAGTGGGGGAGTTTTTTTCACCCCCTCCGCCCCTACCCTGCCCGTCCTTCTGGGGCTCCGCCCCAGGCCCCGCCCGGGGGCGGAGCCCCAGGACCCCTGCTAGGACCCCTGACAGGAGGTGCGCCCCTTGGATCCCTGCCTGGGGTTGCGCGCCCCCTGAATCCCGCCTGAAGTCGCGCCCCCTTGAACCCCACCTCTCAAGCGGCGGAGGGGCTGTGGCCCTCTCGAGTCGCGTCTCGCTTCGCGACCTCCTCGCGGACTATCGGGATGACGTGGCGGCCGAAGTCGATGGCGTCGTCGAGGAGGTCGTAGCCGCGGGCGGAGAGGATGTTGACGCCTAGGTCGTAGTAGTCGAGGAGGGCTTGGGCGACTGTTTCCGGGGTGCCGACCAGGGCGTTCGAGTTACCGGCGCCGCCTGTCTCCGCCGCCGTCGGGGTCCACAGGGCGCGGTCGTGGCGGTCGCCCTCGGCGGCTACCGCCAGAAGGCGTTGGGATCCCGTGTTCTCCGGGTTCTTCAAGGGGTAGCGGCGGTTGAGGAGCCCGCCGCCGGACCTGCGGGTCCTGATCCTTGCCAGGGTGTCGTGTGCCTTTTCCCAGGCCAGTTCCTCGGTCGGCGCGATGATCGGGCGGAAGGCGACCTGGATCTGGGGGACGTCCGTGCGGCCCGCCGCCTTCGCCGCGGTCTTGACCGACTCGATCTGCTCGGCGGTCTGGGCCAGGGGCTCGCCCCAGAGGCAGTAGATGTCCGCCTCGGCGCCACCGGCCTCGTACGCCGCCGGGGACGAACCGCCGAACGAGACGCGCGGGTGCGGCTGTTGGACGGGGAAGGTATCGCTGACGAAGTCGTTGAAGCGGTAGTACGTGCCCTCGTGGTCGAAGGGCTCGTGGGAGGTCCAGGCCTTCTTGATGATCTGGATGGCCTCGCGGGTACGGGCGTACCGCTCGTCCTTGGTGAGGAAGTCGCCCTCGCGCTGCTGTTCGTGATCGTTGCCGCCGGTGATGAAGTGCACGGCGAGGCGGCCGTCGCTGATGTGGTCCAGCGTCGCGAAGGTCTTCGCCGCGAACGTGGGGTAGGAGACGTTCGGCCGATGGGCGACCAGGATCTGCAGCTTCTCCGTGTGCGCGGCGATGTACGCGGCGGCCGGGGACGGGTCGGGGGAGCCCGAACCGTATGCGAACAGCACCCGGTCCCAGCCGTGGTCCTCGTGGGCGCGGGCGAGCCGGAGCGTGTACTCCTTGTTGAAGGAGGCGCCGCTGCGCGCGGTGACTTCGGAGCCTTCGTTGGTTGCGGCGATGCCGAGGAATTCGACGGGCATGGGGATGTGGCCTCGATTCAGCTGTGCGGAGGTGCGGTGCGGTGACGGAGAGGGCGTGGGTTCTCGTCAGGCACTACACGCCGCGGACCAGACGCGACCGAAGTCGATGTGGTCGCGGGTGACCAGCCGCAGCTGAGGGCGCATGAGCTCAGTGGAACAGGCACGTGTGTGCCGAGTCAACCAAGTCTCGCGGCATGGAGGGGTGTTCGGCGGACGCGTGGTCGTCTGCCGTGTGTGTCCTCAGGCGCGTGACTGGAGGTAGGCGCGCCAGCCTCCGTACGCCGTGATGTCCTCGGCTCCTTCGAGCGCGGGCGGTTCGCACAGGAAGCCGGGTACGTGACCGCCGTCGGCGAGTTCGACGCGGCCGAGGGCCATCGGGCGGGGCAGCTCGGCGAGGAGGCGGCCGAGGCCCTCGGCGGGGAGCCGCCACACTTCGGCCTCGACGGCGGCGCCGCCGTCGCCGACGTGGACCAGACCGGGCTTGGGCGGTGTGGTGGACAGCGCGTACAGGCGGTAGGCGGGTGCCGTGGTTGTCGTACGTTCCAACTCGGCGCCCAGGGAGAGGAGTTGGCCATTGAGGGGCTGGCCCGACAGGTGCGCGCCCACCACCGCGATCCGGAGCTGCGGCTGGAGCAGGCGGGCGATCAGGCCGAGGCGTTCGTCGGTGAACGCCGGGCCGATCAGCATCACGCCGAACGGCAGTCCGGCCACGGTGCCCGCGGGCGCAGCGACCGCCGCCAGGTCGAAGAGGTTCGTGGAGTTGGTGAAGCGGCCGAGGCGGGCGTTGGCGCCCAGCGGGTCGGCGGCGACCTCGGCGAGGGTGGGGTGGCCCGGGGTCGTTGGCAGCAACAGGGCGTCCGTGTCGCCGAGTTGGACGAGGGCGCGGGTGCGGAGTGCCGCCAGACGGTCCTGGTCGGCGTACAGCTGGTGGGCCGGGATGTCCCGGGCGCGGGTGATGATCCCGGCGACCGTCGGATCGAGACCCTCGCCTCCCTCGCTCATCAACTTGTCGACAAAGCTTCCTACGGCGGTGTAGCGCTCGGCGACGAACGCGCCCTCGTAGAGCATCGCGGCCGCCTCGGTGAAGGGGCTGAGGTCGATGGTGCGCAACTCGGCACCGGCCGAACGCAGTTGGGCGACCGTCTCCTCGTACGCCGTTGCCCAGCCCTCGTCCAGCTCGCCGAGTTGTGCCGGGGTGGCGACGGCGATGCGCCAGGGGCCGGGCGTCCGCTGGGGGAGTGCGGGGAGGTCACGTCCCGACGGAGAGGCCATGTGTGCGAGGGCCTGCTCGGCCTCCGGGAGCGTACGGGCGAAGACGGTCACGCAGTCGAGGGAGGCGCAGGCGGGGACGACGCCGGTCGTGGGGACCAGGCCGCGGGTCGGCTTGAGGCCGACGATGCCGTTGAAGGCGGCGGGGACGCGGCCCGATCCCGCCGTGTCGGTGCCGAGGGCGAAGTCGACGATTCCGAGGGCGACGGCGACGGCCGATCCCGAGCTGGAGCCGCCGCTGATCCTGGTCGGGTCGAGGGCGTTGCGTACGGCGCCGTGGGGGGAGCGGGTGCCGACCAGGCCGGTGGCGAACTGGTCCAGGTTCGTGGTGCCGAGGACGATCGCACCGGCCGCGCGGAGGCGGGCGACCACGGGGGCGTCGTCCTCCGGGGCGTACGCGTACGCCGGGCAGCCGGCGGTGGTCCGGAGGCCTGCCACGTCGATGTTGCCCTTCGCGGCGAAGAGCTTGCCTGCGAGGGGGAGGCGGTCGCCTGCGGCGACTCGCCCGTCGATGACGCGCGCTTCTTGCTCTACCTCCGCCTGGGGACGCAGGTCGATCCAGACCTCGGGGCGGTCGACGGCCTTGACGCGGGCGTAGGCCCTGTGGACTCGGGTGAGGGTGGTCATCGATGCTCCTTGTTCTCCGGCTGCGGGCCGGTGGGTGGTCTGTGCCCACCCGTTCCGCCGTGCGGAACGCCTGCCCACAGACCACCGGGCGGGATTCGTAGTGCTGCCCACAGACCACCGGGCGGGTTTCATGGCGAGGGCGCCAACACCATCAGCGCCGTCCCCGCCTCCACCTGGTCCCCCGGCTTCGCCAGGATTTCCGACACCACGCCGTTCATCGGGGCGGGCACTCTGGACTCCATCTTCATGGCCTCCAGGGCGAGGAGGGGTTGGCCGAGGGTGACCTCGTCGCCGGGACGGACGTTCAACTGCCATACGGACGCGGCGAATTCGGCCTCTATCACGCGGCCGCCCTCGGGGACGGTCACCTCGGCCGCGGGAGCTGTCGGCGCCGGCGCGGCCTCCACCCGCGTGAACTCGCCCGCCGCCTCCCAGGCGTCCCGCTCCGCGGAGAACGCGCCGCCCTGCCGGGCCCGGAACTCCCCGATGGAGTCGGCGTTCTCGGCGAGGAAGGACTCGTACGCGGCGAGGGAGAACTCGCCCTCCTCGATCCGTGGGACGAAGCGGCCGGAGACGATGTCGGCGCGCAGGTCGAGGAGTTCGTCAGGCTCGACGGGATACCACTTGACGCGGTCGAAGAAGCGCAGCAGCCAGGGCGAGCCGGGCTCGAACGCGCCGCGCTGCTGCCAGGGCGACCACACCTGGGTCGTACGGCCGACGAACTGGTAGCCGCCGGGGCCCTCCATGCCGTAGACGCAGAGGTAGGCGCCGCCGATGCCGACCGAGTTCTCGGCGGTCCAGGTGCGCGCCGGGTTGTACTTGGTGGTGACCAGGCGGTGGCGCGGGTCCAGCGGCGTCGCCACGGGCGCGCCCAAGTACACGTCGCCGAGGCCCAGTACGAGGTATTCGGCGTCGAAGACCGTGCGGTACACGTCGTCCACCGAGTCGAGGCCGTTCACACGGCGGATGAACTCGATGTTCCACGGGCACCAGGGCGCGTCGTCGCGGACGCCCGCCATGTAGCGGGCGATCGCCTCACGGGTGGCCGGGTCGTCCCAGGACAGGGGGAGATGGACCGTACGGGAGGGGACCACCAGTTGGTCGCTCGGCGGGAGTTCCTCCACGATCTGCCGTACGGCCGCGAGAAGTTCGCGCTGCGGCAGGCGTCGCGGATCCAGCTGGATCTGTAGGGAACGGATGCCCGGGGTGAGGTCCGTGACGCCGTCCAGCGCGGCTCCGGCCACCGCCTCCATCAGGGCGTGCACCCGCATGCGCAGGGCCAAGTCGAGTTGCATGGGGCCGAATTCGACGAGCAGGTTGTCGTCGCCGCTGCGCCGGTACGTCACGTCCCCGTCCCGTGCGAGTACGCCGCCGTCGACGATCGCGGCCCGCGCCCGGCCGTCATCGGCGACCGGCGTGAACCGTACCGTGTCACCGGGGCGCAGCTGCCCCAGCTTCCAGCGCTCCGAGCTGACGACCGTCGCCGGGCAGACGAAGCCGCCGAGCGAGGGACCGTCCGGGCCGAGCAGCACCGGCATGTCGCCGGTGTAGTCGACGGCGCCCACCGAGTAGGGCGTGTCGTGGATGTTGGACGGGTGCAGGCCCGCCTCGCCGCCGTCCTTGCGTGCCCAGCGGGGCTTCGGACCGATCAGCCGTACGCCCGTGCGGGCCGAGTTGAAGTGGACCTTCCAGTCGGCGGCGTAGAAGTCGTGGATGTCCTCCTCGGTGAAGAACTCCGGTGCGGCGTGCGGCCCTTCGAGCGCGCCGACGTGCCAGCGTGTCCCGAGGACCGGTCGGTCGTCGGCCGCCACCGGAGTGCCAGGGACCACCGAGCCCCCGTGCAGCACATCCCCCGTCCGCAGGGCCCGCCCACCGTGCCCGCCGAAGCGGCCCAGCGTGAAGGTGGACGCGCTGCCCAGGAACGCGGGCACGTCCAGGCCGCCGCCCGCGAGGAGAACGTACGTGCGCAGTCCGTGTTCGGCGGGAGCGCCGACCTCCAGTACGGCCCCGGCCGGCACGGTGACCGGCTCCCACTGCGCGATCGCCGCACCGTCCACGGTGACCGGCGCCGGAGCACCCGTCACGCACACGGTCGTGGTGTGGCTGAAGCGCAGGGCCGGGCCCTGAAGCGTGCACTCCAGACCGGGTGCGCCCTCGTGATTGCCGAGGGCCCGGTTGCCGAGGCGGAAGGACCGGTCGTCCATCGGGCCGCACGGCGGCACGCCGACCTGCCAGTAGCCGGTGCGGCCCGGCCAGTCCTGGACGGTGGTGAGCGTTCCGCCCGAGACGACTTCGATCCGCGGGGTCGGATCGGAGACCTCGGCGAGCGTCGCCGTCGAATGCGTGGCGGCCCGGAAGGACTCCTGCGACAGTGCCGCGCGCACCAGCCCTAGGTTCGTCTCGATACCGTCGACCCGGGTCCTGGCCAGCGCCTCGCCGAGCCGTTCCAGCGCGTGCGCCCGGTCCGAGCCGTACGCGATGACCTTCGCGAGCATCGGGTCGTACGAGGTCGTGACCTCCGTCCCCGTCTCCACCCAGCCGTCCAAGCGGACGCCCCCGGGGAACTCGACCCGGGTCAACAGGCCAGCGCTTGGCCGGTGTTCGCGCGAGGGATCCTCGGCGTACACGCGCGCCTCGACGGCATGACCGCGCGGCGCCCCCGGGTCCCGTACGACCTCCGACTCCCCGAGCGCCAGGCGCAGCATCCAGGCGACGAGGTCGACCCCGTAGATCTCCTCGGTGACCGGATGCTCCACCTGGAGGCGGGTGTTGACCTCCAGGAAGTACGCCTCCTCGCGGACGGCGTCGTACACGAACTCGACGGTTCCGGCCGAGCGGTAGTCGACCGACGTACACAAGTCGCGTGCAGCCGAGGTGAGTTGGTCGCGCACGGAGGAGGGGAGCCCGGGTGCGGGGGCCTCCTCCAGTACCTTCTGGTTGCGGCGCTGGAGCGAGCAGTCGCGGTCGCCGAAGGTGACGACGCGGCCCCGGCCGTCGCCGAAGACCTGCACCTCGACATGGCGGGCGCGCTCCACGAGCCGCTCCAGGAACACCCCCGCCGAGGAGAAGGAGGCCGCGGCGACGCGCTGCACGCTCTCCCAGGCCTCGGTCAACTCATCGGCTGAGCGGCAGGCCGACATACCGATACCACCGCCACCACCGGTGGCCTTGAGCATCACGGGATAGCCGATGCGCCCGGCCTCGCGCAGGGCCTCGGCCAGGTCGGCGAGCAGCCCCGTGCCCGGCGCCAAGGGCACCCCGGCCGCCTCCGCGGCTTCCCGCGCAGTGTGCTTCGCCCCGAAGAGCTCCAGCTGCTCCGGCGTGGGCCCCACGAAGACGATCCCCGCCTCCTCGCAGCGCCGCGCGAAGGCCGAGTCCTCGGAGAGGAAGCCGTAGCCGGGGTGGATCGCACCGGCGCCGGTGTCCTTCGCCGCCTTGAGGATGAGGTCGGCGTCGAGGTACGACTCCTTGGCGGGCGCGGGTCCGAGCCGCACCGCCTCGTCCGCCAGCCGTACGTGGGGTGCCGAGCGGTCCGGGTCGGAGTACACGGCCACCGTACGAAGGCCGAGTTCGCGCGCGGTCCGGATGATCCGGACCGCGATCTCGCCCCGGTTGGCGACGAGCAGCGTGTCGAAGCTCATTCCGGTGCCCCTATGGTCATCTCGACCGCCGTCGGCTCGAAGCCGTTGCAAGGGTTGTTGATCTGGGGGCAGTTGGAGACCAGCACGAGCACCTCGCGCTCGGCGCGCAGGGTCAGCCTCAGCCCGGGGGCGGAGATGCCGTCGACGATGCCGAGGGCGCCGTCCTTCTCCACCGGCACGTTCATGTACCAGTTGATGTTGGAGACCAAGTCCCGTTTGCCCAGGCCGTACTTGGCGCCCTCGGCGAGGAAGTTGTCCACGCACGCGTGCTGCGACCAGGTGTGATGCCCGTACCGGAGCGTGTTCGACTCCTTGGAGCAGGCGCCGCCGACCGTGTCGTGCCGGCCCACCTCGTCCTCGACGACGGTCATCAGCGGGGTGTGCTCGTTGGACATGAGCACGCTGCCGGTGGTGAGGAAGAGGTTGCCCTGAGCGTGGATCGTGTCGGGCGCGCTGTAGCGGACGGCCGTGTCGTGGGCGTCGTACACCAGGAAGTCGACGGCCTGGTTGCCGTGCAGGTCGGTGATGGTGAGCGTCTCGCCCTCGCGCACGACGGCGGACCAGGCGGCGCGGTCCGGTACTTCCACGGTTTTCATACGAGCCCCCTCGCGGCAAGGAATTCGACGGTGTTCAGGAAGGCGCGGCGGCCCTCGGGTGTGGCCTCCCACAGAGGATCGCCCGGCTTGGTCGCCTCCGAGCGCCAGGCGAGCACCTCCAGCGGTGAACTGACGTACTCCGCACGGGAGTCGGCCGGGTGCGGCACGTTCGCGATCAGCACGGTGACGTCCTGTTCGGCGCGCAGGGTCACGCTGCCGCCCTCACCGGCCGAGCCGGTGAAGTCGAGGGAGCCGTCGTCGCGTACCGCCACGCCCTGGAAGAAGGAGAGCGAGGGCGGCAGATCGCGCGGTTCGAGTCCGTTCTTGGCGGCGGCCAGTTTGAACAGCTCGCGGCCGGCCGGGGTCGCGGACTGCGGCGCCCCGTCCCCGTACCGCTCGGTGTTCCGTACGAGCGTGGAGGTGCCGCACAGTGCGTCGTGCCGTCCGGAGGTGTCGGCGATCAGCGAGGCGAGCACGCGGCCCTGGTCGGAAAGCAGGAGCTGCCCCTCGCCCAGGTAGGCGTTCCACTGGACCTTGACCGTGTCCGCCACGTTCAGGCGCTCCCAGGGGCGGTCGGCGACGTACAGGAGCAGATGCGCGCAGGCGTCGCCGGTCAGGTCGGTGAGGCGCAGCTCGGTGCCGCGGGCCAGCAGCCGGTGCGTGTAGTTGCCGCCCGCCACCGTCTCCGCCCACACCAGATGACCGGCCTCGCAGGGCGGCGCGGGCCAGCCGCTCGCCGGGACGACGGGCATGGCCTCGGTGCGGGTCCCGTCCTGGGAGCGGGCGTGGGCGCGTGCGCCGTGTGGGGTTGCTGTCGCCATCGCGGGTCCTCCGGCTCCGGTGTTTCTCTCGGTGCGACGTTCTCCGGTGGTTCTGTCGGTCGACGATCTCTGGTGTTCCTGTCGGTCGACGTAATTTCTGTCGCTCGACAGAAATTAGGAGGGGAGAGGGTCGGCGCCGTGTCTCATGCGTTGCCGTCCGGTTACCGATCCCTCACGGTGATCGTCGTGTGACCCGGTGTGCGAGGATCGAACACATGGGAACCGGTGGTGGACGACGGGTCGGCCGGCCGCGGGCGGCTCAGCGGCCGGACAGTGGTCTGTCGCCGCGCGATGAACTGCTGGACGCCGCCGCCGAGTTGTTCACGACCCGGGGATACGCCGCCACGACCACCCGTGCCGTCGCCGAACGGGCCGGTATGCGCCAGGCGTCGATGTACCACTACGTCTCCGGCAAGGAGGAGCTGCTCGCCGAGCTCCTGGAGTCCACGGTCACGCCCTCGCTCGCGCTCGCCCGGGAACTCCTCGCGGACGACGCGACGCCGGCCGAGGGCCGGCTCTGGGAGCTGTGCCGCGCGGACGTCGAGCTTCTCTGCGACGGCCCGCACAACCTGGGCGGGCTCTATCTGCTGCCCGAGGTGCGCACCGAACGCTTCGCCGGCTTCCATGCCGTACGGGCCGAACTCAAGGACACCTACCGGCAGTTGCTCGCGGCGACAGCCGCGGGGGGCACGCTCGCCAAGAGTGAGCTGGATCTTCGCACGGATCTGGTGTTCGGCCTCATCGAGGGCGTGATCCTCGTGCACCGCTCCGATCCGGAACGGCCCGTGTCCGCGTTCGCCGAGGCCACCGCGGACGCGGCGCTCCGCATCGCCGGAGTCTGAGCCGGAGCGAGCCGGAATCTGACCTCGCACGCCCGCTCGGGGTGCGTTTCGTATGCCCGTACGCCGTCACGCGCCGTGTTCGAATGAAGCCGTAGCGTGTAAATGGAGCCGAGAGTACTCCTGTCGCGAGGGCGATTTCAGGTGCTTGCTGAATATGACACGGCGATGATCCGGTCGGACTAAGCTCGCCCGCAGCGCACCGAGTTGAGATGTATTCGTGCGCTTGTTCCCAAAAGTTACGAAGATTCAGTTTGATCCATTCCGTTTCCCACGCAAACCTCCCCGATCCCCCAGTCGATCTGTCTCAGAGGGCATACATGGTGAGTGTTCAATCGCCTCCCGGTGGCCGCGAACTTCCCTACGCGCGCGTGCTGTTGCTGCCGGCCATAGTGATGGCCGCGGCGACCGGAGCCGCCGTCGCCGTGGTGACGGATCCGGCCCGTGCCGCCGTCGGCTGGTGCGGAGCCATCGCGACGCTCCTGGTCATCGCGATCGGCGCCGAAGCCGTCCGGCGCGGCCGCGTCGCCCGCGACCTGCGCGCAGATCTGGCCCGCCGCACCGCATACCTGGAACAGCGCATCGCCGCCCATGACCAGGAGATCCTGTACTTCACCCACGAGGTGCTGCCCGTCGGGCTCGCCCGACTGCACGCCGGCGCAAATCCCGCCGAGGTGATTCGCACCCTCCCCGAGACCGATCCGGATCTCGGAGAACTCCCAGGGCCTCAGCGTGAGTTGCTGAAGACGGTGCTCAAGATCATCGACCGCGAGGAAGCGATGCGCGACTCCGCGCAGCGCGCCTTCGTCAACATCGCCCGGCGCGTCCAGGCGATCGTCCACCAGCAGAACAAGGAACTCCGCGAGATGGAGGAGGACCACGGTCGCAACCCCGAGGTCTTCGACGACCTCCTGCGCATCGACCACGGCACCGCGCTGATCGGCCGCCTCGCCGACTCCATCGCGGTGCTCGGCGGCGGCCGCCCCGGACGTCAATGGCCCGAGCCCGTACCGCTGTTCAGCGTGCTGCGCGGCGCGATGTCACGCATCCTGGAGTACCGCCGCATCGAGCTGCACAACGTCGTCGAGGTCGCCGTCAACGGCGTGTCCGTCGAACCGCTCATCCACGCGGTCGCCGAACTCCTCGACAACGCCACGCGCTACTCGCCCCCGCACACCAAGGTGCACGTCACCGCCCTCGAAGTGCAGACCGGCATCGCCATCGAGATCGAGGACGGCGGCGTCAGCCTCAGCGACGAGGCACGCGACAAGGCCGAGGACCTGCTCAGGCAGGCCGCCCTCGGTGTCGACATGGACTCCCTCGGCGCCACTCCGCGGCTCGGCATGGCCGTCGTCGGCCGGCTCGCGAAGATGTACAACCTCCAGGTCTCGCTCAGGCAGTCCGCGTACGGCGGTGTCCGTGCCGTCCTCGTCGCGCCGCGCGTCATGCTCACCACCGACGACGCTCCCGGCCTCGCGCACGGCATCGGCATCGCCTCCGTCCCGACCATGGACACCGACGGAGTCGAGGGCCCCAACCGCAAGCCCAAGAAGCGCCGTCCGACCACCGGCCCCCGGGTCTCCACCCCGCTCGGCGCCCTGGAGGACGACGTCCCGCAGGTCACCGAGTGGACGGCCAACGGCCTGCCGCAGCGCCGCAGTCGGGTCAAGGTCTCCTTCCATCAGCGGATCGCCGAGGCCCGGGCGGACGCCGAGGCCGCGGAGGCGGCCGCCGCGGCTCCCGCGTGGGCGGCCACCCCCGTCCCGGAAGAGAAGGAGCCCGAACCCGGCCTGTGGGTCGAGGCGTTCATGGAAGGGCTAAAGGGCGACCCGGACCCGGCCGCCGCATCCGGCACGAACACCAAGCCGGCCCCTGTGGAGGCCGACGACGAAGGGGACCTCAAGTGATCCAGCAGCGCGCCAACTTCGACTGGATGCTGAAGGAACTCGCCGACGGCGTACCGGGTGTCCAGCAGATCGTGGTGCTCTCCGCCGACGGTTTGCGCATCGCCCGGTACGGCGGTGACCCGGACGCCGCCGACCGCGTCGCCGCGGCCTGCGCGGGCCTGCAGAGCCTGGCCGGAGCCGTCGCGGGCGAGATCCCCAACAGCGACGGCCGGATGCGCATGGTCATCATCGAGATCAACGGCGGCTACTTCTACCTGATGTCGGCAGGGCCCAACGCCTACCTCGCGGTCCTCGCCAACCAGACCGCCGAGCCCGGACTGATGAGCAACCGCATGCGCGACCTGGTCGTCCGGATCGGAGCCCATCTGACGAGTCCGCCGCGGCGCAACGGGCAGACCGTATGACTCCTCCGCAACGCCGACGGCGCTACCCCAAGGAAGAACCCGCGGGCCCCCCCGACGAGGGACTCCTCAACGAGGAACCCTCCCAAGGGGGACCCCCGAACGAGGGATCTCCGAAGGAGGGCCAGGACCCGAAGAACCCCGAGCGCCTGTATCTGCTCACCGGCGGGGCCGAGGGCGGCGACCGGGCCGCCCTCGACCTGGTCACGTTGATCGTGGCGCGCGCCGAGGCGCCGCCGCCCAATGCCCAGCCGGAGAAGTCGGCGCTGGTCCGGCTCTGCACGGCTCCGCTGTCCGTGGCCGAACTCTCGGCCTATCTCAACCTGCCGGTCAGCGTGGTGACCGTGCTGCTCACCGAGTTGCTGGCGGCCGAACTGGTACAGGCGCGCGCCCCGATCGTCCGCTCGGCGCTCCCCGACCGTTCCCTCCTCGAAGCGGTGATGCATGGACTTCAAAAGCTCTGACACCATCACGGGCCCTCGCGCCGAGGACCATCTGCCGCACACGACCCAGGCAGCCGTGAAGATCGTCATCGTCGGCGGCTTCGGAGTCGGCAAGACGACCATGGTGGGCTCCGTCAGCGAGATCAAGCCGCTGACCACGGAGGAGACCATGACGCAGGCCGGGATCGGGGTCGACGACAACTACGGCTCCGAGACCAAGACGGCCACCACCGTCGCCATGGACTTCGGCCGGATCTCGATCACGGAACAGCTGGTGCTCTACCTGTTCGGCACGCCGGGCCAGGAGCGCTTCTGGTTCCTGTGGAACGGCCTCTTCGAGGGAGCGCTCGGCGCGGTCGTGCTGATCGACACCCGCCGCCTGGAGGTCAGCTTCGATGTGATCGGCCGCCTGGAGGAACGGGGTGTGCCGTTCGTCGTCGCCATAAACACCTTCCCCGACGCTCCCGACTACCCGATCGAGGACCTGCGGGCCGCGCTCGACCTGGCCGACGAGATCCCGATCGTGCAGTGCGACGCGCGCCGCAGGGCCTCCAGCCGCGACGTCCTGATGACGCTGATGCGCTTCCTGCACTCGCTGGCGATGACCTCGTCGAGCGCCTGAGCCCCGTACGGAACCGACAAGGACGCAGCCCCGCACCGGCACGTACGCCAACTCCCAAGACACCGGATCTACTTCAGCTTCGGAGCGATCACCGTGACGCCTGAATCCCACTCCCCGACCGGTACGTCCCCGACCGGTATGGACGACCTCACGCTCGACCCGCCGCCCGGCTGCCCCGCCCACGGCCTCGGTCCCGGCGGGCTGCGCCGGCTGTACGGACCCGAGGCGGAGGACCTGGGAGCCCTGTACGAGAAACTCCGCGCCGAACACGGCAACGTCGCCCCCGTGCTGCTCCACAACGACGTGCCGATCTGGGTGGTGCTCGGCCACGGCGAGAACCTGCACATGGTGAGCACCCCCTCGCACTACGCGCGCGACAGCCGCCTGTGGACCGCGGTACAGGACGGCACGGCGGGCCCCGACCACCCGCTCGCGCCGCACATCGCCTGGCAGCCCATCTGCTCCCACGCCGAGGGCGACGAGCATCTACGGCTGCGCGGGGCGGTCACCGGCGCCATGTCGACCATCGACCACCGCAGTCTGCGGCGCCACATCAACCGCGCCACACAGCGCCTCGTCAACGAGTTCTGCGAGCAGGGCAGGGCCGAGCTGGTCGGCCAGTTCGCCGAGCACCTGCCGATGGCCGTCATGTGCGAGATCCTCGGCATGCCCGAGGAGTACAACGACCGCATCGTGCAGGCCACCCGCGACCTGCTCAAGGGCACCGAGACGGCGATCGCGAGCAACGAGTACGTCCAGGGCGTCCTGTCGCGACAGACAGCCCGCCGCCGCGCCCAGCCCGAGGAGGACTTCACCAGTCACCTCATCAACCACCCGGCGCGGCTCAGCGACGACGAGGTCACCCAGCACCTGTGGCTCGTGCTGCTCGCCGCGTACGAGGCCACCGCCAACCTGATCGCCAACGTGCTGCGGATGGTCCTCACCGACCCGCGCTTCCGTGCCCAGTTGAACGGCGGGCAGATGACGGTGCCCGAGGCGGTCGAGCAGTCCCTGTGGGACGAGCCGCCGTTCAGCGCCGTACTCGGCTACTTCGCCAAGCAGGACACGGAGTTGGGCGGCAAGCGCATCCGCAAGGGCGACGGACTGCTCTTCGGGATCGCGCCGGGCAACGTCGACCCGAAGGTACGCCCCGACCTCGCCGCCAACATGCAGGGCAACCGGTCCCACCTCGCCTTCGGCGGCGGCCCCCACGAGTGCCCGGGCCAGGACATCGGACGTGCCATCGCCGATGTCGGTGTCGACGCGCTGCTGATGCGGGTACCCGACATCCAACTCGACTGCGAAGAACACGAGTTGCGCTGGCGGGCGTCGATGTCCTCACGCCACCTGGTGGAGCTGCCGGTGCGGTTCGAGCCGAAACCTCCGCAGGACGTCACGCAGTTGCCCGCCCTCCACGCGATGCCGCGCCAGCGGCCGACCTGGCAGGTCACGACGGACAGGACGGAGACGCCCGTACCCGCGCCGCAGCCGGTGGCCCCGCAGCCCGCGTATGCACCGGAGCCCGCACACCGACTCGGCGCCTGGCAGCGCTTCCTGCGCTGGTGGCGCGGCTACTGAGCCGTCTCCTCCAGGGGGCCCGGGGACGCCCACTCGTCGTACGAAGCCCAGGCCTCCAGCACCCGCCCGCTGACGAACCGGTGCTCGTGCCCCGTGACCGGATCGGTGAACTCGAGCCTCCGTGCCAGCAGTTGGAGCGGACGCCGGAAGTCACCGGCCGGCACGGGGCCGGTCACCACCGGGTAGAGGGGATCGCCGAGGATCGGCACGCCCAACGCGTTCATATGGACCCGGAGTTGATGGGTCTGCCCGGTGCTGGGCGTCAGCCGGTAGCGCCCGACGCCGTCACGACGGTCGCGCAGTTCGACCCGGGTGACGGCGTTCGGCTCGCCCTCGACCTCCTGGGCGGCCATCACCCCGCGCTCCTTCAGGATCCGGCTGCGGACGGTGCACGGCAGAGCGAGGCCGGGGGAGTACGGGGCGAGGGCCTCGTACTCCTTCCTGACCAGCTTCGCGCCGAACAGCGACTGGTACGCGCCGCGTTCCTCGGGCCGCACGGTGAACAGCAGGAGCCCGGCCGTCAGCCGGTCGAGGCGGTGCGCGGCGCCGAGCGCCGGGATGCCGAGGTCCCGTCGCAGCCGGGCGAGGGCGGTCTCCGCGACATGGCTGCCGCGCGGGGTGGTGGCGAGGAAATGCGGTTTGTCGGCCACCACGATGTGCTCGTCGCGGTACACGACATCGAGCGCGAACGGCACCCGCTCCTCGTCGGGCGGCTCACGGTGGAACCACACGAACATCCCCGGCACATACGCCGTGTCGCCCGCCACCGGCTGCCCGTCCGCCCCGACGATCAGCCCGTCCCGGAGCAGCTGGTCGATCACCTCGGCCCGCGGCGAGAGCCGTTCCACCAGATGTTCCCGCACGGTGACCCACCCCCCGCCCTCCGGCAGCCTGATCCGCACGGGATCGACCCCGTCACGCTGCGGCAGCGGGGAGGGCGGGATCCGGGATTTGCGTCTCACCTGGTCAAGCGTACGAGGCCGGAACCGCCTCCTGCGCCTCCGTGACCGTCGTACGCGATTTGTACGCCCGGTACGCCACGCCCGCGACCACCGTCACGCCCAGGAAGAGCACGGTGAACCACTGGAAGTACCAGTGCCCGCCCGCCGGGTCGTACACCGCGGCGCGGGGCCAGGCGAGATTGACGGTCATGAAGAGGCCGTACACGAGGGCGATCGCGTTGACCGGGACGCCCCAGCGGCCGAGGGAGAAGAGCGGGCGGCCCTCCTCGTCGACGCCGTCCGCGCCGGGGAACTGTCCGCGCAGGCGTCGGACAAGGAGCGGTCCGGTGACCATCGCGTACGCCAGGTACAGCATCACGATGCAGGTGGTGCCGATGGCCAGGAAGGCTTCCGGGGAGGCGAAGTTGAGGAGCAGTACGGCGGCGGCGAGGACGCCGACGACCAGGGCCGGGGCGTTCGGCATGCCGGTACGGGGATTGACCTTGGCGAGGCGGGCGGAGAAGGGGAGCTGGCCGTCGCGGGCCATGGAGAAGAGCATGCGGGCGGCGGCCGTCTGGATCGCCAGGGTCGCCACCGCGATGGCCACCACCACGTCGGCGAGGAGGGCGCGGCCGACTCCGTCGCCGAGGGTGCTGGTCAGCACGTAGCTCAGGCCTTCCACCCCGAGACGTCCGTCCGTGAGGCTCGGGGCCGCGAGCAGTCCGCCGAGGACGATCAGGCCGCCGAGCAGCCCCGCCGCGCCGAGCGCGGTGAGGATCGTACGAGGCGCGGTACGGCGTGGATCGCGGGTCTCCTCGCTCATCTCGCCCGCGCTGTCGAAGCCGATCATCACGTACGCCGCCATGAAGGAGCCCACCATCAGCGCCCCGAACAGGCCGGTGCTGCCCTCGGCCGTGTGGAAGGTGATGCCGGGAGCCCGCTCGGAGTGGGTCAGCAGCAACACGATGATCAAGACCGCGCCGATGATCTCGGCGGTCACACCGACCCGGTTGACCAGGGACATCACCCGGTTGTCGAGGAGGTTCACCAGCGTGGTCAGGACGAGCAGGATCACCCCGAAGACCGCCGCGTTGGCCGCGCCGTCGGCACTGGTGGGCGTCGGGTCGCTGCCCACCAGCTGGAAGCCGGACCAGATCGCGGGCAGCACCATCTGCAGTGCGAGCGCCGCCGCGGCGACCACCACGATCTGCCCGATCACCATGATCCAGCCGGCGAACCAGCCGAAGGAGAGGTTCGAGAGCCGTGAGGACCACTGGTAGATCGCGCCCGAGATCGGATAGCGCGCGGCCAGCTCCGCGAAGCAAGCGGCCACCAGCAACTGGCCCACCAGGACGGCCGGCCAGGTCCAGAAGAAGACGGGGCCGCCGAACGCGTACCCGAAGGCGAAGAACTGGAAGACGGTCGTCAGTACGGAGATGAAGGAGAACCCGGCGGCGAACGAGGCGTACCGGCCGAGGCTGCGGTGCAGTTCCTGGCGGTAGCCGAACTCGGCGAGGGAATGGTCGCCGGGGGACTCGGGTGGGTCCGGGCGTACGTCGGAGGGGACGGTGGTGGTCACGGTGGCACCTGCCTTCGGCGCGGAAGGGTGGGCTGAATTCCTGTCGGGTGACAGAAATTAGGGAGGGGCTGTTTCGCTCGCGTGACGCGGCCGTGTCCGCGGCGGGCCTAAGTCCTCACGCCCTTGCGGTCGGCGTGAAATCGCGATACATCGTGTGTATTGACGGTCCGACTCGGTCGCGATATGTTCGGCTACGGATATTCGGTGACGAGGTGAGGTTGTCATGGTGATGAAGCGGCGCAAGCTGAGCAACCCGCTGGCGCTTGCCGTGATGACGACCCTCTGGCAGAAGCCGATGCATCCTTACGAGATCGCCCAGACGCTGCGCCGCCAGGGCAAGGACACCAGCACGAAGATCAACTACGGCTCGCTCTACACGGTCGTGCAGAACCTGGAGAAGCACGGCTTCGTCGAGGTCACGGACGTGGAGCGGCAGGGCAACCGTCCGGAGCGCACGGTCTACGGAATCACCGACTCCGGGCGCGTGGAGATGACCGAATGGCTCTCCGACCTGATGGCCGTCCCGGCGCGGGAGTATCCGATCTTCGAGACCGCGCTCTCACTGATGGGTGCGCTGCATCCCGACGAGGTGACCCGGCTCCTCGAAGGGCGGCTCAACTCCCTTGAGGTGCAGGCCGCGAGCGGCCGGGGGGCTCTGGAGAAGCTGTACGAGACGCTGCCCCGGATCTTCCTTGTGGAGACCGAGTACCAACTGCACATGGTTCGGGCGCAGGCGGAGTGGGTCCGTGGCTTCCTGAAGGAGATCAAGGGAGGCGCCCTGCCCGGCGTGCAGGCGTGGCGGAGCTTCCATGAAACCGGCGAGATCCCGCCGGAGTTCCAGGAGTTCCAGGACTCGGAGGAGCGACCCATCGGCAAGTGACCCTGAAATGAACAGACCCCGGCAGGACTGTTGGAGCAGCCCCGCCAGGGTCTCGAACCCCGAACCGGACCCGCGGTGAGGCAGGCCAGGCGATCGAGGTGCGGCACACCCAGGATAGCCCGGCGCTCTTCACGCGGATCGGTCCACATCCGCTGCCTGCGGATTCGTTGTCATCCGCTCACAAGGAGAGCAGTCGTCATGAATACCCCTGCGCCCGCGGTAGAGGCGCGTCAGCTGATCAAGACCTATCCCGGTGACGTCACCGCGCTGCGCGGCATGGACGTCACCGTCGAGGCAGGCACCGTCTTCGGGCTGCTCGGCCCGAACGGCGCCGGCAAGTCCACCACCGTCAAGATCCTCACCACCCTGGCGCGCCCCGACTCGGGTGCTGCCACCGTCGCCGGCCATGATGTGCTGCGCCACCCGGACCGGGTGCGCCGTGCGATCGGTGTGGTCGCCCAGAGTTCGGGCGCCGACCCGGTGGCGACCGGCCGGGAGAACCTTCAACTCCAAGGCAGGCTCTACGGGTTGAAAGGCGCCGGCCTCAACCGCAGGGTGGACGAACTGCTCGACCGCTTCAAGCTCGCGGACGCGGCGAAGCGACCGGTCAAGGGCTACTCGGGTGGCATGCAGCGCCGCCTCGACGTCGCCCTCGGCCTGGTCCACCGCCCCGAGGTGCTCTTCCTCGACGAGCCCACCACAGGCCTCGACCCCGAGGCGCGGACCGCGATGTGGGACGAGATCGCCCGTCTCGCCGGGGACGAGGGCCTGACCATCCTGCTCACCACGCACTACCTCGAAGAGGCCGACCGGCTCGCCGAGCGCATCGCGATCGTCGACCGCGGCCGGGTGGTCGTCGAGGGCACACCCGACGCACTCAAGGGTGAACTACGCGGCGACGCCGTCCACTTGGAGTTGCGTGAAGCGGTCGGCGAAGCCGGTCGTACGCTGTTGAACGGTGCGCTGACCGGTCTGCCAGGTGTGCACGAAGCGCAGTTCGACGGCCGCCGCATCAGTGTCCGCGCCGACGACGGTGCGGCGGCGATGCCCGCGCTTCTCGGGGCACTTGACCGTGCAGGCGTCGGTGTCGCCACCGCGACCGTCGCGCGGCCCTCCCTCGACGACGTCTACCTCCGCTACGCGGGCCGCCGTTACTCCGAGGCGGAAGCAGCAGGCACCGAGGGCCTCGTCCTCGCCGGAGGTGTGCGATGAGCACAGCCGTCTCCCAGACCTGGTACATGACCCAGCGTCAACTCATGGTGTTCGTGCGGCAGCCGGCGTTCCTGCTGATCACGCTGATCCAGCCAGTCGTCTGGCTGTTCCTGTTCGGCAGCCTCTTCAAGAAGGTCGTCGAGCTGGGCGGCTTCGGCACCACCTCGTATCTGGACTACCTCGTCCCCGGGGTGGTCGTGATGAGCGCGCTCAGCTCCAACATGTGGGCGGGCATGACCACGCTCGACGAGATCCAGCGGGGCACGCTCAACCGCTTCCTGACCACGCCCGTCAGCAGGGCGGCCCTGATGAACGGCAATGTCGTCAACAACGGTCTGGTGACCGCCCTGCAGTCAGTCATCATCGTGCTGCTAGGGCTGTTGGGCGGCGCGGACTATCCGGGCGGGATCGGCGGGGTCGCGATCCTGGTTGTCGCCTCGGTGCTGCTCGGCACGATCTTCGGGGCGCTGTCCAACGCGCTGGGCATGCTGGTCCAGGAGCGCGAGTCGATCATCGGCATCAATACGTTCCTGCTGTTGCCGCTGACGTTCCTGTCCACGGCGTTCATGGCGTCGTCCCAGATGCCGGGCTGGATGCGGCACATCGCGGACTTCAATCCGCTCAACTGGGCGATGGTCGCGGGGCGTTCGGCGCTGTCCGCGGACCCCGACTGGGGCGACGTGCTCAACCGGGGCGGTGCGCTGCTCGCGCTGGCGATCGTCGCGGTGTGGCTGTCGATCCGGACGTTCAGGTCGTACCAACGGTCGGTGTAGCCCACCCGGAAACGTCAGGAGGCGGCTCGCGTGACGCGTGGCCGCCTCTCGGCGTTCGCCCGGGCTGGGCTCAGGCGGACGCCTCCTGCTCCGCCTCCACCTGGGCGTTCCACTCCCGCTTCGATGCCTGCCAGCCGTCCTCGTTGTGCCCGAGCCGCCAGTAGCCGGAGATCGAGAGGTCCTCGCGCGGGAACTCGCGCTCGACCCGCAGCAGCCGGCGCAGCTCCTTCACGAAGCCCGCCTCGCCGTGCACGAACGCGTGCACCCGGCCCTGCGGGAACTCCAGGGCGCGCACGGCCTCGACGAGCGCCTCACCGACGGGCCGGTCTCCCCGGTGCAGCCAGACGACATCCACATCGGAGTCGATCTTCTGTTCCTCGGCGGGGTCCGAGATCTCCACGAAGGCGTGGGCCACGGCGCCCGCCGGCAGCGCCTCCAGAGCGGCAGCGATCGCGGGTAGGGCGCTCTCGTCACCGGCGAGCAGATGCCAGTCCGCGCTCGCGTCGGGGGCGTACGCGCCGCCGGGGCCGTTGAACCGTACGAGCTCGCCCGGCTGGACGTTCGCCGCCCAGGGCCCGGCGAGGCCCTCGTCGCCGTGCACCACGAAGTCGAGGGTCAGCTCGCGGTGTTCGGGGTTCCAGTGGCGCACCGTGTATGTGCGTGTCACGGGCCACTGGTCGCGCGGGAACTCCTCGCGGATGACCTTCATGTCGAAGGGCTCGGGGTAGGTGACGCCCTCCGCCCCGAACAGCAGCTTCACGTAGTGGTCGGTGCTGGAGCCCGCGGTGAATTCGGCGAGGCCCTCGCCTCCGAGGACGACCCGCTGCATGTGCGGGGTCAGTCGCTCGGTCCGCACGACCCGCGCGGAGTGGGGCTTCGGGGTCCTGCGTTCCGGACGCTCTGCCATGACGGCCTCCCAATTAACGAGCTTAGGCTTGCCTAAGTTAGCACCTCTCTCTAGTTAACACCTCAAACCTGAAGAGTCGAGAGCAACCTGTGCAACGAACCGCCCAAACCCCACCGCGCGGCGAGTTCGTCCAGCGCGGCCGGGTCGCGTGGCGCGTGGGGCAGCGCGGTGTCGACGTCCGGCAGGGGGACGTCGCCTGCGACCTTGACGACCGTGGGCGCGACGGCGACGTACGGCCGTGATTCGTCGAGGCGCTTGCGCTGCGAGGGAGTCAGTTTGGCCTTCGGGTCGTCCACCGCTGCCATGATTCCGGCCAGGTCACCGAACTCGGCGAGAAGCTTGGTCGCCGTCTTCTCCCCGATGCCGGGGACGCCGGGCAGTCCGTCGCTGGGGTCGCCGCGGAGCAGCGCCAGATCCGCGTACCCCGGGCCGTCGACGCCGTACTTCTCGCGCAGCCATGCCTCGTCGGTGAGTTGGAGCAGGCCGACGCCCTTGAGGGGATAGAGGACGCGGACTTCCCGCTTGTCGTCGACCAGTTGGTACAGGTCGCGGTCGCCGGTGACGATGTCGACAGGGCCGGTGGCGTGTCCGGTGAACGTGCCGATCACGTCGTCCGCCTCATAACCGGCCACTCCCACCCGGGCGATGCCGAGCGCGTCGAGGACGTCCTCGATGACGGGCACCTGCGGGGACAGGGTGTCGGGCACCTCCTCCTCGTCCGGGCCGATCTCGGTCTCCTCGGCGACGCGGTGTGCCTTGTAGGACGGGATCAGGTCGACCCGCCACTGCGGGCGCCAGTCCGCGTCCATGCAGGCCACCAGGTCGTCGGGGCGGTGGTCCTTGACCAGGCGGTCGATGAACTCCAGCAGCCCGCGCACGGCGTTCACCGGCGTGCCGTCAGGGGCCTTCACCGATTCGGGAACCCCGAAATAGGCCCGGAAGTAGAGGGAGGCGGTGTCGAGCAGCATCAGGCGTCTGGTCACGCTTTGCATCATGCCGTACGCCACTGACAGCGACGCTTCCGACAGTGACCTGAACCACTCCGGTGCTTCTCACGTTTGCTCCGGATAAGCGTGGGCAGGCGCCGCCTCTGAGTAAAGCCGGTTGCGTCTTCAACCGTCGTTCCACCGAAGTTCAGCGAACCATTTGTTCAGACGTAACGGATCAACTGTTCAAGGGCTCCACAGTTCAAGCGCTCCACCGTCGAAGCGCTCAAACCGTCCGGACGAGAGGCACACGTGTCATCCAGGCTAGAAGCCGAGCATCTGTACAAGGTGTTCGGCAGACGACCCGAAGAGGCGATGGAGCGGCTCCATCAGGGAGCGGACCGTGAGGAACTCCGTGCCGAAGGCACCACTGCCGCGGTGATCGACGTCTCCTTCACGGTGGAGCCCGGCCAGACCTTCGTCGTCATGGGCCTCTCCGGTTCCGGCAAGTCGACACTGCTGCGCATGCTCAACGGACTGCTGGAGCCGACCGGGGGCCATGTGCGCTTCGACGGTCAGGACCTGACGCAGCTCAGCGCCCGCGAACTGCGCGAGGTCAGGGCGAGGAAGATCAGCATGGTCTTCCAGCACTTCGCGCTCTTTCCGCACCGCAGCGTCCGCGAGAACGCGGCGTACGGCCTTGAGGTGCAGGGCGTGCCGCGCGCCGAGCGCAACGAGCGCGCCACCAAGGCCCTGGAGCTGGCCGGCCTCGCGGGCTGGGAGAAGTCCTGGCCCGACGAACTGTCCGGCGGTATGCAGCAGCGCGTGGGCCTGGCACGCGCGCTCGCCACCGACGCCGACCTGTTGCTGATGGACGAGTCGTTCAGCGCCCTCGACCCGCTGATCCGCCGCGACATGCAGGACCAGTTGATCGAACTCCAGAAGAAGCTCAAGAAGACCATCGTCTTCATCACGCACGACCTCAACGAGGCCATGCGGCTCGGTGACCGGATCGCCGTCATGCGTGACGGCCGTATCGTCCAGATAGGCACCGCCGAGGACATCCTGGTGCGCCCCGCGGACGACTACGTCGCCTCCTTCACCCAGGACGTCGACCGTTCCCGTGTGCTGACCGCGGAGTCCGTCATGGACACCGACCTACGCGGCGACGAGGCGGACTGCGCCTGCGAGACCGCCACCCCCGGCACGCCGTTCAACGAACTCTGCGCGATCAGCGCCCGTGTGTCGCACCCCGTCGCGGTGCTCGACAAGAAACAGACGCTGGTCGGTGTCGTCCCCAGACAGCGGCTCGTCGGCTACCTGGGCGATGAGCAGGGGACCCCGGTCCCCTGTGTCACGCCGCGCGACGAGGCGGTGAAGGCCGGTGCCTAGGATTCCGTTCGGTGACTGGGTCAACGACACCGTCGACTGGCTGCTCAACCACATGGCGTGGTTCTTCGACTTCCTCAAGACCGTGTTCGACGGTGCCTACGACGGCGTCAACGCCGTCCTCCAGGCACCCGAACCGCTCCTCCTCGCGGCCATCTTCGCCGTGATCGCGTTCTGGCTGCGCGGCACCTCCGCCGGTGTCCTCACCTTCGTGGGATTCGCCTTCATCGACTCCCTCGAACTGTGGGAGGACGCGATGGTGACCCTCTCGCTCGTCCTTGTGGCGACCGTCATCGCCCTCGTCATATCCGTGCCCGTGGGCATCTGGGCGGCACGCTCCGACCGGGTCAGCAGCGTCGTCCGCCCCGTACTCGACTTCATGCAGACGCTGCCCGCGATGATCTACCTCATCCCGGCCATCCTGTTCTTCGGCACCGGTGCCCCCGCGGGCATGGTCGCCACCCTGATCTTCGCGCTGGCACCCGGCGTCCGTATGACCGAGCTGGGCATCCGCCAGGTCGACAAGGACCTGGTCGAGGCCGCCGACGCTTTCGGCACCACCCCGCGCGACACCCTGCTGCGCATCCAGCTGCCACTGGCCCTGCCCAGCGTCATGGCGGGCGTCAACCAGGTCATCATGCTGGGCCTGTCCATGGCCGCGATCGCCGGCATGGTCGGCACCGGCGGCCTCGGCGGCGACGTGAACCAGGCCATCGGCCAGCTGAACGTCGGCCTCGGCTCCGAAGCGGGCGTCGCCATCGTCATCCTGGCGATCTACCTGGACCGCATGACCAGCGCCCTGGGCACCCAGGTCTCGCCGCTCGGCCGCCGCGCCGCCGCCAGGCTGCGCGCCGCGCAGGGCCTGAAGCTCTGGACCTACCGCCCCCGCCCGGTCGTGGCCGTCGTCGGTGTCGTCGTGCTCGCGCTGGTCGCGGGTGGCATGGGCCTCTTCGGCGGTACGGATTCCACGTCCACCGCCGCCGACGGCAAGAACGTCGGCCAGGGCAAGAAGATCAGCATCGGCTACATCCCGTGGGACGAGGGCGTCGCCTCCACCTTCCTGTGGCAGGAGATCCTGGAGGAGCGCGGCTACGAGGTCGAGACGAAGCAACTCGACGCCGGCCCCCTCTACACCTCCCTCGCCCAGGGCGACATCGACTTCGAGACGGACTCCTGGCTGCCGACCACCCACGCGGAATACTGGAAGAAGTACGGCAAGCAGCTCGACGACCTCGGCTCCTGGTACGGCCCGACGTCGCTGGAGCTGAGCGTCCCCTCGTACATGAAGGACATCAACTCCCTCGCGGATCTCAAGGGCAAGGCCGACGAATTCGGCGGCAAGATCACCGGCATCGAGTCCAGCGCCGGAATGATGAGCCTGCTCAAGACCAAGGTCCTCAAGGAGTACGGGCTCGACAAGGAGTACGAGGTCGTCGACAGCTCCACGCCCGCGATGCTGGCCGAGCTGAAGCGCGCGTACGCCAAGAAGGAGCCCGTCGTCGTCACACTGTGGTCGCCGCACTGGGCGTACAGCGACTACGACCTGAAGAAGCTCACGGACCCGAAGGGTGCGTGGGGCTCGGGCGACGGCGTGCACACGCTCTCCCGCAAGGGCTTCGCCAAGGAGAACCCGGTCGTCGGCGAGTGGCTCAAGAACTTCAAGATGACCGAGAAGCAGCTCACCAGCCTCGAGTCGGAGATCAACAAGGCCGGCCAGGGCAAGCAGCAGGACGCCGTGCGCGCCTGGCTGAAGAAGAACCCCGGCGTCGTCGACAAGCTGGCCCCGGTCAAGACCACCGCCGCCAGCGCTGAGACCAAGCGCGCGCTGGACGTGGCTTGGTTCCCCTGGGACGAGGACGTCGCCGTCACCTACCTGTGGAAGAACGTCCTTGCGCGGCGCGGCTACACGCTGAACCTGAAGCAGATGGACGTCGGCCCCGTCTACACGGGACTGGCCTCCGGTGACCTCGATCTCAACTTCGACGCGTGGCTGCCGTACGCCCAGTCCAATTACTGGGATCAGCACAAGAACGACCTGAGAGACCTCGGCACCTGGTACGAACCGACCTCCCTGGAGATCGCCGTGCCCAGCTACGTGAAGGACGTCAAGTCCCTGGCGGATCTCAAGGGCAAGGGCGACACCTTCGGCGGGAAGATCATCGGCATCGAGCCGGGCACCGGTGAGATGAACCTGCTCAAGACGAAGGTGCTGCCCGGCTACGGCCTGGACAAGGAGTACAAGGTCGTCGACGGTTCCACGCCCGCGATGCTGGCCGAGCTGAAGCGCGCGTACGCCAAGAAGGAGCCCGTCGCCGTCGTCCTGTGGTCCCCGCACTGGGCGTACAGCGAGTACGAGCTCACCAAGCTCGCGGACGACAAGAAGCTGTTCGGCGAGGGCAACACGATCCGGACGATCTCCAGCAAGAACTTCCCCGAGCAGTATCCGCAGCTCACCGAGTGGATCAAGAACTTCAAGATGAGCGAGGACGAACTCGGCAGCCTGGAGGCCGAGATCAAGGATCAGGGCCAGGGGAACGAGGAGGACGCCGTGGCCGCGTGGCTGAAGGAGCACCCGGACATGGTGGAGCGGATGACTCCGCAGTAGTTCGCCAGTAGTTCTCAGGTGGTCCGACGAGGGGTGGATCTTCGTCGCGCGGGTCGGGTGTCCCGTGTGGCGAAGGCCACCCCTCGTGGAGTTCCCGGGGCCCGCGACCGGTCCGTACGCTCGGCTCCTCTCCTCCCTGCGTTCCTGTGAGACCCCGTGCGATCCCTGCCCCGCTCCGGCCGCCTCGTCGCCCTCCTCGTGGTGCTGCTGACGGCTGTGCCGCCGGGCGCGCACGCGGAGCCCGTGTCCGCCGCCACGGCGCGGCTGGAGTCCCTGGCCGGGGACGTGCGCGACGCCGACGGCGATGTGTACGGCCTGCGGGACGACTCCGGCCACACGATGGACACCGCGGAGATCACCCAGGCGCCGGACGGCACCTATCTCGCCGTCTACCACTCGACCCTCGCCGACGGCCGCTTCCACTCGGCCGTCGCCACCTCCACGGATCTGCTGACCTGGACCCGCCGCCACGACTTCGGCGCGGGCACCAGTCAGCCGACACTCGCCGCCGACGGCGCCGGTGGTTACGTACTGGCGTACGAGAAGGATCCGGACAACCACATCGCGGTACGCGGCTACGCCGATCTCGACGCCCTGCTGGCCGGGCACGCCGACCATGCCTACGACGCGCCGCGCTCTCTCTCGCGCTGCGCCGAGGGCACGCCGGACATCACCTCCGTGCACGACGGCACGATCGAACTCACCGGCCACTATCGGGCGCAGTGCGACACCGACCGCCAACTCCGGGCCACACTCACGGACTTCACGACCTGGCACGCCGAGCCCGACCAGCGCCTGGACCGGGCGCTGGAGGCCTGGGGGACCAGCGGAAACATAGGCGACCGCTCGTCCCTCGAACTGGGCGGCGCGGAGCTGGTGTTGATAGAGGGGCAGCAGTTGCGCGAGGACTTCGGGAGCTGGCGGACGTACGCCTACGATCCGGCGACCGGACGGGCCGAACGGCTGACTTTGCGCACCAACGGCGGCAGCCAGGCCTTCGCCAATCCGTCCGCGACCCTTCTCGCCGACCCGCAGGGGCATCCGGCCCTGCTGGTCAGCCTTTTCGTCCCGAGCGAGGGCGCGGCGCCCGGAGAGGCGGGCCAGCTCCTCTATTGGCGCGAACTGTAACCCTCACCCTCCTTCCGTGTGTCAGCGATGTGACGGGTGCGTGAAACGGTTTGCCGAACATGCGTAGGGTGCAAACAACTCTTCAGAAGTAGTGGGCCGAAGCACTAGCCGTAGTAGGGACCGACGACGCAAGGGAGGGATCCGAAGCGATGGGCGACCACAAAGAACAACCCCTTCGGGTGGGCGCGGCAGTACGGCGCCGCCGCCGTGCACTGGACCTCACCCTCGCCGTCGTGGCCGAGCGCAGCGGCCTGTCGGTGCCCTTTCTCAGCCAGGTCGAGAACGAGCGTGCCCGGCCCAGCAAGAGCTCGCTGGAAAGAGTCGCCGACGCGCTTGGCACCACCGCCGTCGAACTGCTCGCCGCGGCCGACCCGGCGTGCAGTGTCGATGTCGTGCGCGCCGAATCCGCCGAGTGCGCCCCCACGGCACGGGTGCGCCCCTTGGTGCGCGGTCACCACCAGCTGCACGCCACCGAGTTCACCGGCGACCACGACGAGGGGCGCGAACTCCAGCTCCGCAACGACAAGTTGATGTACGTCGTCGACGGCGCCGTCGAGGTCGAGGCGGAGGGCCGTGCCCATCGCCTCGGGCGCGGCGACACCATGTATCTGACGGGCGGCGTGCGGCACCGGTGGCGGGCGACCGTGCCGGACACCCGGGTGATCGTGGTCGAGGTCGCCGACCACATCGACGCGGTGGAGGACCGGCACAGCTTCGGGAAGCGCTGACGCCGGGTGGAAGCCCGGCACGCTTTCGGGTGGGGCCGACCTGTCCGCGACCCATCCCCGTTCCGGGTACCGCTGCGATACTGACTCCATGTCCGGTACCTCCGGTTACGCCTTCGACAACACCTCTGAGCACGCCGGTGGGCGCTTCGACGCCCTGGAGACCTGCTACGACCCGGTGACCTTCGCGCGCCTCACCGAGCTGGGCGTCGGCCCGGGGATGCGCTGCCTGGAACTGGGCGGAGGCGGTGGCTCCGTCGCCGGCTGGCTCGCCGACCGGGTCGGCCCGACCGGCTCCGTCCTCGTCACCGACATCGAACCGCGCTGGATGGACGGCCTCCCCGAGCGTGGCAACCTGCACGTCCTGCGGCACGACATCAGCACCGACGAGCTGCCGGAGGACGAGTTCGACCTCATCCACGCCCGGCTCGTCCTGCTGCACGTGCCCGAGCGGATGGCGGCCCTCGGCCGGCTGGTGCGGGCGCTGCGGCCCGGAGGGTCACTGGTCCTGGACGAGTTCGACTGCGGGTATGTCCCCGTGCTCGCGTCACCCTGGCCAGGGGCGGCCGAACTGTTCGAGAAGATGCACGACGCGGTCATGGGCGTCGTCACGCGGGCGGGCGCCGACATCCGCTGGGGGCTGCACGCGTACGCGGCACTGCGCGGGGCGGGGCTCGTCGGCGTGGCGTCGTCCACGTACGCCGAGTCCTGGCGCGGTGGCTCGCCCGGCAGCCGGCTGCACCAGATCAATATGCGCCAACTGGAGAGCCGGCTGGTCGAGGAGGGCCTGACCGAGGAGCAGTTGGACCGCTGTCTGCACCTCCTGGACGACCCTGCCTTCGCGGTCAACTCCTATCCGCTGATCACGACGTGGGGGAGGCACCCGTGATGCGCGTCGTGTCACTCGTACCGTCGCTGACGGAGGCGGTGGCCGTCTCCCTGCCCGGCGTCCTGGTCGGCGCGACCGACTGGTGCAGCCACCCGGCGGACCTCGACGTCGTGCGGATCGGCGGCACCAAGAATCCCAAGGTCGACAGGATCATCCAGCTCGCCCCCGACCTGGTCGTCGCCAACGAGGAGGAGAACCGTGAGCCCGACCTGACGGCCTTGCGCGCAGCGGGAGTCGAGGTCCTGGTCACCGAGGTGCGGGACGTGCCGGGGGCCATCCGCGAGCTGGGGCGGGTGCTGGGCGCGTGCGGCGCGAAGGCCCGGCCGCGATGGCTCGACGAGGCGGAGAGTGCCTGGCAGGATCCACCGGTTCCGGACCGTCGTACGACCGCGATCGTGCCCATCTGGCGGCGGCCCTGGATGGTCCTCGGCCGTGACACCTTCGCGGGAGACATGCTGGCGCGCCTGGGCGTCGACAACCTGTACGCGACGCACCCGGAACGCTATCCGCGGATCGCGATCGAGGAGCTGAGGGCCGCCGCTCCGGAACTCGTCGTCCTGCCCGACGAGCCGTACCGCTTCACGTCCGACGACGGGCCGGAGGCCTTCGAGGGCGTGCCCTGTGCGCTCGTCGACGGTCGCGCTCTCACCTGGTACGGGCCTTCGCTGACGGCGGCTCCGCGGGTGCTCAGTGAGGCGCTGCGAGCAGCCGGCCGTTGACCAGACCGCGGGCCGTGCGGACCGCGGCGACGGCCCAGGCGGCCACAAGGAGCATGTACAGGGCGACCGTGAGCCAGTCGAACACGGCGAGCCCGGTGTGCTTTGCCAGGCTTTCGGCTCCGGTCGCACAGGTTCCCAACGGGAAGGTGAACGCCCACCAGGTCATGGAGAAGCCCATGCCCCGGCGCCGGGCGCGCACCACCATCGCGGCGGCCAGTGCCAGCCAGAGCAGCGCGAAGCCCATCACGGGCACGCCGTAGAGCACGGCGAGCATGCCGAAGCCCTGGTTGTACGGAGCGGGAACCACGCCGGGCGCGAAATCCGCGAACTTGCCGACGGCGGTCGTGGACTGACCGAGCGGGCCGAGAACCAGGAACAGGAGCGGGGTCGCCGCGAGCGGCAGCGGGCCCGAGGTGACGAGCCGGGCGAAGATCAACGGCAGCATCACCAGGGTGGCCAGCAGGCTGAGCCCGAACATCGCGACGCAGGCGAGGAGGAGGGTCTCCTGAGCCTGGCCCGGCGGGAGATGGGGCACGAGCAGGGGACCCTGCGCTGCGGAGACCATGGGGGCCACGATGGGCAGCAGCCATACGGGGCTTGCCTGGCCGGGCTCGATGCGGTGACGGACGATCATGAGGTACGGGACGGCCACGGCGAACACGAGACCGATCACCGTTCCGGCGGTGAACAGGACCGCGTCCAGGGCGACCGCCGCTGCCGTACCGATCCAGTCCTGGCCGACGACCAGGCCGGCGCCGCCGACGGCGAGCAGTGCCATCGCGAGGCAGCCGTAGAAGGGTGCCACGGCCGGGTCGAGGAACTCGGCGCGAGCCTGGTCGCGGTGGTACGTCCAGTGCAGGGTCCGGGCGACGAGCAGGACCACGAGCATGGCCAGTGAGAGCGCCCATACGGCGGCGAGGGCGGTTCGCAGGCCCGGCGTGTTCCCGGGGAGCCCCGCTCCCGCCGTGGCGACGATCGCTGTGCCCATCACCGAGGCGTACCAGTTCGGACCGAGATGCCGGACGGCGACGGCGCGGCGGGTCCCTGTCGTGCGGGGAGTCGCCGCCTTGTGGAGCCTGAGGGGCTGCGTTGCGGTAACCATGTCTCCACCGTCCCGCCGTGCCGGGTTCCTCACCAGGGAGTGCTGCTCTATGAGGGCATAAGCTGGGTTTATGAGGATGCCTGAGGAGCCGATCGGAAACAGGGCTGAGGAATCGGCCGGGTCCGGGGGCGGAGGGCCGGCCGCAGGCAAGGACGAAGGGCCGGCCGCAGGCAAGGCTGAGGGACTGGCCGGGGTCGCACACCACTCCGTCGGGGTCGCGCGCCGAGTGCCGGACCTGGGTGCGCTGGAGCTGTTGCTGGCCGTGGCGCGGCTGGGGAGTCTGGGGATGGCGGCGCGGGAACTGGGAATCTCACAGCCGGCGGCGAGCAGTCGGATCCGCTCGATGGAACGTCAGCTGGGGGTCGCGCTCGTCGACCGCTCACCGCGGGGTTCGCGCCTCACGGACGCGGGCGCACTGGTCACGGACTGGGCGCGGCGCGTCGTGGAGGCCGCCGATGCGTTCGACGCGGGTGCGCAGGCACTGCGCGACCGACGGGACTCCAGGCTTCGGGTGGCCGCGAGCATGACGATCGCCGAGTACCTGCTGCCGGGCTGGCTGATCGCGCTCCGCGGGCAGCACCCGGACACGGCGGTGTCGCTCCTCGCGGGCAATTCCGCGGCCGTCGCCGAACGCCTCCTCGCGGATGAGGCGGACGTGGGTTTCGTGGAGGGTCTGACGGTGCCGACGGGCCTGGACTCGGTGGTCATCGCGCACGACCGCCTGATCGTGGTGACGGCGCCGGAGCACCCGTGGGCCCACCGCCGTAAGCCCCTGGGCGCGGCGGAGCTCGCGTCGACACCGCTGATCCTGCGTGAGAAGGGGTCGGGCACCCGCCAGGTTCTGGACGCGGCGCTCGGTAGCCTGGCCCGGCCGCTCCTGGAGCTCAACTCGACGACGGCGGTCAAAGCCTCGGCGGTCAGTGGGGCGGGCCCGGCGGTTCTGAGCGAGCTGGCCCTCGGCGAGGAACTCTCGGCTCACCGCCTGGTGAGCATCCCGTTGTCCGACGTGCAACTGGGCCGGTCCCTCCGTGCGGTCTGGCCTACCGGCCATCGGCCCACGGGGCCGGCGCGGGATCTGTTGTCGTTGACGCGGGGGGCTTGAGGGGTGTTTTTCGCCCCCTCCGCCCCTACCCGTCCCGTATCTGGGGGCTGCCGCCCTGAGGCCCCCGCTCTCGGCCTGGACGGCCTCGTCCTCAAACGCCGGACGGGCTGAACCCCGCGCAGCGGGGTCTGGGGCGGAGGGGGCGAAAAAACCGCTGGCGCAACCCAAGTCGCCCCCGCAACCATGCGGGACATGACCCCGACCGCCCCGTCCGCCGCAGGCGTCCGCACCCCTTGGGAAGCCCTACCTCACCCCGTCCGCGACGCGGTCGCGCAGTTGCTCGGCGCCCCGGTGACCGAGGCGGTGACCCAATCCGGCGGCTTCTCACCCGGCGTGGCCGCCCGCGTCACCACAGCGGAACGGCACCGCGCGTTCGTGAAGGCGGTGAGCGGCGACACGAACCCCCACAGCCCCGCACTCCACCGCAGGGAGGCAAGAAACGCCGCCGCGCTCCCGCCCGGTACCCCCTCGCCACGCCTTCTCGGCAGCTACGACGACGGCACCTGGGTCGCTCTCGTCTTCGAGGACGTCGACGGGCGCCAGCCTCATGTCCCTTGGCGCGCGCACGAGTTGAAGCGGGTCCTGCACGCGGTGGCCGACCTCGGCCGAGCCCTCACGCCGTCCTCCGTGGCCGCTCCGCCGGTCGGCGAGCACCTGGCCGAGCATTTCAGTGGCTGGGAGCGCCTCATCGGGGCGGCGGACTCCGACGTCTCGGCTCTCGACCCCTGGGTGGCCCGCAACCTCCGCCGGCTGGCCGAACTCTCCGCCCCCTGGGCCGAGTTCGCGTCCGGTGACACCCTGGCGCATGGCGACCTGCGCGCCGACAACCTGCTGCTCACCGCCGACGACGGCGTCGTCTTCGTCGACTGGCCGCACGCCGTCCGCGCCGCGCCCTGGTTCGACCTGCTGGTCATGCTGCCGTGTGTCCGGGCCCAGGGCGGCCCCGATCCCGACGAGGTGTTCACCTCCCACCTCCTGGGCCGCGACGCCGATCCGAAGGGCGTGACGGCGACCCTGGCGGCGGTCGCCGGATACTTCGTACAGCAGTCGCTGCAACCGGACCCGCCTGGTCTGCCGACCATCCGCGCCTTCCAGCGTGCCCAGGGTGACGCCGCCGTGGAATGGCTCAGGAAGCGGCTCGGACCAGGGCCGTCATGACCCGCAGATCCTCACCCATCTCCGGATGCCACTGCACCCCCAACACCCAACCGGGTCCGGGAAGTTCGATGGCCTCCACCGTCCCGTCCGCCGCGTGCGCCGAGGGCAGCAGCCCCTCGCCGAGCCGGTCCACCGCCTGGTGGTGGTACGTCGGCACGGCCGATGTCTCTGGCACGACACCGGCGTACAGACTCCCCGGCACAGGGGTCGCGTCATGGTGCCCGAACACCCCGACGTCCTTCACATGCCCGTCGATGTGCTGGACGAGCGTGCCGCCGAGGGCGACGTTGAGGAGCTGCATGCCCCGGCAGATGCCGAGGAGCGGGGTGTCGGACGCCAACGCGGCCTCGATCAGGGCGAGTTCCCAGGCATCGCGTTCCGCGGCGGGCGGCCCCGTGCGCGGCGAGCGCTCGGCGCCGTAGCGGGCGGGCTCGACGTCCGGCCCACCCGCGACGACGACCCCGTCGAGGCGGGCGACGGCCGCCGCCGCGTACGAGGGATCGTCGGGCGGCAGCATCACGGCGAGCCCGCCGGCCCGCTGCACGAGACGCGGATAGCCGACCGGCAGCAACGCCGCCTCCAGCTCCCACACGCCCCAGCGCGCCGCGGACTCCAGATACGTACTCACGCCGATCAGCGGTCTGCCGCCCACGCTGCCTCCTCCGCACTCAATGGAACGCGTCCGTACCTTTGCCGGACGCTCGCATGGAAATCAAGCCCTACCGGCTCACGTCAGGAACCCCCGCAGCAGCGCCGCCGTCCCCCCGCAGTGCTCCCGCATCATCTCCCGCGCCCCGTCCGCGTCCCCGTCGAGAACCGCCTCCACCAGCGCGCTGTGCTGCTGCTGGGAGTGCTCCAGGTTGCGGACGAGGAGCGGGATGCAGTCGAGGAGGTCGTTCACGGAGGCGCGTACGGCCGCGTACTGGGCGGTGAGTGAAGGGGAGCCGCAGAGTTCGGCGAGGGTGAGGTGCAGCATGGTGTCCAGACGGCGGTAGTCGGCCAGCGGCGCGTCCTGGGTGCGGGCGAGGGCCTCGCGCAGCCGGTCGGCCTGCTCGTCGTCGAGGCCGTGCGTGGCGCACAGGCCGGCCGCGCCCACCTCAAGGACCTCGCGGAAGCGCAGTACGTCCTCGATGTCGACCTCGGCGACCCGGCGCCGCAGCTCGTGCTCGCCGGGCGCGTCGGCCCTCGGCAGCACGAAGGTGCCGCCGTACCGGCCGCGCCGCGACTCGACGAGCCCCTGGTCCTGCAGCACCTTCAGCACCTCGCGCAGCGTCACCCGGCTGATCCCGAGCCGCTCCGCCAACTCCCGCTCGGCGGGCAGCCGTTCACCACCCGGCACCAGACCGAGCCGGACGACCTGGAGGATCTGCTCCAGCGCCTCCTCGAAACCGTTGCCCGCCCGCACCGGCCGCAGCACCGGCGTCAGCCGGTCGTCCGCCCCGCCGTCGGTTTCCGCCCACGTCATCCGGTCGCGCCCCCTTCCCAAGCAATGGTTCTCAGCAATACCTTATGACTCTCGGCTGACCCAAGGAGGCTTTTCCGGTGGCAGACCGCACACCCCCGCTATCCGTCGAGGAGTTGCGCAGCCTGGTCGCGGGCGGCGAGATCGACACGGTCGTCCTGGCCTTCCCCGACATGCAGGGACGGCTCCAGGGCAAGCGGTTCGCCGCGCGCTTCTTCCTCGACGACGTCCTCGAACACGGTACGGAGGGCTGCAACTACCTCCTCGCCGTCGACACCGAGATGAACACGGTCGACGGGTACGCGATGTCCTCCTGGGAGCGGGGTTACGGCGACTTCGCCATGCACCCCGACCTGAGCACGCTGCGCCGGGTGCCCTGGAACGAGGGCACGGCCCTGCTCATCGCCGACCTCGCCTGGAACGACGGCTCCCCGGTGGTGGCCGCGCCCCGCCAGATCCTGCGCCGCCAGCTCGACCGCCTCGCCGAACTCGGCCTCACCGCCCAGGTCGGCACGGAACTCGAGTTCATCGTCTTCAAGGACACCTACGAGCAGGCCTGGGACGCGCACTACCGGGACCTCACCCCGGCGAACCAGTACAACATCGACTACTCGGTCCTTGGGACGGGACGGATCGAGCCGCTCCTGCGCCGCATCCGCAACGACATGCAGACGGCGGGCCTCGTCGTCGAGTCCGCCAAGGGAGAGTGCAACCCCGGCCAGCACGAGATCGCCTTCAAGTACGACGAGGCCCTCGTCACCTGTGACCAGCACGCCGTCTACAAGACCGGCGCCAAGGAGATCGCCTCCCAGGAGGGCGTCTCGCTCACCTTCATGGCGAAGTACAACGAGCGCGAGGGTAACTCCTGTCACATCCACCTCTCGCTCGCGGACAAGGACGGCACGAATGTGATGGCCGGCTCCTCCGACGACCCGGGCGGCATGTCGGAGATCATGCGGTACTTCCTCGCCGGGCAGCTCGCCGCGCTCCGCGACTTCTCGCTCCTCTACGCCCCGAACATCAACTCCTACAAACGGTTCCAGCCGGGCTCCTTCGCCCCGACCGCCGTCGCCTGGGGCTACGACAACCGCACCTGCTCCCTCCGTGTGGTCGGCCATGGCCGCTCGATGCGCTTCGAGAACCGGCTCCCCGGCGGTGACGTCAACCCGCACCTGGCCGTCGCCGGACTCGTCGCGGCCGGCCTGTACGGCATCGAGCAGAAGCTGGAGCTGCCGGACGTGTGCGCGGGCAATGCGTACGCCGCCGACTACGAGCACGTCCCCACCACCCTTCGCGAGGCCGCCGAGCTCTGGGAGAACAGCCCGATCGCCCAGGCCGCCTTCGGTGACGAGGTGGTCGCGCACTACCGCAACATGGCGCGCGTCGAGCTGAACGCCTTCGACGCCGCGGTGACCGACTGGGAGCTGCGCCGCTCCTTCGAACGTCTGTGAGGCCGAACTTGTCGCAGCTGCACGAACTGGATGTCCTCAACCCGGCGACCGAGGAGGTCATCGCCACCGTCCCGGGCGCCACTGCGGAGGACGTCGACGCCGCCGTCGTACGGGCGGGAACGGCACAGGCCCGCTGGGCCGCCCTCGCTCCGGGCGAGCGCGCCCGGCTGCTGCGCCGCTTCGCCGTCGTCGTCGACGAACACCTCGAAGAACTGGCCCGGTTGGAGGTCAGAGAGGCCGGTCACGTCATCGGCAACGCCCGCTGGGAGGTCGGCAACGTCCGCGATCTGCTCGACTACGCGGCCGGGGGAGTGGAGCGGCTGACCGGCCACCAGATCCCGGTCTCCGGCGGCCTGGACATCACGATCCTCGAACCGCTCGGTGTCGTCGGGATCATCGCCCCCTGGAACTTCCCCCTGCCGATCGCCGCGTGGGGCACCGCACCGGCGCTCGCGGCCGGGAACGCGGTCATCCTCAAGCCCGCCGAGACGACACCTCTGACGGCTCTGAGACTGGCCGAACTGGGCCTGGAGGCCGGTCTTCCAGAGCACCTCTTCCAGGTGCTCCCAGGCTTGGGTCCCGTCGCGGGCAACGCGCTCGTCGAACACCCCGGCGTCGCGAAGATCGTCTTCACGGGGTCAACGGCCGTGGGTAAACAGGTGTTGGCAAAGGGCTCCGCCCTCCTCAAGCGGGTCACCCTCGAACTCGGCGGCAAGAGCCCGAACATCGTCTTCGCCGACGCCGACATCGAAGCCGCCGCGGCCGCCACCCCCATGTCCTTCCTCGACAACTCCGGCCAGGACTGCTGCGCCCGCACCCGCATCCTCGTCCAGCGCTCCGCGTACGACCGTTTCCTCGAACTCCTCGCCCCGGCCCTCGCGTCCGTGGTCGTCGGCGACCCGTCCGACGAGCGCACCCAGATGGGCCCGCTGATCTCCAAGGTCCAGTTGGAACGCGTACGTTCGTACGTCGCCGCCGACGCGCCGGGCATCCACGGCAAGGCCCCCGAGGGCCCGGGCTTCTGGTTCCCGCCCACGGTCCTCACCGACGTCGAGCCCCACGCGCGGGTGGCCGTCGAGGAGGTCTTCGGCCCGGTCGCCGTCGTCCTCCCCTTCGAGGACGAGGCGGACGCGATCCGGCTGGCCAACGCCACCGAGTACGGCCTGTCCGGCTCCATCTGGACGCGTGACGTCGGCCGCGCCCTGCGTGTGTCGGGCGCCGTCCGCGCCGGGAACCTGTCCGTCAACTCCCACTCCAGCGTCCGCTACTGGACCCCGTTCGGCGGCTTCAAGCAGTCGGGGATCGGCCGCGAACTCGGCCCGGACGCCCTCACCGCCTTCACCGAAACCAAGAACGTCTTCATCAGCACGGAGGGCCCCGCACAGTGACCGCAGACACCCCTGACATCATCTGCCGCCGTCTGGTCGGCCGTACCGCCGTCATCACCGGCGCGGGCAGCGGCATCGGCCTCGCCACCGCGCGGCGCCTCGCCTCCGAGGGCGCCCATGTCGTCTGCGGCGACATCGACGAGACGAGCGGCAAGGCGGCCGCCGAGGAGATCGGCGGGATCTTCGTCAAGGTCGACGTCACCGACCCCGAGCAGGTCGAGGCGCTCTTCAAGACGGCGTACGACACCTACGGCTCCGTCGATATCGCCTTCAACAACGCGGGCATTTCACCGCCCGACGACGACTCCATCCTGGAGACGGGACTTGAGGCCTGGAAGCGGGTCCAGGACGTCAACCTCACCTCCGTCTACCTGTGCTGCAAGGCAGCGATCCCCTACATGCGGCGCCAGGGCAAGGGCTCCATCATCAACACGGCGTCCTTCGTGGCCCGGATGGGCGCGGCGACCTCGCAGATCTCGTACACGGCCTCCAAGGGCGGCGTGCTGGCCATGTCCCGTGAACTGGGCGTGCAGTTCGCCAGGGAAGGCATCCGGGTCAACGCACTCTGCCCGGGACCGGTCAACACCCCGCTGCTCCAGGAGCTGTTCGCCACGGACCCCGAGCGGGCCGCGCGCCGGCTCGTGCACATCCCGGTCGGCCGTTTCGCGGAGCCGGACGAGATCGCCGCGGCGGTCGCGTTCCTCGCCAGCGACGACTCCTCCTTCGTCAACGCCAGCGACTTCCTGGTGGACGGCGGAATCTCGGGCGCCTACGTCACGCCGCTGTAGCGGACGACGTGGCCTGGATACCGTGTACCGATCTTCGGCGCACGTCCTGGAGTGCCGGGATGAGCATGACGCCGCCGCCCGGCTGGTACCGCGATCCGTCGTACCCGCTCGTCGAGCGCTGGTGGGGCAGGACCGCCTGGACCGACCACCGGCGTCGGCTAGAGGTACCTCAAGTGTCCCTGGTGCCGCCGGAACTCGTCAGCGACGGCCCCGGCCGTGTCAAGTCCGTGGCGCTCACTGCCGCGGACCACGCCCGTCCATGGTGGCCGCTACTCCGTTACCCTCGCCGTTCACCTTCCAACCGACGCCCGAAGACCCGTCCGGCGTTGTCGATCAACTCAGCGGCATCGTGACGTCGTTGCTCGCCGGCTTGGTCAGACCTCGGTAGGTCGCCGAGGACGTCGTTGTGGTGACCCTGCCGGGTACCCACGCCCAGTTAGCTCGATCGTGTGATGGTCGACTCCAATGCTTGCGGTGTCCTGGGCCGTCCGGGTTAGCGTGATTGTGCGATCTGGGACGCCGGGTGCGGTGCCAGCGTGCGGGGCCACTGCTCCACCGGAGTGATGGGTCAGGGCTTCCCCGTCGCCTCTGGCCGCGTCCACCAGGCCAGGTCGTACAGGGAACTGGCCTCCCGGGCCCGGACCACGGACAGGATCCGTGTCGCCGCCCCGGGGTTGAGTATGCCGGGGACCAGTGCGCCCAAGACCGTTCGGGGCGTGCGGCTGACCGGGATCAACAACCCCGCCCAGTCGAGAGGAACGGTTACGTCCAGTCGCTGGCGTTCTCGTCCAGCATGGCTCGCAGGCGCTCGTCACCGTCCGCTTCGTCTTCGATGCGCGGACGAGGACGGGCCGCCGCTCACTGGCATAGAAAGGATCACCAAGGGGTTCCGGCCGGTGGGCGACGCGGACATCGGTGGGGGTGTGGGCAGCAGTATCGGCCCGTCCCAGTAGACACCGGGGGCGTCAGAGGAAGGTGTGCCCCTCTCCGCGATATGTCGGGACGGACGCCGTCACCGAGTCGCCCGTCACCAGTTGGAGCGTGTCGAACCGCTCGCACAACTCCCCGGCCTTGGCGTGCCGGAACCACACCTTGTCGCCGATGAGCAGATCGTCCGCGGGGGCGCCGATCAGCGGAGTCTGCACCTCGCCCGGACCCTCTTGGGGGTCGTACTTCAGCCCCTCCGGGAGGTAGGGCACGGGCAGCCGGTCGGGACCGGCGGCACCCGAGGCCGGGTAGCCGCCGCCGAGGACGGTCACGATTCCGACGCCCGGCCGGCGGACCACGGGCTGGGCGAAGAGCGCGGCCGGACGCCCGCTGAACGAGGTGTAGTTGTCGAAGAGCCGCGGTACGTACAGTCCCGACCCCGCCGCGATCTCCGTGACCGCGTCCTCGGCCGCCGTGTGCTGCACGCTGCCGGTACCGCCGCCGTTGACGAACTCCAGGTCGGGCTCCACGGCCCGTACGGCGCGAACGACCTCGGCACGCCGCTGGACGAGTTCCTTGCGGGCCGTGGCCTGCATCAGGCGGACGGCACGCGAGCGGAAGGGCCGCCCGTCGACCGAGTCCCCGACGCCGGCGATGTGGCCTTCGTACGCCATGATCCCCACGAGCTTGAACCCGGGCCGTCGGGTCACCGTACGAGCCATCTCGGCGAGTTGGGCGGGGGAGCGCAGCGGCGAACGGAGTGCGCCGACGCGGACCCGCCCGCCGAGCAGTTGGAGGGAGGTGTCCAACTCCAGGCAGACGCGCACGACTTCGGTGCCGCCCTGGCGTGCCGCGTCGATCAAGTGGAGCTGGGCCGGGTCGTCGACCATCACGGTCACGGCGGCGGCGAGCTTGGGGTCGGAGGCCAGCTCGGCGAAGCCCTTGGTGTCGGCGGACGGGTAGGCGAGCAGGATGTCGTCGAAGCCGGAGCGGGCCAGCCAGATCGACTCCGCGAGGGTGAAGGACATGATTCCGGCGAAGCCGTCCCGCGCGAGGACGCGTTCGAGCAGGGCGCGGCAGCGGACGGATTTGCTGGCGACGCGGACCGGTTTGCCACCGGCCCGGCGGACGAGATCGTCCGCGTTCGCGTCGAAGGCCTCCAGGTCCACGATCGCAACGGGGGCGTCGAGGTGAGCGGTGGCCCGGTCGTAGCGGGCCCGGTCTGCGGCGCGGGCAGTCATGACCGAAGCCTGCCAGACAGGATTACCGCAGGGTAGGGGGACGATCCGGGCAGATGCCACGGGCCTGCGGACTGGTTCCCTTCGGGCCCACGTCAACCCGTAGAGTGACGCGCACGCAGGGAGGAACGACCTTGCCCGGGCGGGGTGCGCCCGGGGTGACGGCCCCCCGGTGCGGGTATGCGTGCCCGTGACGGGCGACCCGAACGGACGCCCTCCCCGCACAGCTACGACGGCCCGGAAGAGCTCCGAGGCGAGCCGATGGCCCGGGTACGAGGGAACGGGGGGTGCATGAGCACGGAAGCGCGCCGCGCCTCAATTCCCCCACGCCCACCGGTCCCACCCCGCCCGGCGACCCCTCCCCACCCGGACCAGCCTCCGACTCCGGACCAGCCCTCGACTCCGGACAACCTGCGAACTCCGGACCAGCCCGTGAGGCCGGACCTCTTGCCGCCACCGGACCAGCCTCCGACGCCTGCTCAGCCTCCGAGGCCGGATCAGTCGCCGACTCCGGGCCGGCCGTGGACTCCCGATCAGCCTGCGGGGCCGGGTTATTCGTCGCGGCCGGAGCAGTCTCCGACGACCGGTCAGTCGTCGAGGCTGGACCAGCCGCCGAGGCCGGACCAGTTGCCGCCACCGGACCAGCCTCCGACGCCTGCTCAGCCTCCGAGGCCGGATCAGTCGCCGACTCCGGGCCGGCCGTGGACTCCCGATCAGCCTGC
>NZ_JBFBEA010000010.1:0-38018 GCF_040683495.1 Streptomyces sp. NPDC093544 | reverse complement strand
GTCTCCGACGACCGGTCAGTCGTCGAGGCTGGACCAGCCGCCGAGGCCGGACCAGTTGCCGCCACCGGACCAGCCTCCGACGCCTGCTCAGCCTCCGACGCCGGATCAGTCGCCGACTCCGGGCCGACCGTGGACTTCCGACCAGCCTGCGAGGTCGGGTTACTCGCCGAAGCTGGAGCAGTCTCCGACGCCCGCTCAGCCGCCGAGGCCCGACCAGTCGCCGACTCCGGGCCGGCTGCGGACCCCTGACCAGACTGCGAGGCCTGGTCAGTCGTTGAGGCCGGACCGGTCTCCGACGGTCGGTCATTCACCAGGGCCGGACCAGTCTCCGACCCCCGCTCAGTCGTCGAAGCCGAACCGGCCCCCCGCGCCCGGGCAGTTCCCGGTGCCCGATCAGCCGTCGGCTCAGGACGGGTTGCGGACCTCGGCCCGGCCCTCGTCGCCGGGACGGGCCGCCATGCCGGAACGGGGCCCCGCGCAGGGATCGGTTCCCTCACCAGGAGGCCCCCCGTCCAGGGGGGACGCCCTGCTGCCGCCCCGTACCCAGGCCCCGCCATCAGGACGTCCCCCGACGGCCGGGCGCCGTCCGATGCCCTCGCAGTCCGGCGAAGCCTCGTCGCGTCCGCCCCGCCCGCAGGCGCCTCCGGTTAGCGGCGGCGTCCCGTCGGAGCGGCCGTCCCGTCCGACCGGGCCGACCTCTGTGGGGAACGGCGTCGGCTCGGCCCCGGCGCAGCCGGGATCGCAGCCCTGGGAGGGCGACGGCGGTCCCCGGTCGTCCAGGGCGGACACAGGCGCGGGGCGCGGTCCTCGCGTACCGTCGCCGCCCAAGTCGTTCGACTTCTTCGACTTCTCCGCCGACGCGGAAGCGCGGACTCCGGACGCGCAGGGTGCCCCGACGCAGTCGCCCGGTGCGGCTCCCCGCCGCGAGGAGCAGACTCGGCGATTCCCGGGTCTGCGCCCGCCCCGGCGGCCCGACCCGGCGTCCCCGCCCCCGCCGCCGGCCTCCGCCCGGTTCCCCGACGCGCCCCCGGCACCCGGTGAGGGTCGGCGTACCACCGTGCCCGAGGAGAGCGCCACGGAGACCACCAGGCGGCTCCGGCCCATCCCGGCCGAGGCGCCCGCACGGCCCCCGGTCGCCGCACCCCCGACGGAAACCCCGGTCGTGGAGCGCCCGTTCGTGTCCTTCGGACAGCCGGAGACGTACGACGACACCGTGCGCGTACGCCCCCACGGCGGACGCACCCGGCCCCGGGCGCTGGCCGCCGCGGCCTGCGTCGTGCTGGGGCTCGGCCTCATCGGCGGCGCGGTGACGGGGAGTTGGCTGACCGGCGAGAGCTCGGCCGGCTCCGACGCGCGGACCGAGTTCGCGTCGGCCGGCGAACTCTGGCACAGCGTGCCGGTGGACCAGCTCTTCCCGCCCACCGTGCAGGGCGAGGGCGCCGGACCCGGCGGTGCCGACCGCATCTGGACTCGGGTCGCCGTCGCCCCGGACACCGGCTGCGCGAACGCCTTCGACCCCCTCCTGCGCCAGGCCCTCGCACCGGTGGGCTGCCTGCGGCTGCTGCGCGCCACGTACACGGACGCGACCCGGAGCCTCGTCACCACCGTCGGCCTGCTGTTCACCAAGGCGGACGCGACGGCCATGACCGCGCTGAAGACCCGCTTCCAGAAGGACGGCCTGGACCGGCGCACCGATCTGATGCCCCGCCCGTACGCGGTGGAGGGCACCGTCGCGGCCGGCTTCGGCGACGGCCAGCGCGCCTCCTGGACGGTGTCGGTCCTCACCGACGCCCCCGTCGTCGTCTTCGCCGTCTCCGGCTTCGCCGACGGCCGCGCCGTCACCGCCCCGCAGGCCGCCGAGGACGCCATGAAGTCCGGTGCGACCACGGCCCCGGCCCAGGCCGGCCTCGGCCACGAGGCACAAGGCCTCGCCGACCGCGTCGAGCGAGGCTTCCGCAAGACCGTCACCTCGCCCACGGAGAAGCCGTCATGACCCGCGGCGCGGACCGCGCACGTACCCGCGGGGCCGACCACGTCGGTACCGGCCGCCCCCGCGGCCTCGGCACCCGCAGAGCCGGACTCCTCAGCGTCCTGCTGGCCGCCTCCCTCGCCCTGGTCCCCGCCACCACCGCCCACGCCGACGGCATCCGCGCCCAGCAGTGGGCCCTCGACGCGATGCACACCCAGGAGGCCTGGCAGACCACCAAGGGCCAGGGGATCATCGTCGCCGTCCTCGACACCGGCGTCGACGACCAGCACCCCGACCTGGCGGGCAACGTCCTCGCGGGCAAGGACATGGTCGGTTTCGGAGCGACCCGCGGCGACCGGGCGTGGGCCAGGCACGGGACCGCCATGGCGGGGATCATCGCCGGCCACGGACACGGGCCGGCCGACGCCGACGGCGTCCTGGGCATCGCCCCCGCGGCCAAGATCCTCCCCGTCCGCGTCATCCTCGAAGACGGCGACTCCTCCCGTACGAAGGCCCGCAACACCCGTGGCAACGCCCTCGCCGACGGCATCCGCTGGGCCGCCGACCACGGCGCCGACGTCATCAACCTCTCCCTGGGCGACGACTCCGCGTCCGCCCACCCCGAACCCGCCGAGGACGAGGCCGTCCAGTACGCCCTGAAGAAGGGCGCCGTCGTCGTCGCCTCAGCCGGCAACGGCGGCGAGAAGGGCGACCACATCTCCTACCCCGCGGCCTACCCGGGCGTGATCGCCGCGACCGCCGTCGACAGCAACGGCACCCGCGCCTCGTTCTCCACCCGCCGCTGGTACGCCACCGTCAGCGCCCCCGGCGTCGACGTCGTCATCGCCGATCCGGACGAGCGGTACTACGAGGGCTGGGGCACGAGCGCGGCCTCCGCGTTCGTCTCCGGCGCGGTCGCGCTCATCAAGGCGGCCCACCCGGACCTGACCCCGGCCCAGATCAAGCAGCTCGTGGAGGACACGGCCCGCAACGCCCCCGCGGGCGGCCGTGACGACTCCCGCGGCTACGGCTTCATCGACCCCGCGGCCGCCATCAAGGAGGGCGGCCGGCTCAAGCCCGAGGGGATTCGGGCGGCGTACGGCCAGGAGTACTTCGGAACGGGCCCGGACAACCCCGACGACGACACGGATCCCGCCGGCTGGGTCGGGCCGCTCGCGGGCGGCCTCGGCGCGGTTCTGCTCGCCGCGGCGGTCGTCCTGTGGCGGGGCCGCAGGGGACCGCGCGAGTACGACGGCTTCTGACAGGACGGCCTTCGTACGAACCAGGGAGTGGCTGTGGCCGCCGAAACTAGGGGGCGGCCGTGGCCGTGGGATCGGCAGTCGTGTCCTGGAACACCGAAACCGCCGCCTTCGCCGCCGCCTCGACCAGCGAGATCCCCTTCGTCTTCGTCGTGGTGCCGTTCGACAGCACCGCGACCAGGTAGTCGTGGCCGTCGGCGGTGACCCGCCCGATGCTGTTGATGTCCCACAGCCCCGTCGTGCTGCGCGCCAGCCACCCGTTCTTCAGGGCCCAGTCGGAACCGTCGGCCGCGGCCGACACACCCCAGTGCTGATCGACGGCTATGTCACTCATGAGCCCCTGCATGTACGTCTGCGAGGTCTCGCTGAGTTTCGAGTCGTCGCCGAACACCTGCTGCAGCAGGGTGAGTTGATCGGCCGACGTGGTCTGCGTCAGACCCCACAGCGCACCGTCCCCGCCCGCCGTCTCCGTCAGCCCGAAGCTCTTGTTCGCGGTGTTGAGGCCGTCCGCCGTCCCGATCGCGTTCCACAGGGCGGTCGCGGCCGTGTTGTCGCTGTTCTCGATCATCAGGGTGGCGTTGGCCTTCTCCGTCGCCGTCAGCTGCCGGTCCGCGTCCTGCGCCTGGAGCAGCAGCGTGGCCAGGATGTCGACCTTGACGATGCTCGCCGTGTCGAAGGCCTCCGCGCCGTACGCGGCGCTCTCGCCGGAGTCGACGTCAAGGACGGACGCCGACATCTCGGCGCCGCTCGGGACCGCCACGGACTTCTTCACCGCGTCGGCGAGCAGCGCGTCCCGGTCCACCGCGGGCGCCGTGACGGGTTCCACCGATGCCTCCTCGCTGACGCTCGGCGACGCCGAGGACGGAGAGGACGACGATACGAGGTCCTGGCCGTCGTGCGCCTGGGCCTTCATATATACGGCCCCGGCCGCCGTACCGCCCACAAGGACGACGGACGCCACCGCGGTGTACAGGAAGGGCATGCGCCTGGACGGGCGGGCGCGACGTCTACGGGCACTTTGACGGTCCATTCCGCGATGCTGGGCGCCTGGCCTGTGCCCGTGGTTAGACGCATGTGAAATCTGCGTCAGGGATGGATGAGAATTCGATGAGACCCGTCAAGTCCATGTTTCAGGGGCCGCACAAGCCCAGCAGCATCCCCCCGATAGGGTCGGGGACCGTGGCGAACAAGAACATTCCCGACTCCGGCTTCTCCGACGACGACGGCTCCGCCGATCCCCGGCTGAGCGCGGCGCTCACCGCCTGGGCCGAGGACCGCAGCGCCGTAGGGCCGGTCCTGGAGGCGCTCAGGGGCGCCCGGCTGCTCGTGCCCGTCGTAGCCGTCCTCGGCGAGGTCGAGGAGGACGAGAACGGGCTGCGCCGCGAGAAGACCAGCGACATGGCCGTGCCGACCCTGAAGGCCGGGAACCGTACCGCGCTGCCCGCCTTCACCTCCACCGAGTCACTGGCCCGCTGGGATCCCGAGGCCCGCCCCGTCGCCGTACCCCTGCACCAGGCCCTGCAGGCCGCCGCGCACGAGAAGGCCGATACCGTCGTACTCGATCTGGCGGGCCCCGTGCCGTACGAGCTGACCGGCCCCGCGCTGCTCGCGCTCGCCGAGGGGCGTACGAACACGGATCCCCTTGCCGACCCGGCCGTCACCGAAGCCGTACGTGCGGCCGTCGTCGCCGAGCCGGCGGTGCTCCGCGCGCATCTCGGCCCGGGGCAGGCGGACGGCACCCTGGCCCTCGTACTGGACGCGTCCGCGCCCCCCGCCGAGACCGCCCGCGCGATCGCCGAACGGCTGGCGGCCGACGAGACACTGAGGGCCCGCCTGGTGCGCGGCCTCGACCTGGCACTTCTGCCGGCCGGGGCGACGCCGCCGGGCGAGCCCTTGTACGTACGCGAGGTGTGAGCCGCTCGTGGAGCGGATGAAGCAGCCGTGGGCCGGTTGAATCAGCCGGGGACCGGGTGAGTCAGCCGTAGATCGGGCCCGTGTACTTCTCGCCCGGGCCCTGGCCCGGCTCGTCCGGGACGATCGACGCCTCGCGGAACGCCAGCTGGAGCGACTTGAGACCGTCGCGCAGCGGTGCCGCGTGGAAGGAGCTGATCTCGGTCGCGCTCGCGTCGAGCAGCCCGGCCAGCGCGTGCACCAGCTTCCGCGCCTCGTCCAGGTCCTTGTGCTCGTCACCCACCCCTTCCTGTGGGGCCAGGCCGAGCTTCACTGCGGCCGCGCTCATCAGGTTGACGGCGACCGTGACGATCACCTCGACCGCGGGGACCTCGGCGATGTCGCGGGTCATGGTGTCGTAGTCGGGCGTCTGGGGAGGGGTGTCACTCATGACCTCCACGATAGGTCCCGGACGGGGACCGGCCCCAATTGGCCTCGGTTAGCCCTTCTCAGTCCGAGCTGCTAACCTTGTGTTACGACCGGTCGGGCGCGCGAAGAAGCATGTCAGCGTGCTCGGCCCACAAGTGGAGGCTCCGATCTCCCACCTGACTGTCCTCCGGGACGGCGGGTCACCCGGTCAGGCGGTCACCATCGTTCCGTACGGACGATGGAGTCGCCCGAAGTGCGCCCCGCGGACCACCGCGGCGGTGCTCCGGTAGTCCTTGGAGCCCCGCCTGTGTCCCGTCCGGGGCATTTTTCATGTCCCGCGGTGGTTGGTCCAACTGTCATCAGAGACATACGCGGCTGTCCGCCAGACCGCCGTGTGGTGCTACCGAGGAGGATCCATCAGCACCGAGCCCCGCATCAACGACCGGATTCGCGTTCCCGAGGTGCGACTTGTCGGGCCCAGCGGCGAGCAGGTCGGGATCGTTCCGCTTGCCAAGGCCCTTGAGCTTGCTCAGGAGTACGACCTCGACCTGGTCGAGGTGGCGGCGAGCGCTCGCCCGCCCGTCTGCAAGCTCATGGACTACGGGAAGTTCAAGTACGAGTCGGCCATGAAGGCCCGTGAGGCGCGCAAGAACCAGGCGCACACGGTCATCAAGGAAATGAAGCTCCGGCCGAAGATCGACCCGCACGACTACGACACCAAAAAGGGTCACGTCGTCCGGTTCCTCAAGCAGGGCGACAAGGTCAAGATCACGATCATGTTCCGTGGTCGCGAGCAGTCCAGGCCGGAGCTCGGCTACCGACTGCTGCAGCGTCTCGCCACGGACGTCGAGGACCTCGGGTTCATCGAGTCGAACCCGAAGCAGGACGGCCGAAACATGATCATGGTTCTCGGCCCGCACAAGAAGAAGACCGAGGCGATGGCCGAGGCCCGCGAGGCCCAGGCGGCTCGCAAGGCCGAAGCGAAGGCCAACCCGGGCAAGTCGCAGAACGCTCACGAGAGCGACATCGACGGCGAGGGAATCGACGGTGAGGACATCGACAGCGAGGACATCGCTGACGACGTCGAGGCCGCCGAGGCTCCGGCCCCGGCATCCGCATCCGCCGAGGCCTGATCCCAGGGCGAAGGCCCCGGGAGCCCAGGACGAGAGTCCAGGGAGTCCCGGGACACCAGTCCAGGGATGTCAACCGATACATATGACGTTCCACCGTGCCCGGTTTCACGACCGGGCACCGGAACGCCACTGACGAGGAGAGAACGGCGCTATGCCGAAGAACAAGTCGCACAGCGGTGCCAGCAAGCGCTTCAAGATCACCGGCTCCGGCAAGGTGCTCCGTGAGCGTGCCGGCAAGCGCCACCTGCTCGAGCACAAGTCGTCCCGAGTGACGCGTCGCCTCACCGGCAACGTCGAGGTGGCCCCGAGCGACGCCAAGAAGATCAAGAAGCTTCTCGGCAAGTGACGCAGCGGCGCCTGATCGTTCGATCGCCGCGCGCCGTACGTCAGGACCGGGACCCCATCGATTTCGGGCCGTGTGAGTCCCACCACGGCCCCGCTGCAAGGAGTTAACAAGTGGCACGCGTCAAGCGGGCAGTCAACGCCCACAAGAAGCGCCGGGCGATCCTCGAGGCCGCCAAGGGTTACCGCGGTCAGCGTTCGCGCCTGTACCGCAAGGCCAAGGAGCAGGTCACCCACTCCCTGGTCTACAACTACAACGACCGCAAGAAGCGCAAGGGCGACTTCCGTCGGCTGTGGATCCAGCGCATCAACGCCGCTGCCCGCGCCAACGGCATCACCTACAACCGCTTCATCCAGGGTCTGAACGCGGCCAACATCGAGGTCGACCGCAAGATCCTCGCGGAGCTGGCCGTCAACGACGCCAACGCGTTCGCCGCGCTCGTCGAGGTCGCGCAGAAGGCGCTGCCGTCGGACGTCAACGCGCCGAAGGCCGCGTGACGCTGCGCTGGGCCTGAGCCGACGTGACTGTGCGGACCCGTGGGTTTTTTCCTGCGGGTCCGTTGCGTTGAGTGGTGGGGGCCGGGTTCGGCACCGCCGTTGTCCGCCGTCGTGGTTGATCGCCGTTGCGGCGGAATTTGGTACCGAAGGTGAGTCGAATGTCCCCCATCACCCCTGACCTGATCTCCCCGCGTTCGTCTCGCGTGGCTGCCGCGCGGCGGCTGGCCAGGCGGAACTTCCGGGGGAAGGAGCGGCTGTTCCTCGCGGAGGGGCCGCAGGCCGTGCGGGAGGCGGCGGCGCATCGCCGCGACGGGATCGCGACCCTCGTCGAGCTGTTCGCGACGGTCGAGGCCGCGGAGCGGTACGCCGACATCGTCGCGGACGTCCAGGACGCCGGCGCACGGGTGCACCTCGCCGCCGAGGAGGTGATCGCCGACATCTCGACGACCGTCACACCGCAGGGGCTTGTCGGGATCTGCCGATTCCTGGACACGCCCTTCGAGGAGATCCTCAAGGAGCGCCCCAAGCTCGTCGCCGTACTCGCGCATGTGCGCGACCCCGGGAACGCCGGCACCGTGCTGCGGTGCGCGGACGCAGCCGGTGCCGAGGCCGTCGTGCTCACCGACGCGTCCGTGGATCTTTACAACCCCAAGGCCGTACGGGCCTCGGTGGGGTCCTTGTTCCATCTGCCCGTCGCCGTGGGTGTGCCCGTCGAGCGGGCGGTACAGGGGCTCAAGGACGCAGGTGTACGGATCCTCGCGGCCGACGGTGTCGGGGAGGACGACCTCGACGACGAGCTGGACAAGGGCACCATGGGCGGGCCGACCGCCTGGGTGTTCGGGAACGAGGCATGGGGACTTCCGGAGGAGACACGTGCGCTGGCGGATGCCGTCGTGCGCGTACCCATCCACGGGAAAGCCGAGAGCCTGAACCTCGCCACCGCCGCGGCCGTATGTCTTTACGCGTCCGCCCGTGCACAGCGCGGCTCCGGAGGGTGCCGCTCCGTCACCGAGAGCTAGTAGGGTGACCTGCTCGGGGCCCACTGCCAGACGAGAGGTGGGGTACGGGGATGAGTGTCGGCACGAGCGGTGCGCACAAGGCACCGCGAGCACGGGACGTGCGCGGTACACCCGCGTCCCGGCGCGGTGATGCCGCCGAACTCGGAGCCGATCAGGAAGCCGGTCAGCTTGCCGGCCTCGGAGCCGGTCTTGGCATCGACCCCGACGACCTCCCCGATGGACTCGTCATCGCCGACGAGCGCGGCCGCGTGATCTGCTTCAACGCCGCCGCCGCCCGTATCGCGGCCGTGTCCGCCGCCGACGCGCTCGGCCGCCCGCTCGAATGGGCCCTCCCCTTGGAGGATCTGGAGGGGCGCAGGTGGTGGCAGGTGACCGACCCGTACGGCGGTCTCGCCATCCGGGTCGGACAGCCCGAACGGAATCTGCTGCTCCCCGGCGGGCGCGAGGTGCTCGTCTCCGCGCGGTATGTGCGCACGCGTCCCACCGGCCCGGTCCACCGTGTCGTCGTCTCCCTGCGCGACACCGAGGCCCGCCGCCGTACCGAGCGCAGCCATGCCGAGCTCATCGCCACCGTCGCCCACGAACTGCGCTCGCCGCTCACCTCCGTCAAGGGCTTCACGGCCACGCTGCTGGCCAAGTGGGAACGGTTCACGGACGACCAGAAGAAGCTCATGCTGGAGACCGTCGACGCCGACGCCAACCGGGTCACCCGGCTCATCGCCGAACTGCTCGACATCTCACGCATCGACTCCGGCCGGCTCGAAGTGCGCCGCCAGCCCGTCGACATGGGCGCCGCCGTCGGCCGCCACATCCAGGCCTACGTCGCATCCGGCCAGTCCGCCGACCGCTTCCTGGTGCGCATCGAGCATCCGCTGCCCGCCCTCTGGGCCGACCCCGACAAGGTCGACCAGGTGCTCAGCAACCTGATCGAAAATGCGGTGCGCCACGGCGAGGGAACCGTCACCATTGACGTCACGCCCTCGGCTTCCCCGCGCGAAGGGGAAGACGGTAAGAACGAAGCCACGTCGGTCACGGTGAGCGACGAGGGCACCGGCATCCCGGAGGAGTCCATGAACCGCGTCTTCACCCGCTTCTGGCGGGGCAGCAAGCGCGGCGGGACGGGCCTCGGGCTCTACATCGTCAAGGGCATCGTCGAGGCCCACGGTGGCACCATCACGGTCGGCCGCGCCCCCGGCGGCGGCGCCCAGTTCCGATTTACGTTGCCCGTGGGCACCCCGGCGTATCTGCTGTAACGCCGAGCGAGGACCCACGGGCGCATTCGCACACGTCACCCCCGTTAGACTCGGCCTCTGGCACCTTTGCGTCCCCATGTCAGGGACGAAGCGTCTCCGAGCCGTAGACGGGGACCCCAGCCAGCCAACCGGAAGCACGGGAAGAGATGTCGGCACCGAATAAGTCGTACGACCCTGTAGAGGTCGAGGCCTTGAAACCGGAAGAGATCGAGCGCATGCGGGACGAGGCGCTCGCCGCCTTCGCGGCCGCCGGTGACCTCGACGCGCTCCAGGAGGCCAAGGTCGCCCACACCGGCGGCACCTCCCCGCTGGCCCTCGCCAACCGCGAGATCGGCGCCCTGCCCCCGCACGCCAAGGCCGCCGCCGGCAAGCTCGTCGGCCAGGCCCGTGGCGCGGTGAACAAGGCGCTCGCCGCCCGTCAGACCGAGCTGGAGGCCGACCGCGACGCCCGTGTGCTGGTCGAGGAGGCGGTGGACGTCACGCTGCCCTACGACCGCGTGCCGGCCGGCGCCCGGCACCCGATCACCACGTTCATGGAGCGGGTCGCGGACGTCTTCGTGTCCATGGGATACGAGATCGCGGAGGGCCCCGAGGTCGAGGCGGAGTGGTTCAACTTCGACGCCCTCAACTTCACGCCCGACCACCCGGCACGGCAGATGCAGGACACCTTCTTCGTACAGGGCCCCAAGGGCACTGAAGGCGACGAGTCCGGTGTCGTGCTGCGCACCCACACCTCGCCCGTGCAGGCCCGCGCCATGCTCGACCGCGAGCCGCCGGTCTACATCGTGTGCCCCGGCCGCGTGTACCGCACGGACGAGCTGGACGCCACGCACACCCCGGTCTTCCACCAGATCGAGCTCCTCGCCATCGACGAGGGCCTGACCATGGCCGACCTCAAGGGCACCCTGGACCACATGGTCCAGTCGCTCTTCGGCGCCGACATGAAGACCCGGCTGCGCCCGAACTACTTCCCCTTCACCGAGCCGTCCGCCGAGATGGACATGCTCTGCTACGTCTGCAAGGGCGAGTCCGTCGGCAACCCCGACCGCCCCTGCCGGACCTGCTCCTCCGAGGGCTGGATCGAGCTCGGCGGCTGCGGCATGGTCAACCCGCGGGTGCTGATCGCCTGCGGCGTCGACCCCGAGAAGTACAGCGGATTCGCCTTCGGGTTCGGCATCGAGCGGATGCTGATGTTCCGCCACAGCGTCGAAGACATGCGAGACATGGTCGAGGGCGACGTCCGGTTCACCCGGCCGTTCGGGATGGAGATCTGATGCGGGTCCCGCTTTCTTGGCTGCGGGAGTACGTCGACCTGCCGGCGACGGAGACCGGGCGCGACGTCCAGGCCAAGCTCATTTCCGCCGGCCTCGAGGTCGAGACCGTCGAGCAGCTCGGCGCCGACCTCAAGGGCCCCCTCGTCGTCGGCAAGGTGCTGACCATCGAGGAACTGACGGAGTTCAAGAAGCCCATCCGCTTCTGCACCGTCGACGTCGGCACCGCCAACGGGACCGGTGAGCCGCAGGAGATCGTCTGCGGCGCCCGCAACTTCGCCGTCGGCGACAAGGTCGTCGTGGTCCTGCCGGGCGCCGTCCTGCCCGGCAACTTCGCGATCGCCGCGCGCAAGACGTACGGCAAGACCTCGCACGGCATGATCTGCTCCGGCGACGAGCTGGGCATGGGCGACGACGGCAGCGGCGGCATCATCGTCCTGCCGCCCGAGGTCGAGGTCGGCAGCGACGCCATCGAGCTGCTCCAGCTCGTCGACGAGGTCCTCGACATCGCCGTCACGCCCGACCGCGGTTACGCGCTCTCGCTGCGCGGGGTGGCCCGCGAGGCCGCCATCGCGTACGGCCTGCCGCTGAGGGACCCGGCGCTGCTCGACGTACCGGCCCCGAACGCCTTCGGCTACCCGGTGCGGGTCTCCGACCCGTTCGGCTGCGACCGCTTCACCGCGCGTACGGTGACCGGTCTCGACCCTGAGGCCCGCTCCCCGATCTGGCTGCGCCGCCGCCTCCAGAAGGCGGGCATGCGCCCGATCTCGCTCGCCGTCGACATCACCAACTACGTGATGCTGGAGCTCGGTCAGCCCCTGCACGCCTACGACCGCACCCGCGTCCAGGGCGCGATCGGTGTGCGCCGGGCCGAGCAGGGCGAGAAGCTCACCACCCTCGACGGCGTCAAGCGCACGCTGGACGCCGAGGACCTGGTGATCACCGACGACCGCGGCCCCATCGGCCTCGCGGGCGTCATGGGCGGCGCGAACACCGAGATCGACGACACTGAGGGCACCACCACCGAGGTCGTCATCGAGGCGGCGCACTTCAACGCGCTCTCCATCGCCCGCACCGCCCGCCGGCACAAGCTGGCCTCCGAGGCGTCCAAGCGCTTCGAGCGCGGCGTCGACCCGCAGGCCGCGTCCGCCGCGGCGCAGCGGACCGTCGACCTGCTCGTGATCCTCGCGGGCGGCTCCGCCGACGCGGGGGTCACCGAGGTCATCGCACCGTCCGCGCCGCACACCATCACGATCCCGGCGAACCACCCGGACAAGGTGGCCGGTGTCGACTACGGCCGCGAGACCGTCGTACGCCGTCTCCAGCAGGTCGGCTGCGACGTTTACGGGCAGGACGAGCTGATCGTCAGCGTGCCGTCCTGGCGGCCCGACCTGACGGACCCGAACGACCTGGCGGAGGAGGTCATCCGCCTGGAGGGCTACGAGAACCTGCCCTCCACCCTGCCGAAGCCCCCGGCGGGCCTCGGCCTGACCAACAGGCAGCGGCTGCACCGCCGTGTCGGCCGCGTCCTTGCCGGTGCCGGATATGTCGAGGCGCTGAACTACCCCTTCATCGGTGAGCACGTCTTCGACCAGCTCTCGCTGGCCGCCGACGACCCGAAGCGCAAGGTCGTCACGCTGGTCAACCCGCTCTCCGACGAGGAGCCCGCGCTCCGTACGACGCTGCTGCCGGGCCTGCTCGGCGCGCTGCGCCGCAACGACGGCCGGGGCAGCCACGACCTCGCGCTCTTCGAGACCGGTCTGGTCTTCCACCCGCGCGAGCAGCTCCGCGTCGCCGGGCGGCTGCCCGTCGACCGCCGGCCCACCGACGAGGAGATCGCGTCGCTCACCGCCGCGCTCCCCGCCCAGCCCCGGCACGCCGCCGTCGTCCTCGCGGGCGCCCGCGAGCAGGCCGGCTGGTGGGGCAAGGGCCGCCCGGCGGACTGGGCCGACGCGATCGAGGCGGCACGCTCGCTGGCCCGCGAGGCGGGGACCGAACTCCTCGTCCGTGGCGGGCAGTACGGGCCGTGGCACCCCGGTCGCTGCGCCGAGCTGGCCGTTGTCGTCGACGGTGCGGAAAAGGTCATCGGGTACGCCGGTGAGCTGCACCCCGGTGTCCTGAAGACACTGGGTCTGCCCGCTCGCACCAGCGCGATGGAGCTCGACCTGGACGCGCTGGAGCAGGCGAGCGCGGGCGTCCCGAAGGGCCCGAAGATCTCCACCTTCCCGGTGGCGACCCAGGACGTCGCGCTGGTCGTCGACCGGTCCGTGCCGCACGTGGACGTCGAGGCGGCGCTGCACGAGGGCGCGGGCGAACTGCTGGAGTCCATCCGGTTGTTCGACGTCTACGAGAACAGCGAGCAACTCGGCGAGGGCAAGAAGTCCCTGGCATACGCGCTGCGTTTCCGTGCCGCCGACCGGACCCTGACCGTCGACGAGGCCTCCGAGGCGCGTGACGCGGCGGTGGCCCTCGCGGGCGAGCGGACCGGGGCGGTCCTGCGCGGGGCATAGCGGACGGCTGACAGTCCGGCTGAGGGGTACATCCGTGGCACTGGATGTACCCCTCACTCCTTCGGGTGACAAGTCCGGGCGATCTGGCCCGATCGAGGCATGCGGTCGACAGAATCGGACCGGCCTCGCGGAGGCCCTCTGCGCTGTCAGGGCCTATTGGGGGGCCAATCGGCATGATCCGTATCAAGGCTGGTGGGGCTCCCTACAGGGCGACGCCCCGTACGCATGCGCGGGTGCTGGCCCGGGCGGTCCTCCCCGGGGTCGGCCGGGGGAACGGTCTGCGGGCCGGGCTCGCCCGGGCGGTGCGCGGAAGAAGACCTCGGCCGGTCAGAAGGCGTGGCCTTCGAGTAGGCCTCGGGCGGGCGGTCCGCAGGGCCGACCGGCGGCCGTTGCGGCGGGCACTGACCGTGGGGCTGCCCATGGTCTGGGGCGCGATGGCGATCACGTACAAGATGACCTGCCCGCTCGCGCAGCAGGACGGGTTCTGTGCCCGCATCGTCACCTGCGCGGTCTTCTTCGCGGTCGGCACGGGGCTGATAGTCCACGTCAGAACGGGACTGCTGCGGGAGCTCCGGCAGATCCGCAAGGTCGCGGGCGCCGCCCAGAGTGTGCTGCTGCGGCCGCTGCCCCCGCGGATCGACGGGCTGAACGTCGCCGCGGCGCAGCTCTCCGCGGATCGTGGTGCGAGCGTCGGCGGTGATCTGTACGAGGTGATCGCCACCGAGCACGGTGTACGGGTCGTCATGGGTGACGTCCGCGGGCACGGTCTCGGGGCCATCGGAACCGTCGCCGCCGTCCTCGGCAGCTTCCGCGAGGCCGTGCACGACGAGCCCGAACTGGGCTGCGTACTGAGAAGACTTGAGCGGGCGCTGGCCCGGCATCTGCGGGAGCTGGCCCGCGCCGAGCACCCCTCGTCCGGCCTCGACCCCGACAGCCCGGTCGCCGAGGAGTTCGTCACCCTGCTGCTTCTGGAGATCCGCTGCGACGGCGCGGTGTACGCCGTCAACTGCGGTCATCCGTGGCCCTATCTGCTGCGCGGCCAGGCCGAGCCGACCGGTGTACGCGGCCGTGTCGAGCGACTGTCCTGCGCTGAACCCCTGCCCCCGCTCGGGCCGTTCCCGCTCCCGGACGAGCTGCCCGTCCTGCGCTACGGCCAACTGCTGCCCGGTGAGGGGCTCTTCCTGCACACCGACGGAGTCGAGGACGCGCGCGACGCACAGGGCCGGTTCTTCCCCCTGCGGGCCGCACTCACCGACGCCGTCCGCGTCCAGCCGCTCGCCCCGCAGTCCGTGCTGAGCGCGGTGTTCGGCCAGGTCCTGAGCCACACGGGCGGGATGCCCGCGGACGACATAGCGGTGCTGGTGCTACGTAACGACCGTAGGCGTGTCCCCGCGCAACAGCATCCACCAAGTGACGTGAACACAGAGCTTTTAGGGGCGCGGGGAACTGCGCGACAAGCCCCCACGCACCCGTAGCCGACAAGCACCAGCAGCACTCCGGCGAAACCAACGGAGTGCCGCCGTCCGCCCCGCCACGGAGTGTCGGGCAGGCAGCTGGGCGGACGGCGCGGGATCGGGCCGCCGCACTGTACGAGGGGGAGCCGGCGGCCCGGCCGGCCTCTTGCGAGGCATCTCAGTCAACCGGCCGGGAACGCTCTGCGACAGCGCGTGTACTGCCCGGATGCGAGCACTCTGTTCACACCCCGTGTGAAACAGGACCCACTACGCTGACGACACGGTCGGCACCGAGCCACCCGGGGGGCCTCCTATGCAACCCAATACTCTGCTCGACGCGATTCTCGACGAGGCCGGCATCTCGCACGCGGGACTCGCCGCTCACGTCAACCAGGCAGGGAGAGCGCGCGGTCTCGCGCTCAGGTACGAACACACCGCCGTCGCACGGTGGTTGAAGGGCCAGCGGCCGCGCGGCCAGGTACCCGACCTGATCTGCGAAGTGCTCGCGGTCAGACTTCACCGGCCCGTCACGCTCGACGACATCGGTCTCGGCGTACCCGGCGAGCCGTCCGCCCCGCACGGCACCACACTCTCCGGTTTCGTCGAGCGGGCCACCGCGCTGTGGCGCTCCGACGAACAGCAGCGCCCGCACATCCTCGGCGCACCGGCCGTCACCGGAACACCCGCCGTGATGCCGGTGTGGGAGTGGGAGAACCCGCCCGAGGACGTGGACGTCTCGCGCGGCGGACGTCACCACGTGAGCATGGCCGACATCGACATGCTCCGTGCGGCACGCGCCCACTACGAGCAGATGTACCGCAAGGCGGGCGGCATCGCGACCCGCACCCGGATCGTCGGCTTCCTCAACTCCGAGACCGCGCCGCTGCTGCGCGGCAGCTACACCGACGCCACCGGACGCCAACTCCACCGCGCGACCGGCGGGTTGGTGGCCATCGCGGGCATCTGCGCCTACGACTCGGACGCGCACGGCCTCGCCCAGCGCTACTTCCACCAGGCGCTGCGCCTCGCGAAAGCCAGCGGGGACAGGGGACTTGGGGCGTACGTGATAGCTCTCCTGGTCAACCAGTCGCTCTTCATGCGGGAGCACCGGCAGGCTGTCGCCTTCGCCGAGGCCGCGCTGCGCGCCGCAGGGCGGCAGATCACGCCGGCGCTCGCCTCCGACCTCTACGCGATGCAGGCCAAGGCGTACGCGCACCTAGGCGACGGCAGCAGCGCACTGTCCTGCATCCGGCGTGCGGAGCAGGCCGCCGACCGTATCCGGCGCGGTTACGAACCCGACGAGACGGGCTATGTCCAGCCGGGCCTGGTCAACGTACAAGTGGCGGAGGCGCTGCTCAGCCTCGGCGACCTGGTGGCGGCCGGCGAGCACGCGGTGGCCGCCGTCGACAACCCGGCCCACGACCGGGGACGGGTGCACCGGCTCGCCATGCTCAGCCAGATCGAACTGCGCCAGGGCAACGCCGACAAGGCGGTCGCCACCGCACTCCAAATGGCCGAACAGGCACGGGGGATGGAGTCCCAGCGGCTGCGCGACAGACTGCGCGCGGTACGCGAGCATCTGGTGACCAGTGGGTGCGCGGGCACTTCCGAGGCCGCGGAACTCATCGACGGGGCACTGCGCGTACCGCTGTAGAACACCGACCCGCTGTCGCCCCACTGTCGACCCGCTGCCGAGGCGTGCGCCGCTGTGCGCCTGCTGTCAGAACGTTCCTGCTGCCATATTGCCATCTACTCGGCGGAAGGTGGCAGAACCGTGCAGTGGACGAAACAGAACGAACAAACTGTGTATGAAAACCGCTGGTTCAGCGTCAATCTTGCAGACGTTGAGCTGCCGGACGGCCGGCACCTCGATCACTTCTTGATACGGCTGCGCCCCGTGGCCGTGGCCACTGTGGTGAACGCGGCCAATGAGGTGCTGCTCCTGTGGCGGCACCGTTTCATCACCGACAGCTGGGGATGGGAACTCGCGGCGGGCGTCGTCGAGGACGGCGAGGACATCGTCGTCGCGGCGGCCCGCGAACTGGAGGAGGAGACCGGCTGGCGACCAGGACCCCTGCGTCATCTGATGACCGTCGAGCCCTCCAATGGGCTCACCGACGCCCGGCACCACATCTTCTGGGCCGACGAAGGCGCGTACATCGGCCACCCTGTGGACGACTTCGAGTCCGACCGTCGGGAATGGGTTCCCCTCAAGCTCGTCCCCGACATGGTCGCCCGCGGCGAGGTCCCGGCCGCCAACATGGCTGCCGCACTGCTCCTTCTGCACCATCTCAGGCTCGGGCAGGACGCGTTGCCCTGATTCCATCCCCCCACGGCGTCCAGGGGCCTAGTGGCCCAGAGCCTGCCAGACCGCCACGGCCAGCGCGCCCACGGCCGCGACGACCGCGAGGGTGGGCAGAGGCCAGCGAGTGTGTTCGAGGGCGACGAGCCGTGCGCTCAGGTCGTCGAGATCCTTGGCGGTCTGGTCGTCGCGCTGAGTGAGCAGCGCCAGTCCGCCCTCGATGCGGGTGAGACCCACCTCGATGGACTGGCGTAACTCGGCGAGTTCCCTCGGTGCCACGGGATGCTCGGGGTTGGCGGTCACGAGTCAGCTCCTTTCCGTAGTCGTCACAGCCATTGACTGTGCACGGAAAGTCAACTCGCCTGGTGGTTGCGTGGGGAGCGTGTGCGAGCGGCATATGCGGGCCCGGCGCGCACACGGCGTGTGAATGGCGCGGGCCCGGCACCGAAAGGGGTGCCGGGCCCGCGTGAGCCTGAGTCTGACCGTGCGTAATCAGGCGTAGGTGTAGAAGCCCGAGCCCGACTTCCGGCCCAGCCGTCCGGCGTCCACCATGCGCTGGAGCAGCGGGGGCGCGGCGTACAGCGGCTCTTTGTATTCCTCGTACATCGAGAACGCGACCGAGGCCACGGTGTCGAGGCCGATCAGGTCGGACAGCTTGAGCGGGCCCATCGGGTGGGCGCAGCCCAGCTCCATGCCGTTGTCGATGTCCTCGCGGCTCGCGATGCCCGACTCGAACATCCGGATCGCGGACAGGAGATAGGGGATCAGCAGTGCGTTGACCACGAAGCCGGAGCGGTCCTGGGCGCGGATCGCGTGCTTTCCGAGGATCTTCTCGACGAGCGACTGCGCCCGGCTGAGGGTGCCCTCGGACGTGGTGAGTGCCGGGATCAGCTCGACGAGCTTCTGCACCGGGGCCGGGTTGAAGAAGTGGATGCCGATGACCTGGTCGGGACGCGAGGTGGCGACGGCGAGCCTGACCAGCGGGATCGAAGAGGTGTTGGAGGCGAGGATCGCGTCCTGCCGGGTCACCACCTGGTCGAGGACCTGGAAGATCTCCGTCTTCACCTGCTCGTTCTCGACGACGGCCTCGATCACCAGGTCACGGTCGGCGAACTCGCCGAGGTCCGTGGTGAAGCTGAGCCGCGCCAGGGTCTCGTCCCGCTCCTCCTCGGAGATCTTCCCGCGTTCGGCCGCCTTGGAGAGGGAGTTGAAGAGCCGGGTACGGCCGATCTCCAGGGCTTCACCGGTGGTCTCGGCCACCTTGACATCAAGACCGGCGCGGGCGCACACCTCGGCAATGCCCGCTCCCATCTGGCCGCAGCCGACCACTCCGACGCGTTCGATGTCGGTCACATCGTCCCTTTCCGCTGATCATCGGCCTTGGCAGGTTGCCCGTCGTGAGGGGCCTGCTCCGATCGTGCACGTTACTCCCAAGTATCGATGATCGATCGTGCGGGTCAGGCATGCTGTGCGGGGAGACGATCCGTGACGAGACGGATCCGCTGTGTAGGGGGTGCGGGAATGGGGCGACTGTCACGCCGGGCGTTCACGTTGGCCGCGGCGGCGACGCTGTCGGGGCTCGCGACGGGGGGAGATGCCGCGGCCGTTCCTGAGGGGCCTCGCGCGGTGGGGGAGATGCGCGGGATGTGGCTGGCGACCGTCTCCAACCGCGACTGGCCCTCGCGCACCGGACTGACCGCCGCCCAGCAGCGCACCGAACTCCTCGCCCACCTCGACACTGCCGTACGCCGCCGTCTCAACGCCGTGATGTTCCAGGTGCGCCCCACGGCCGACGCGATGTGGCCCTCGCCGTACGAGCCGTGGTCCCAGTACCTCACGGGCGTTCAGGGCAGGAACCCGGGCTGGGACCCACTCGGCACCGCGGTCGCGGAGGCCCACGCCCGCGGCCTCGAACTGCACGCCTGGTTCAACCCGTACCGGATCGCGAACCACACCGACCCGACGCGGCTCGTGGCGAGCCACCCGGCCCGCAAACACCCCGACTGGGTCGTCCCGTACGGCGGGAAACTCTACTACAACCCCGGACTGCCCCAGGTCCGCGCCTTCGTCCAGGACGCCATGCTCGACGCGGTGAGCAGATACGAGATCGACGCCGTGCACTGGGACGACTACTTCTACCCGTATCCGGTCGCCGGGCAGGTCTTCGACGACGACGCGGCCTACGCGGCGTACGGCGCGGGCTTCCCGGGCCGGGCCGCCTGGCGGCGCGACAACATCGACCGGCTGGTACGGGAGATGGCGGACCGCATCAAGGAGATCCGGCCGGCGGCGCGCTTCGGCGTCAGCCCCTTCGGGGTGTGGCGCAACGCGACGACCGACCCGCTGGGCTCGGCGACCCGGGCCGGCGTGCAGACGTACGACGATCTGTACGCCGACACCCGGAAGTGGGTCCGTGCGGGCTGGATCGACTACATCGTCCCTCAGCTGTACTGGAACATCGGCCTCGCCGCCGCCGACTACGCGAAGCTGGTGCCCTGGTGGGCCGCGGTCGCGAAGGGCACCGGCGTGCAGTTGTACGTCGGGGAGGCTCTGTACAAGGCCGGTGATCCGGCGCAGCCCGCCGCCTGGCAGGACCCGGCCGAGCTGTCCCGGCATCTCACCTTCGCCCGGGACCACCCGCAGGTCGGCGGGCATGTGTTCTTCTCGGCCAAGGAGGTCGGGGCCGACCGGATCGGTGCGATGGCACGCGTCGTCGCCGACCACTACCAGCAGCCGGCACGGTCCGCGCGCTGATCTACCGGCCGGTGTCCCTGTGCCGGATCTCGGAGTCCGGGCCCGGCGAGCACACGGCCTCGCGCCCGTCCTGGAAGCGCACCCGGTACGGGGGAGTGCCCTCCGTACCCATGACTTCGACGATCTCCGAGATCTTGTCCTGCTGCCCGACGACCCGGCCGTGCTGCACCAACTGGTCGCCCTTTACTGCACGCATCTGAACTGCCTCCTCGTCCTGCTGTACGGGAGTAGCGATCCGTGGTGGCAAGTCTACGACTGGTAGCGCCGGTTGAACCGGGCCTTGCCTGGTCCGGGGCGGAGCCGACGGGTGGCGGTGCGGGGGGACGCGTGACGGCACAGGGGGGCGGAAAACCGTTCGACCCCCGGCAGCCCGAGCTGCGACTGTCCCCGTATGACCGACACACAGAGCCTCCCCGAGGGCTATGAGATCTCCGCCGACTCCGCACGCATCGACATTGAACGAGTTCACCGCTGGCTCTCCACCGACGCGTACTGGGCCCTCGGGCGTTCGCGTGAGACGCAGGAGCGCGCGATCGCGGGGTCGCTCAACTTCGGTGTGTACGACGGGACTTCAGGGGAGCAGGTCGCGTACGCCCGCGTGGTGACCGACGAGGCGACCTTCGCCTGGCTCTGTGACGTCTACGTCGACCCGGTGGCCCGGGGCAAGGGGCTGGGCACCGCGCTGGTCGCCGCCGTACGCGGGCACCTCGAACCGCTAGGCGTACGCCGAGTGCTGCTCGCCACGCAGGACGCGCACGGTGTCTACGAGAAGCTCGGCTTCAAGGCGCTGGACCGGCCGGACCAATGGATGGCGCTCATCTTGCGGTGATTTCACGTGTACCACGAGTAAACACCCGCAGCCTCCGCCGCACCCCATCTTCCCTGGTCAGAGCGCTGATCCACTCTGTTCATACTCACGGGGTCGAATCGGGGTCGAATCGAGTGCACCGGCCGTTCCACGGACCGGCACCCCCTCGCGCTGCGACGGGTAGCCTCGAAACTGACAGTGAGTCTTGCTCAACAAGGTCGGGTCGGGTCAAGCCCCAACTGCCCGGCCGGCTGAACTTCCCGCGCGCGGGAACAGAGTCACGCCGAGGCGAACAAGGAACCGAACGTCTCGACCTTCACGCCCTGGACCGCAAGCGGGGGGTGGGCGTAGGTGTCCCAGGTCTCCGAGAACTCCGCGTGACGTGACAGAGCCTGAACCGTCTTCGGATCGAAGTCGCCTGATGCGCCGAGCCGTGTTGTGTAAAAGTGCTTCAGGTCATGAAACCGCGTCTGGTCAGGCAGGCCCGCCAGCTTCACGGCAGCCTTCCAGTTTCGCCGGAAAGACTCCTGCTTGAGGGGGCGGCCGTAGCGGTTGGTCACGATCAGACCCTCATCCGGCGGTGGTGCATAGCCTTTGGCCGTCCGCTGTCGCTCCCACTCCGCGCAGACCGGCGCGACCTGAGGGAAAGTCGCTATGTGCTCTTTCAAGCGCATGATCAAGAAGTGATCCACCGGCAGCGTGGCATAGCTGGCCCGGGTCTTGAGCTTTGCGGACATGCCTGCCTGCCGCTGCTCCTCTACGTAGAGCTGATCCTGATCCCAGTTCACGGCATGCCGTGTGAGTCCGAAAGCCTCGCCCTGGCGAAGTCCGGCGCAGGCAGCAATCCACACCAGGATCTCCAGCCTTGGCTGTACCTCGCGCATTGCCTTGGCGACGTCCGTCACTTGAACCGGTTCAGGCCAACCGGTGACCCATCCCCGAATCTCTGTTGACGCGTGCATGTAAGTCCTGCCTAAACTCCTTCCACTTTTGTGACGGGTGTGACTCCAGGTGGGGACTGTGGAGTGGGGGAGGGCGGGGACATGGGTGTGTCAGGCGGGCGGCCGGGTGGCAGATTGCCGCGAACTGGCAGGTTTGTTCTGGGAGTTGTTGCAGGCGCTGTGATCGTGGGTGCCGTACAGCCGACGGGGTTCGCGGCGTCCGCGACCACCGCTGAGTCGGAATCCGTTGCCGCGGCAACGGAGTCGAAGTCCGCGGCAACCTCCGGCGAGCAGAAGTCCGGCGCCGCGGCCGTCGAAGACACGCCGAGGACGGCCGACACCGTGGACAAGGCGCAGGACGCCGCCGAAGTCGGTGGCGTCAACGTGGAGATCACTTCCCTGCGCGGCGAGTCGACCGAGGTGTACGCCACGCCGGACGGCCAGTTCGAGGAGATCCAGCACCTCAGGCCGGTGCGGACCCGGGTCGCCGGGCAGTGGAAGGCGATCGACAACACCCTGGTCAAGCGGTCCGACGGCAGGGTCACGCCGAACGCGGCCGCCGTCGGCCTGGCCTTCTCCGGTGGCGGCAGCGGTCCCCTCGTCACGCTCGACCGCACCGGCAAGCAACTGTCGTTCTCCTGGCCCACTGCCCTCCCGGTACCCACGCTCGATGGGGACACCGCCATTTACGCGGATGTCCTGCCGGACGTCGACCTCAGCATGCGTGCCACCACCGACGGCTACTCCCAGCTCCTTGTGGTCAAGACGCCTGAGGCGGCCGCGAACCCCGCGCTCGCCGAGTTGGAGCTGGGCGTCGACTCGCCGGGGCTCGACCTGAGCGTCACGGACGCCGGAGGTCTGGAGGCGGTCGACGAGACCGCGGGCGGCACGGTGTTCCAGGCCGCCAGGCCCCTCATGTGGGACTCGACGCAGACGGCGGCCACACCGGCAACGCTCACATCGGCAACGCCCACACCCACGGCGCCCACACCGGCGACCGCCCGCACCCTCAGTACCTCGCAGGCCGCCTCCAGTGCGGACAAAGGTGCAGACGAAGCTGCAGACCAAGCTGCGGACGATGCCGCCGAAGGCCCCGGCGACGCCGCGAAGATCGCCCCTGTCGACATCGATGTCACCGCCGATGGCGGCGGACTCCGGCTCACCCCGGACCAGGCGCTGCTGACCGACGACGACACCACTTTCCCGGTCTACATCGACCCGCAGAGCTACACCCCGAAGGCCGGGGAGTGGACGATGGCCTCGCGCTACTGGGCGTCTTCGCCGCAGTGGCGTTTCAACGGTGACTCGGACGCCGGCATGGGCTACTGCGGCTGGGACTACTGCGCGCCGTACGACGTGAAGCGGCTGTTCTACAAGTTCCCCACGTCGAGGTTCTCCGGCAAGACGATCCTCAACGCGACCTTCGTGGCGCACGAGACCTGGTCCGGGTCGTGCGACGGGCGTTCGGTGCAACTGTGGCGCACCAAGAACTTCACCTCGGAGACCACCTGGAACAGTTCGGCCGACAACTGGCTGGACCTCCTCGACTCCAAGGACGTGGCGAAGGGCAACAGCTCCTCCTGCGCTGCCGGTGATGTGGAGTTCAATGCCACGGCAGCGGTGAAGTACGCCTCCTCGCACGACTCGGCGACCACGTCGTTCGGTCTGAAAGCGGCCGACGAGAACGACAAGTACGGCTGGAAGCGGTTCTCGGACGACGCCTACCTGCGGGTGAAGTACAACCAGCCGCCCAAGCAGATCGCCATGAGCCAACTGACGATGTCCCCTGGCGCCACCTGCAAGAAGCCCGAGAAGAAGGTCTCGATCCGCTCGCTTCCGAAGCTCACCGCCAGCAATGTGAAGGACCCCGACGCCGACCGCGTCAGCGTGCAGTTCCAGGTGCTGTGGGACGCGGGCACCGGCTTCAAGGCCCAGTGGACCTCCGCCCGGATGACACCGAAGGCGTCCGGCTCCGACTTCAGCACGACCCTCACCGAGACGCTCGGCAGCAAGAAGATCCCCAAGAACACGACGGTGGCCTGGGTGGCCAGGAGCTGGGACTACGAGGAGGGCAACTACTACAGCGCGTCACCATGGTCGGCCGCGGGATCGGCCACCAGTTGCTACTTCGTCTGGGACACCTCGGTGCCCGTCGGCCCCTCCATCGCCTCCGGCGACTACCCGGCCGCCGACGACTCCGACCCCAACGACCCGCTCTACGACGGAGTGGGCCGCTACGGGACCTTCACGCTCGACACTCCGGACACGGACGTCGTGAAGTACTGGTACGGCGTCAACGAGGAAGCCTCCTCCGCCAACGAGGTCGCCACCTCGGCCGGCGCGGCCCGCACGATCAGCTTCCGCCCGACCCGGTCCGGCACCAACTTCCTCTACGTGCAAGCCGTCGACGCCTCCGGCCGGGTCAGCGAACCCTCCCGCTACGTGTTCCGGGTGAAGTCGGGCCAGCCGACGCGCGCCGAGTGGAAACTGGACGACGCGTCCACGGCGACCCAGGCCGCCGGCACCGCGGGCACCCGCACCCTCGACGTGATGGGCGGACCCACCCTCGGCACGGTGGGTAAGAAGGGAACCGCGGTCCACTTCGACGGCGTGGACGACTATCTGGTCTCCGACATCCCGAGCGTGGACACCTCGGCCTCCTTCTCCGTGGCCGCCTGGGTGAAACTCGACAAGATCCCCGACGGTGTCGCCGTGATCGCCGCACAGCCGGGCAACTACGCACCGGGCTTCGAGCTGTACTACTCCAAGGGCTACGACCGCTGGGTGTTCAACCAGTACACGGCCGACACCGCCACGGCCACCCCGGTCCGTGCGATGCAGCCGGCGGCCGGCGGGGCCAAGGCCGGTGAGTGGGTGCATCTGGTCGGCACCTATGGAACGGGCTCGGACCTGCTGTCCCTCTACGTCAACGGCACGCTCGCCGGTACCACTTCGTACTCCACGCCGTGGGACGCCCGCCGCGGACTCCAGATCGGCGCCGGCAACATCGAGGGCGGGGCGGTCAGTCACTTCCCGGGCACGATCGACGACGTCCGTTTGTACGAGAAGCCCCTCTCGGCCACCGAGGTCAGCGACCTCTACGCCAAGGGCACCATCGGCAACGGCCGCCAGGCCCGCACCGTCTTCCCGCTGGACGAACCGGCCACCGACGCCGAAGGAATCGCGACCACGCGGATGACCGGCCGCGCGGACGTGCACCCCGCCGTCCTCGGTGGTGGGGCGAAGCTCGGCCAGGCGGGCCGCGCGGGCACCGCGCTGACCCTGGACGGCGTCGATGACTACGCCGGAACGGTCGGCCCGGTCATCAGCAACACCGTGAGTTTCTCCGTGGGCGCGTGGGTGAAGCTGGCCAAGACCAAGCCCGATCAGCCCGCCGTGATCGTGAGCCAGGCCGGCTCCGTGAAGCCCGGCTTCGAGCTGTACTACTCGGCGGCCTACGGCTGGACGGTCAACCAGTACTCCGAGGACACCACGACCGGCACGCCCATCCGGGCCACCCAGGGCAATCCGGCACTGGCCCCGGGCGGTGAGTGGACGTACGTGGTCGGCTCCTACGACGCCGTCACCGACGACTTGCGGCTGTACGTGCAGGGCAAGTGGGTGGCGACCGCGAAGGTCACCGCCCCGTTCTACGCCTCCGGCTCGCTGCGGATCGGTGCCAGCGCCGTCAGCGGCACCGTGACCAGCTTCTTCCCCGGCCAGATCTCGGACGTGCAGGTGTACGACCGTGCGCTGTCCGCTCCCGAGATCGCCGCGAAGTTCGACAGCCGGCCGACGGTCGAGGGGCGCTGGAAGCTGGATGCCGCGGCCGGCAGCCCGGCCACCTCGCCCGATGACCTGGTCCGCGAGGACCACACCGCGCACCCCCTCACCCTGGGCGCCGGCGCGCAGATCGACCTCAGCGGCGGCAGCAACATGGTCGGCGACGGCGGACTGCTGCTGAACGGCACCGGCACCGCCTACGCGTCGACCGCTGCCTCGCCCGTCGACACCAGCACCAGCTTCACGGTGTCGGCCTGGGTCACCACACCCGCCCGCCCGCAGAAGGCGGTCACGGTGATGAGCATGGCCGGGACGAACACCAACGGGTTCGCTGTGCGCTACGTACCGGACAAGACCGCCCCGGCGAACACGGGCCGCTGGCAGCTCGTCATGGCGAACGCCGACGCGACCTCGGCGACCGTGTCGACAGCCGAGCACTCGTCCTTCCAGGGCGTGGACGCCTGGGACCACATCACCGTTGTCTACGACGCCTTCGCCGGCCAGATGTTGCTGTACATCAACGGCCAGACGCAGGTCAGGCCTTGCGCGGACGCCAACGACGACGGCGAGGCCGACGATCCGGCCTGCACGGAACAGGTGTCGTGGGACTCCGCGGTGCTGCCGTTCGCGGCCGGCAAGGGGCTTCAGTTGGGCCGGATCAAGACCGGTACCAGTACATGGGGCGAGTACTGGAGCGGGGCCATCGACGACGTGTGGGTGCTTCAGGGCGCGGCGAGCGAGACCCAGATTGCCGCGCTCGGCAGCCGGGACTACGTGGGCCTGCCCACGATTCCGGGGCCGTGAACGGTGATCTCTCGGCGCGCATTCAGGACGGCGGCACTTCGAAGTGGGGGGAAGGGCATGAAGCGAGGCAGAACGGCGAAGATACGCCGACGGACCAGGGCGCGGATCGCCGTGGTGCTCGCCGCGGTGATGGTCGCCGGGCTGATCGAGGTCTCGGTCGCCCAGGCGCAGGAATCCACTGGCTCGCCGAAGATGCCGGCGTCCGAGAAGCCGGTGCCCGGAAGTACCCCGACGATGCTGCCCCGCAAGGGCGACGGCGAGTCCAAGGTGCCGGAGGAAGCGCCCCAAGAGGCCTTGCCCAAGGCCGCTTCGGCGACGCTGACCGTGTCCCCGAAGGCTGCCGACGGTGACCTGCCCGTCTCGCTCACCACGTCCCCACGGAAGGACAAGGCCGCCCGAACGCCCTTTACCGGCAAGGCGGTTGTCCAGGTCCTCGACCAGGACACGGCGGAGCGAGCCGGTGTCGACGGGATGCTGTTCTCCGTACGGCGCGCGGCCGGTGCCTCGGGCCAGTCCGTGGACGTGAGCGTGGACTACTCCGCGTTCGCGCAGGCGTACGGCGGTGCGTACGCCGCCCGTCTGAAGCTGGTGAGCCTGCCCGCCTGCGCCGCCACCGATCCGGGGTCCGCCAAGTGCTCGACGCCGACCCCGGTCGCGGCCGACAGCGATGCCGAGGCCCAGACCCTCACCGCGTCCTCCGTCGCCGTACCGGCCTCGCAGCCGCTCATGCTCGCGGCGACCGCCGCCGCCTCCAGCGACCACGGCGACTACAAGGCAACCCAGTTGTCGGCGTCCTCGGCCTGGAACACCAACCTCAACACGGGCGACTTCACCTGGTCCTACAGCCTGCCCGTCACTGACGTGCCCGGTTCCTTCACCCCGCAGCTCGGCCTCGGCTACTCCTCCGGCGGCATCGACGGCCGTACGGCCAACAGCAACAACCAGGCTTCCTGGGTCGGCGACGGCTTCGATCTGTGGCCCGGTTTCATCGAGCGCAGCTACAAGCCCTGCGCCGATGAGGACGTGAAGAACTCGGCCGGTATCAAGGTGGGCGACCTGTGCTGGGCGTACGACAACGCGACCGTGTCCTTCAACGGGCACTCCGGTGAACTCGTCGCCACCGGCACCAACACTTTCCGGATCAAGGGCGACGACGGCACCAAGGTCGAGCGGATCTACGGCGCCGACGCCACCGCTGACGTGCGCGCCAACGGCGCCCGCAAGGACGAGTACTGGAAGCTCACCACCACCGACGGCACCCAGTACCACTTCGGCTACAACCGCCTGCCGGGCTGGTCCACGGGCAGCGCCGAGACCAACTCCGCCTGGACCGTGCCGGTGTACGGCAACGACACCGACGAGCCGTGCCACGCTGCCACCTTCGCCGACTCCTGGTGCCAGCAGGGCTGGCGGTGGAACCTCGACTACGCGGTCGACGCGTACGGGAACGCCATCACGTACTACTACAACCAGGAAATCAACTACTACGGCCGCAACCTCAAGCCCGAGGACGAGACGAAGTACGTCCGCGGCGGCTCCCTCGACCACATCGACTACGGTCTGCGCAGCTCCTCGGTGTACTCGGCCAAGGCGCTCGGCCGGGTCTCCTTCACCTCCGCCGAACGGTGCCTGCGGCAGACCGGGGTGACGTGCGAGGCGTCCACGATCGACGACAAGTCGTTCTACTGGTACGACACTCCATGGGACCTGAACTGCAAGTCCGGTGCGGACTGCACCAGTTCGCCCTCGCCGTCCTTCTGGACCCGTAATCGGCTGACCGGTCTGACCGCCAGTGTGCTCAAACCCGACGGTACCTACACGCCCATCGACTCATGGGCGTTCGAACACCACTGGGGCACGGCGGACATCGACTACCAGCTACTGCTGACGTCCATTCAGCACACTGGGAAGTCCGCCACCCCCGAGATCACCCTGCCCAAGGTCACCTTCGGCTACGACCAGCGCGCCAATCGGCTCGACATCGAGGGCGACGACACGGCCCCCTTCATCAAGGAGCGCCTGGCGACGATCACCGACGAGTCGGGCGGCCAGACCGACGTCACCTATTCCACGGCCGTCTGCGACGCGTCCGACCTGCCGACGCCCCAGACGAACACCACGCGCTGCTTCCCGGTGTACTTCACCAAGGAGGGCGACGCGGACCCGACCAGACAGTGGTTCAACAAGTACGTCGTCGAGGCGGTCACGCAGACCGACCGCACCAAGTCCTCGCCGGACATGGTCACCCGCTACAGCTATCTGGACGGCGCGGCCTGGCACTACGACGACGATGACGGCCTGACCAAGGAGAAGTACAAGACCTGGTCCACCTGGCGCGGCTACGCCCACGTCCGCGTGCAGACCGGTGGCCAGGACCCGGTCGGCATGAAGTCGCAGACCGACCACTACTTCCTGCGCGGAATGGACGGCGACCGGGCGGCCCCGACAGGCGGCACCAAGTCCGTCAGTGTCTCCGACGACAACGGCGGCACCATCACCGACCACGACTCCGCGGCCGGCTTCGAGTACAAGACGGAGAGTTACAGCGGTCCCGGCGGCAAGGTCCTGGAGAAGACCGTCAACACGCCCTGGCACCGCCAGACCGCCTCCCGCGTCCGGCTCTGGGGCACCACCACCGCCAACCTGACCGGCACCGCGAACACCCGCACCTGGACCTCGCTCGACGCGGGCGCGGGCAGCAACTGGCGTACGACGTACAAGTCCAACACCTTCGAGGCCGGCGGCGTCGGCCGGGTGATCCAGACCGACGACTTCGGGGACGAGACCACCTCGAAGGACAACCAGTGCACGCGCACGACCTACGTCGACAACACGGGCGTGTACATCCTGGACTCCCCGTCCCGCGTGGAGACGGTAGCGGTCAAGTGCGCCGACGCCCCCGACCGTAGCAAGGACGTCATCGCCGACGTACGTACCGCCTATGACGGCCAGGGCTACGGAGTGGCCCCGACCAAGGGTGACGCCACTCGTACCGCCATTCTGTCCAAGCACACCGGCACCACCGCGACCTACCTGGAGTCCGAGAGCACGTACGACTCCTACGGCCGCCAACTGACCGACAAGGACATCTCCGCGACCGTCACGGCCGCGGAGACCACGGCACCGGTACGCACCGCGCGCACGGACGGCCGTACCACCACCACCGCCTACTCGCCGACCACGGGCTTCCCGACCACGTCGACGGTGACCACCCCGCCCGCCACCACGGTCGCGACCACCACGCAGGTCACCAAGACCACCTACGACGGTCTGCGCGGTCTGGCGACGAGCGTGCTCGACACCAACAACAAGCGTACCGACACCACTTACGACGCTTTCGGCCGCAGCCTGGGGATCTGGCTGCCGAACCGCTCCATGGCCAACGAGGAGACACCGAACTATCAGTTCACGTACGCCAACGGTGGCAGCGGCCCGATCGCGGTCGGCACCCGGACCCTGAAGAACGACGGCACCCAGCAGACGACGTACCAACTCCTCGACGGATTCCTGCGCGAACGCCAGACCCAGGCACCCGGACCGAACGGGAAGCGCCTCGTCACGGACACCTTCTACGACGAACGCGGCCTGGTGGCCAAGGAGTTCGCCCCCTACTACAACGACCAGAGTGCACCCTCGCCGGACCTGCTCCAGCTCGACAACCCGCTGCGGGTGGAGTCCCAGACGCTGAACACGTACGACGGTCTGGGCCGGGTCACGACAGCCCAGCAGATCGCCGGCAACGGCGACTTCGGCGCGGTGCTGTCCACGACGCGGACCGAGTACGGCGGCGACAGGGTCTCCGTCACCCCGCCCAAGGGCGCCACTCCCACTACGACGATCCAGGACGCCCGCGGCAACGTCACCGATCTGCTTCAGTACCAGGCGGCCACCCCGACCGGTGGGTACGACCGAACCCAGTACGAGTGGACGCCGACCGCGAAACTCTCCAAGCTGACCGACCCCTCCGCCAACGTCTGGAGCTGGACCTACGACCAGCGCGGCAACCAGACGCTGGCCAAGGACCCGGACAGGGGCGACACGGTCTCCGTGTACGACGACCGCAGCCAACTGGTGTCCACCACCGACAGTCGCAACCGGAAGGTCACCCAGGTCTACGACGGGCTCGGCCGCGTGACCGAGACCCACGACGGTGAGGCCACCGGGCCGCTGCTCACCCAGCAGGTCTGGGACCCGACCGGCGCCGAGGGCCAGCTCTCCACGTCGACCCGGTACGTGGGCGGGGTGAGCGGACTCGCGTACAAGACCACCTACAGCATGTACGACAACCTCTACCGCCCTCAGCGCACCTCGGTCGCCATCCCGTCCGTCACCGGCGAGGAGGCCCTGGCCGGCACGTATCTGACGAGTACCACCTTCAACCTCGACAACACCGTCAAGTCGCAGAGCTATCCGGCGGCCGGCTCGCTGGCCGCGGAGACACTGACGCCGACGTACGACGAGATCCAGCGCCCCAAGACGCTCAGCGCGGCAGGCGGCATCACCTACATCTCCGACACCACCTACAGCTTCACCGGCAAGCCGCTCCAGTTCGTCTACCAGGCGGTCGGCGCAAAGCAGGTGAAGGTCACCAACGACTACGAGTGGGGTACTCAGCGGCTCCACAACACCCGTGTCGACCGCGAGGACGTGACCGGCACCGACCGGTCCGCGACCTACGCCTACGACGAGGCGGGCAACGTCACCTCCATCTCGGACGTCTCCCGCTCGGGCACCGACACCCAGTGCTTCCAGTACGACTACCTGGCCCGCCTGACCGAGGCATGGACCCAGTCCACGACGACCTGCGCGGCGAGTCCGACCGCCGCGGTCCTGGGCGGCCCGGCCGCGTACTGGCAGTCGTTCGCCTACGACAAGAGCGGCAACCGCACCGCTGAGACCAGGCACGACAGCACCGGCGACCCGGCCAAGGACCTCAAGCTCACCTACCGATACCCGCCGGCCGGCTCCACCCGTCCGCACGGAGTCACCAGCGTCGACACCACAGGCCCCACGGGCACGGCCACCGACAGCTTCACCTACACCGCGACGGGCGACACCGAGACCCGCACCATAGCGGGCAACAAGCAGACCCTTGAATGGGACGCCGAGGGCCATCTCTCCAAGGCCACCGAACCGGCCGGCAGCAGTGCGAAGACCACCTCGTACGTGTACGACGCCGACGGCGAGCGGCTGATCCGCCGCACCGACACCGAGACCACCGTCTACCTCGGCGCCACCGAACTCACCCTCACCAAGGGCTCCACCACGGGGAAGGCCACCCGCTACTACGACCTCGGCGGCGGCAACACGGCGATCCGCACCGACGACAACAAACTCAGCTTCCTCCTCGGGGACCACCACGGCACGAGCGAACTCGCCGTCAACGCGACCGACCTGACGGTGCAGCAGCGCCGCTCCACCCCGTTCGGCGGCGCACGCGGCGCGGCACCCACGAGTTGGCCCGGTGAGAAGGGCTTCGTCGGCGGAACGCGGGACGCGACGACGGGACTTACCCACCTGGGCGCGAGAGAGTACGACCCCTCGACGGGCCGCTTCCTCTCGGTGGACCCGATCCTGAACCCGAACGACCCGCAGTCCCTCAACGGCTACGCCTACAGCAACAACAACCCGACCACCCTCAGCGACCCGGCCGGTACCGAGATCGGCTCCCGCCCCAACTCCTGCCAGTACTCCCTGGACAACTGCTCCAAGGAGGTCCAGGAGTCCGTCGGCTACAACCCGACCACTCATAAGGTGACCCCGAGCCAGCAGACGGCGAATGTCGGCAAGGCTCAAGCGATCAAGCAGACGCCGGTCATCGAGATCGTCAAGAAGGTCGGCTGGGAGCTGTTCAAGGACTACATCGGCCTGACCGACCTCCAGGGCTGCATCTCAGGCAGCGTCTCCGGCTGCGCCAGCTTGCTCATGGGCGTCATCCCGTGGACCGCGGTGTTCAAGAAGGGCACGCAGCTCATCAAGGGCGCCTGGAAGATCGCCAGGGCGGTGGGGAAGTGGAAGAAGGAGCAGAAATGGGCCGACGAGATCCTGGAGTCGGCCGAATCCTGCCTCGTCAAGCACAGCTTCCTGCCGGGCACCCAGGTCCTCATGGCCGACGGTACGACGAAGGACATCCAGGAGCTGAAGACCGGTGACGTGGTCCTGGTCACCGACCCGGAGACCGGGAAGACGGTCAAACGGAAGGTCGTCCGGACCATCACCACGGAGGACGACAAGGACTTCACCACCCTCACCGTCGCCACCTCCGACGGCCCTTCCACCATCACAGCCACCGACACCCACCCCTTCTGGGTCCCCGACCTCAATACCTGGTCCGACGCCGGCACCCTCCAACCCGGCCAACACCTCCGCACCAGCGCCGGCACCCACGTCCAGATCACAGCGGTCAAGCACTACACGAAGCGCCAGCGCACACACGACCTGACGATCGATGAGGTCCATACGTACTATGTACTCGCGGGCGACACGCCGATCTTGGTTCATAACTGCAACGGGGCGAATCTTGAGCTGACCTATAAGCCGGATTGGACGCCGGAGCAGATTGCCGCTGCGGATGCCAAGGTCGCGGCTTTGAATGACGCGCAACAGCTCGTTGTCACCAAGGTCAACCGCTCCGGAAGCGCCGCGGATGTTTGGCGTCGAGCTGGAAACAATACGGTTTCAGGAAGTGATATCGACCACAAGATTGATCTCCAGCTTGGTGGGGCTGACGACGTCAGTAATATGTGGCCACTCGACAGTTCCGTCAATCGAAGCTTGGGCTCCCAGATTTCTGGCCAGCTGAAGAGGCAGGGTCTACAGCCAGGTGATCTGGTGTGTAGCATCACGATCACAGTCAGACGGTGTTAGGTGAGGTAGGGCAATGCAGTTGCGAGACCTGAACGTCTCCCGCGCTGTAGCGACCGATGCCGGCATGTTCGGCATCTGGCGCACAAGTGTCTTCGCGCACGTCAGCGAGCTGGATCAGTGGGAGGACGAAGTTGCTGAAGACTCCGCCCTCGCACGCCAGATCGCCGATGGTGCCTTCGTTCCCCTCAACATCGGTGGAGGCGGAGCTTTTCAGGCGGCGGTGCGAGGTGTGGAGTCTCCAGGGCAGCTGAGCGAGAGAGAGAGGGAGTATTTGCTCGTTTCGTCGGAGCCCTACCTACTCATCTCTGATGGCGAGCTTGAGCTCGGCGGTCTTGAAGGCGTCGGGAACTACTCGGGAGCCGAAACCGTTGGGATCTCTCTCGATAGTGGCCAATATGCAGTTGTTGTGCATCTGCTGGACTGGCAGGCAGAACCAGGTAGTCGGGGGAGCGGCGGAGAGCCCTCTCCTAATGCTCTTCCTGACTTCATTGTGGAGATTTTTGCAGATTCACGAGAGCGTTCTGGCTATCGTGCCAAGGTCGAAACGTTCGAGAGGTCCTAGGAAATAGCAGAGGCCCCACCGGATATCTTCCGGTGGGGCCTCTGTGGCGTCTGACGGCAGTAGTTGACGGCAACGTCAGCGGACAGGTGCTGCACAAAGCGGTGGTTCGTCGCCGTCGTCGGGCCGCGCGGCGGGCTGGGCGGGGTTGCGGAGGGCGGTGCCGAGGAGGTCGATGGCGTCGCGTTGGAGGCGGAGTCGGACGTGGGCGTACACCGTTGCGGTCACGTCGATGTGGGCATGGCCCAACAGCTCCTTGATCACGACGAGTTCTACGCCCTGTCCCAGGAGGAGGGTCGCCGCCGAGTGGCGGAGGTCGTGAAACCGGATGCGGCGCAGGGTGGCCCGGCGGAGCAGGGTGTTGAAGTGCCGGGTGAGGGTGGCCCCTTCGATCGGGGCGTCGTTGAGTCGGGTGAAGACGTAGCCGCTGTCCTGCCAGCTATTGCCTGCTGCTTCGCGTTCCTGACGCTGGCGGTTGCGGTGCTGTTCGAGGGAGCGCAGGCAGGTGGTGGGCAGGGCGATGCGGCGTTCTGAGCTCTGGGTCTTGGTCGGGAGGGCGGTCGGGCCGGTGGTGTTGGTGCGTTGGAGGGTGCGTCGGATGCTGGCGGTGCCACCGGTGAGGTCGAGGTCTTCCCAGCGCAGGCCGAGGAGTTCGCCTTTGCGGAGCCCGGTGTGCAGAGCGAGTTCGAACAGTGGCTGCAATCGGTGACCGCTGGTGGCGGCCAGGAACTCGCGGGCTTCTTCGGCGGTGAGGGGTTCGAAGCGGCGGGGCCGGGGTGTGCCGGTGAGGACGTTGCGGGCGACGTTGCGCGGGATCTCCTCCTCGCGTACCGCGTGCTCCAGAGCGGACTTGAGCACGGAGTGAACGTAGGCCAGGGTCAGCGGCGAGAGCCGCTTGGAGCAGCACGACCCAACGGCGCAGCATCGGGGCTCATCACGGCCCGTATCGATGCCTCGCGCGCAGCACTGGCAGGTGGTGCGGAGCTGGTTGAGCCAGGTGCGGATGTCCTTGGCGGCGAGCTTGGCGAGCTTCTTCCGGCCGAGGCCGGGGATGAGGTAGAGCCGGGCGACGGCGGTGTAGCGGGTGTGGGTGTTCTCGCGGAGCTGGTGGACGGCGACGTTCTCCAGCCAGTACGTCAGGTACGCAGCCAGGCTGCCCTGCGCGGATGGAACGGGGATGCCGCGGTTACTGGCTGCGATCTTCTCGGTGAGCTTGGTCAGCGCGTCTTTACCGGTGGTGCCGCAGACGTGGACGCGCTTGCGGGTGTTGCCGGGGGCGAGGACGTATCCGGCGGCTTCCCAGCGGCTGTCCTTGCGTTGGTAGACGGTCCCGTCGCAGTTCGCACGGGTGCGGGAGCGGCGGGACGAAGCGGGGCGGGCTGTGGTCATCAGGCGGCTTCCTGTTCCAGTCGGGTGTGGATGAAGTCGGTGAGGGCGTGGGTGGGGATGCGGCGGGCGCGGCCGAGGGTGAGGGAGGCGAGTTGCCGGGTGCGGATGAGGTCGTAGACGGCGGTGCGGCCGAGTTGGAGGCGTTCCATGACCTGGGGGACGGTGAGGAGTTCCGTGCCGGCGGTCACGCGACGGCCCTTGCCCGGACAGCGCGGGGCAGCCGATCAGTGGAGTGACCGACCGGGTGACCGGCGCGGTCGCCGGCGTGGTCGCTGGAGCGCTTCGAGCGCCGGGTGTGGATCGGTTGCTCGGGTCGGGTCTGCCGTGTTGCGGTCAGGAGGTCGGCGAGGTGTTCGTGTTCGGGCAGGAGGCCGGTTCCGGCGTACTTCCAGTGGGAGATGACCAGCGTCGTATCCGTGTCCACGCGCTGACTGGCGATGTTGTGGTGACCGGGGGCCAGGTCGGTGGGGTGTCCGGTGCGGTCCTCGACCGGACTGCCGTCCTTCTGGCGGACCTGCGTTTCAGCCGACGCTGGGGCTGGGGTCTGGGTGTCGGGTCGGCTGGTTCGCCAGGCGGTGCGTTCGGCTCGGAGGTGGTGAGGGTGGTGGAGTAGTGGCGGGTGCGGGTGGAGAAGTGGCCGCGGAAGCCGAGCATGTGGGCCCATTGGCGCAGGCGGAGGTGGGCGTGCCGTCGCTTGGTGGCGAGGTGCCAGGCGGTGTGGATCATGTGGCGGGCGTGGTCGGTGATGTCGTGGGTGGCGAGTTCGGCGAGGAAGCGGAGGCGGCGGTCGAGGGTGCCAGTGGTGGTCTCGGCTCCCTTGGTGGCGTACTTGGCGATGTAACTGGCGACGTGCCGGTCTGTGACGGGGCCGCCACCGGTGAAGTCCGTACTGCGGATTGCGCGGACATCGATCTGCCGCCCGAACCGGAACACCAGCCGATCGCCCCGGCCGACCTGCCGGGCTCCGGGCGTGTTCGCGGCGGGCTGTTGCGGCTGGCCTTCATGCGCGACGCGGGTGCGGGTGGCGGCGGCGTGGATGGCGTGGTCGAGGAGCTGGGTGGTGGCCCAGGCGGGTGGGGTGCTGGTGGGGCCGGTGGGTCCGTCGAGGCGGATGACGGCGTGGAAGTGGACCTGGCCGCGCTTTTGGTACTCGGCGACCTTGGCGTAGGAGAGCGTGGCGTGGTGGCGCAGGGTCCGCTGCGTCAGTCCGGCGGCCTTGGCGATCTCGCGGCGTAGGTGGGTGGTGAAGCGTGCCCACAGGGCTGGGGCGTGCGCGTTCCAGAGCACCGCGCCGGTGTAGTCGTAGTGGTCACGGTCGAGCGGGGTGCCGAGGAGCGGGTCGTCGTCGGCATGGAGTTGGCCGCAGTGGCAGCGGCTGGTGTCGGGTTGGTTGTGGACGGGGCCGAAGCCGGGGGCGGTGAGGGTGGCGAATACGCGTGGGTGCGTGGCGACGCTGGTGGGGACTGTTTTGCCGCCGCGTAGTCCGGCGGCGATGAGTTGGTAGGTGTCGTAGCGGTAGACGGTGGAGCAGGCGGGGCAGCGGGTGGCGCGGCGGTTGCCGCAGCGGACCAGCAGTTCGCCCGCCGGGAGCTGTCCGGAGTCGAAGTGGTCGAGGATCTCGCCGGTGGCGGTGTCCAGGTGGGTGCGGTGCCCGGTGAGGCGGATCGGGTGCGCGCATCCGCCGAGTCCGGCTATCTGTCGTGTGAGGGGTGCGAGTTGGCCGGTGGCGGCGAGTTTCGCCAGCTTGGTGGTGAGCCTGGCGCGGCGCTCCAGCGCCGACCGCCCTTTCGCCGCCGAGGTGGTGGCGTGCGTCGGGCAGGTCGGCGTCGTCAACGTCGACGACGAGGGACGTGAGGCGGCTGGAACGGCTGCGGGGTACGGGTGTTGGAGGTGTGTGGGCATGGGGGAAGGGGCCTTTCGGCGGGAGCGCGGAAGCGGTACGGCGCGGGGAAGGGTGGGCAGGCCCAAGTTGTCGGCTCACAGGGGAACGGGGCGCCTCGAAGTTGGGCGCGGGGGCCGGACCAGTAGGGCTTGGTCGGCGGGGCGCGGTGGTGATCACCGGCGGGTGTGGGACGTTAACATCGTCTCACCGGCGCATTCAAGTGCATCCCTCCTGATTCCTTTTTTGCGGGTGGTGGGACGCGGGTAGTGTGGGGCCGGTTTCCCGGTTTGGACGGGCCGGATTTCGCTGGTAGAGGGCGTGGAAAGCGGGGGTGACCGGCGTGGTGGTGGGGCGGCGCGGGCGGAGGCCGGCGGGCGGCGGGGTGCCGCTGACGTTCGAGGTGATCGCCGAGACCCTGCGCGAGCGGATCCGCTCCGGCGGACTTGGCGCGGGGGATCCGTTGCCGACTCAGGCCGTGTTGATGCGGGAGTTCGGGGCGGCGAGCCTGACCGTGCAGAAGGCCATGACCCTGTTGAAGCAGGAGGGGTGGGCGGTCTCCCGCCCCGGCAAGGGCGCCTTCGTCGCCCACCACGATCACCCCGACGGGGCCGGTGATCTCGACGCCCCGGAGGCAACTGCACCCGCCAACGGGACGACGGCCCGCGTCGAGGCGTTGGAACGTGCGCTGGCCGAGGCCGCTCAGCAGATTGCCGACCTTCGTGGCCGCGTCGAGGCCCTGGAGTCAGGCAGCGGCGGGCGGGGCCACTGACCCGCCGTGCCGGGACGCTGGTAAGGGCTGGTAAGGGCTGTCTAGTCCCAGGTGATGGCTGACGTTCTGGTCCCAGGTGATGCTTGACGGTGGGCCTAGACAACATCGGACACTTCGTAGGGTTTGTTCGCCT